>PLED01000054.1 GCA_003136355.1 Vulcanimicrobiota bacterium | reverse complement strand
AATTGACGGCGACCGGGCGGATCATCGCGTCGAGTTTCGCTTTGCCGCTGGCGAGCTGAATATCCACGCGCACGGTAGCGACCTGCGAAAGGGCGTCGGTCGGGCCGCGAACCACCGCGGACGACGGCGTCAGCGTAAAATGACTCACAACGACGTCGCCTTGTCCGCCATAATGGACGGCCAGCGGAAACGTCTTTTGATCCATCTTCGAGATCGTCAACGAGACCGAGGCCGGGCTCAGTGATTGCACCACGACGTTCGGCGCGACGAGTTGAACCGGGACGTTGTAAACGCCGGCGGTGCGGTTGGAAAGATCGAGTACCGCCTTGACCTCTTCCTGTTTTAACGGCGGCTCGCCGGGCTTGGGGACGATTGCGACGGTGGCGGCTTTATCGGAATAGGTCGCGATAAGTCCCGCCGGCAGATTCGCGGCCGTGATCGGCACGGTGAGATGCTCTTCGAACGTCGGCACGAGCGCGTTGCCGGCGAGCCGGAAATACGACCAGCCGATCAGCGCAAGCAATACGGAGAGCGCCTTGAGCGCGAAGTTATGACGGATGATCTGCAGCATGGTCTTGGGCCGCGGTCTTTCGCGGCGGAGTGAGTCGCGCTCTTAAATTGCGCACCAGATCGCGACGCATCGCCCCTGGATCGCGGTGCGGCCGCGTTGCCGCGAGCAAGAAACGAAAGAGTCGCGGCTCTTCCTCTATCGCTCGAGTGAGCTTTCCGTCGCGAGCTACGGCCACGGTGCCGCTCTCGGAAACAACGATCACCACGGCGTCGGTTTGTTCGGAAAGGCCGAGCGCGGCGCGATGACGCGTTCCCAGCCGCGGCTCCCCCAGCGACTGTTCGGCCAGCGGCAAAAGACAGGCAGCAGCTTCAACGGTATCTTCGCGCACGATCGCGGCGCCGTCGTGCAGCGGCGAACGCGGCGAGAAAATCGAGAGCAGCAGTTCGGCAGAGAGTCTGGCATTCAAGACTGTGCCACTCTCCACGAACTCTTTGAGACCCGTCTGCTGTTCGATCACGATCAGCGCGCCGATCCTTTCGCGTGAAAGCAGAAACGCCGTCCGCGCCATAATCGACATCGCGCGATCCTCGGTGCGATTTTGGCGCTCGACGTCTTCCGAGCGGAAGATTCCGCCGCGACCTAAGCGCTCCAGTGCGCGGCGCAATTCGGGTTGAAAGATGATCGGCAGCGAAACGGCTGCGCCAAGCAGCGCAAGCTTCAAGATCGTTCCGAGCAGAAACAGATTCAAGAACGTGGCAAAACCCAGTAACGCGACGAGAACCAGAACGCCGGTCAAAATTTGAACGGCTCGCGTTCCCCGGATCAGCAGCACGAGATAATAGATCAGGACGCTCGTCGCCACGATGTCCAGAACATCGGTCGGCGCGAATGAATGCAGCAGATTACTCCACACCGCTCTGCTCCAACAACGTTTCGAGAATGCGGCCGGGCGCAATCTCGGATGCCTGCAGACCGCTTGCGGCGATCTGTGCCAAGATCTCCGCCGGCAGCGGGTTCAGCAGCGTGACTTTACGGTAGCCATGAAACCGTCGCAGTTCGACGTCAACGACGTTAAGAACGATCGACGGCATCGTGCGCGCAGGCTGAAATTCGATGACGACGCCGCATGCCAGAACGGCGCAATCCAGAACGCCCGACATGCCGGCGCCGCCGGAAAACGCCGCCGCAATCGCGGGCAAGGCATCCGCGGGCGTTGGTTCAATTGCCAGAGCGATGATCGTCTCCTCAAACCATCGCGCGCCGGGAAGCGCTTGCGCGACTTCCACCGGCTCTATCGAAACCGGCCCCTGGACGAGCCCGTACGTCCGGCCGGCCGCCGCGTGAGGCGCGCCGAACTGCAACGACGAACCACCCGGTAAAGATGCCGACATCTTCCGCTGCGTTACATCGTCAATCGCTCCGTCGAAACGAACTGTTCGCGCCCAATTCACTGTGGATCAATCGTTAGGCGCGTGAACGAGCTCTTCCCGGGCCTGGTGCTCGGCATCGGCAAGAACTCGGCTTGGATAGCCTTGGACGGCGAAGCGGAGCCACGCATGGCGGCGCTCAAGCGGTTGCGCGGTAAACGTGAAATGCCCGTTTCGGGAGATCGCGTCGAAGCGCGCATTCTCGAAGACGAGAGCACATTAATCGAGCGCGTTCTTCCGAGGGAATCTACGCTGACCCGGCGGATCGCGGGCGGGCGCTCCAAAGTGATGGCCGCTAACGTTGATACGCTGGTCACCGTAACGTCGCTGGCGGATCCGCCGCCGCGATTAACGACGCTCGATCAACTCTTGGTCTACTCCGAGCTCGAATCCATTAACGCGATCGCGATCTTCACCAAGCCGGATCGCGCCGCGCCGAGCCTGCGCAAAGAGCTGGCTGCGCTGTATGAATCGCTCGGTTATACCACGCTCGTCGTCAATCCCAAAACGGGCCAAAGTATGGACGCCCTGCGCGAAAGTTTGGCGGGGCGCAAAGCCATGCTGGCGGGCGTCTCGGGCGTCGGCAAGAGTTCGATCTTTCGCGCGCTCGGCGGCATTGCAGTAGTCGGCGAACTCTCAAGCGCCGGATTAGGCAAGCAGACGACGAGCACTGCGCGGCTCTACCGCCTGCCCTCGGGCTTCCTTATAGATAGCCCGGGCGTATCGGAGTTTGGCCTCGGCGAAGCCACCCCGGCGGAGATCGTGCAAGGCTTCCCCGAGCTCCGCGAACGGGCGGCCGCCTGCAAATTCAATGACTGCGGCCATCTCACCGAACCCGGCTGTTCGGTGCGCGCAGCGGTCGAAGCCGGGGGCATCGCGCCGAGCCGGTACGAGAGCTACCTGCGGATCGTAGAAATGTGCTATACTGCGCCTCGTGCCTAACATTAAAGCAGCCGAAAAATGGATGCGCGCGACCGAGCGCCGCAGCAAACGTAACCTCGACGTCAAAACGCGTCTGAAAACCATTTACAAGAAAGCCGCCGCCGAAGGTGGCGAGCTCGTGCAGCCGGTCGAGAGCCAATTCGACAAGGCCGCGCGCAAAGGGATCATTCATCCCAACAAAGCCGCGCGCAAGAAGTCGCGACTGGCTAAAGCCGTAGCGAAAATATCCGCCTCCGGTGCGCCCGTCAAGAAAACGACGAGAAAAAAGGCCGCCGCGCCGAAAACGTCGCGAAAGAAAAAAGCCGCCAAATAGGCGGCTTTTTCTTTACGGCAGCAGGGAGACGGTAAAGTCGCTCTCGTCGTGTGTGCTGATCGTCTTGAAATCCCGATGCGCGCCGGTTATGCACGCGCCTTCCTGCTCGTCATTTAAGTCGAACGCGTAATTCGGGTCGATACAAAAACTGCTGTCGCCAGTCCAGGTGCCGCCGGCTGTGGCGTAGGCGTAATAGTAGTACGAGGTATCGCCCGTCGTGTCGAGATCGGCGCTGATCACCGCCCTGCACGAATCAGCGCCCACTTGCCACCAGCCCCAGACGTGGTAATCCATAAGATAATCGGTCGCCATCGCGACGTTGACCGTATTTGCCGTCTTGTTACAAAAATGCATTCCGGCTCGCGCCGGAGCCGGGTGAAAAACCAGCGCTCCAAAGACAAAGAACGCCGAAATCAAAATCGAACGACGCATAATTGACCTCCGGCGGAGGGCTTACTGCTCGGCGGCTCGTTCTCCTAGATTGGCTGTTCGCACCGCATCGTAAAGCCGGCGGCGAAACTCGGCAGCCGCCTGCGCGCGGTCTTTTGCGCTCTCGACCGGCAGATACGCCGTCACCTCAAGGCTCGCTTCGTTCACGCCGGTCAATGCCACGGTTGCGCCNNTGCGCCGCGCGACGCGCGGCTCGCAAGGGCTTCCAGCTCGTGGTAGTTCCCCTTCCACGGTACGATCGCACTGACCGGCACGAGTTGATCGTTCGATCCCAGCGAGTAATTAACGAGCACGGACCCGGCGACTTTTTCGTTCGGTACGATCACGGTGTTGTTTTGCGCGTCGCGAATCGTGGTGCTGCGCCATTGAATATCGCTGACCTCGCCCTCGACGCCGAAATCGAACTTGACTGAATCGCCCGGACGGATCTGACGCGACGCGACGATGTGCACGCCCGAGAACAGGTTCGCAAGCGTGTCGCGCAGCGCGATCGCGACCGCCAAGCCTCCCAGACCGAGCGTGGTAAGCAGCGGCGCGATCGAAACGCCGAAGCTGCTGAGCACCGTGATGATGCCGACCACCATGACCGCGCCCTGCACGACGTTCGCATACAGCGATGCGGAGAAAATGCGCTTGTCGGCTTGCCTTCCGTACGCAGCCACCGCCGCGCCCAGGAAGCGCGCCAGCACCCAGGTGACCGAGAGAATTGCGAGCGAGGAAATAAGGCGATCGAGAAAGATTCCCGTGCGCGGCGTAAGGACGACGCTGCCCAGACCGATGTAGAGACCCGCGAGGGCGCACCACAGCACGATGACCGATGCCGCTATCGTCGCAATCGTTCCGAGCGCGTCCCAACCGTTGCGTTTGGCTAAACGCTTCAAGGGAACCAGCAGACCAAACTGCACGACCAGACCGGCGGCGATGCCGCCGAAAACCCAAACCAGCGGGATCCAGGCGGCGTTCGATAGGCTCATTGCGTCATTCTATTCATGGATCGACGTTGATCGCAAGCCGCGTCGTGCGATTCTTTCGCGCCGGCGGGACGACACGGGCGCGCACGGCGGTGCGCATCGGTTCGCCTTGCATGCCTTTGAGCGCGATCCGGAAGCGCCACTCGTCGTTGAGACGCGCGATCGGGAAGGGAGCCGGGCCCAGGACTTCCCCGACGCCGGCGGCCTCGAGCAGTGCGGCATACTTGCGGGCCTGCTCCAAAACGACGGGCCGATTTCTTCCAAAAATACCGAGGTACAACAATTCGCATGAGGGCGGATAGCGCATCGCGACGCGGTCCGCGAGCTCTTGCCTCGCGAAACCCGTGTAGTCGTGCGCGGCCGCATAGACGATCGCCGGATGATTGGGCGAGTACGTTTGCACGATCGCTTCGCCGGGACTCGCTCGGCCGCTCCGGCCGCACACCTGCATCACCAGCGCAAACGTCCGTTCCGACGCGCGGAACTCCGGCGCGTGCAGTCCGATATCAGCGGCGACCACGCCGACCAGCGTCACGGTCGGAAAATCTAACCCTTTCGCGACCATCTGCGTGCCGACTAAAACGTCGCCTTCTTCTCCGAACGCATCCAACAAGCGCGCGTGCTCGCCGATGCGCGTGGTCGTATCGCTGTCCATCCGGATCACGCGCGCGTTCGGATAGAGCTTCTGCACTTCTTCGGCCACGCGCTGCGTGCCGACGCCCAATTCCTTGATCGCCTCGTTCCCGCACTTTTCGCAGCGCTCAGGGATGGCGCGCTGTGCATCGCAGTAGTGGCAGCGAAGTTTGTGGTCGGCGCGGTGAACCGTGAGCGAGACGCTGCAGCGCGCGCACATGGGCACGTGGCCACAGGCGCGGCAGAGCAAGAAATTGCCGCTTCCGCGACGGTTCACGAAGAGCACCGTCTTTTCGCGGCGCTGCATGCGTTCGTCGAGTGCCTGAAGCAGTGCGCTGCTGAAAATTCTCCGGTTACCCGCTTCGAATTCTTGCGCCATGTCCACAACGCGGACGGTGGGCAGCGCTTGTTTGGTCGCGCGCGTGCGCAGCTCGTGCAGCGTCACGCGCCCCGCTAAGACGTCGGCGAAGCTTTCCAACGGCGGCGTCGCACTGCCGAGCAACAGTAGGCCCTCCTCCAGCCGCATCCGTTCGCGGCCGACGCGCACGGCATGGTAGCGCGGGGAGCTGTCCTGCTTATACGAGGTCTCGTGCGCTTCGTCGACGACGAGTAGCCGGACGTTGTGCAGCGGCGCAAAGACCGCGCTGCGGGCTCCGACCACGACATCGACGTCTCCGTTCGCGCACGCCTGCCACGCGTCGAATCGCTCGCGCTCCGAAAGCGCGGAGTGCAGCACCGCGACGCGATCGCCGAAGGCTTGCTCGAACCGGCGCGCAATCTGCGGCGTCAACGAGATCTCCGGCACCAGCACGATCGCGCTGCCGCCTCCGCCCAGCACGTGTTTGATCGCCTCGATGTAGACAAACGTCTTGCCGCTGCCGGTAATGCCCTGGAGCAAGATCTCGTCGTGGACGCCTTGATCGAGCTTAGCGCGAATTGCTTCGATCGCCGCTTGCTGTTCCGCGGTAGGTTCGAACAGCGGCGGCGGAAGCGCCGCGCGGCCCGATGCCCGCGCGGGAACGACCTCTTCTTCGCGGATAATCCCGGCTTTGAGCGCGCGCGCCAGGATCGCTCCCGAAAACCCCGCGAGAAGCGCATCGGCCCGCGGCACTCCCGGTTGCCGGCGAACGAAATCCACGAGCGCCTTGGACTTGGGCCCTTTGCCGGCTCCGTCGCCCGGGAACAAGACTTTGACGCGATACTCGTGCGTGCGCGCGTCGACAAAGCGGCGCTCGCGCTTGAGGTCCCCGCTGCGCACCAGCGCATTGAGGTAACGCATGAGCCCGGCACGGTCTCCCGCGCGTCGCGCTTCGGGATGGCGCAAGAGTTGCTCGATCGTGAAACCTTCGCCGAGATCTTCCCAAATGAGTGCGAGCAAACGTGCGGGGACCGAAGGATAACGCTCGGGACTCGCTTGCAGCGTCGTGCGCACGAACGTATCGATCGTTCGCGGCACGGCACCGCTGAGTACGACGGTCGAAAGTGCTTCGCCCAGTGTGCAAAGATAATGCGCCGCGACAAACTTTGCGAGCTGC
>PLED01000032.1 GCA_003136355.1 Vulcanimicrobiota bacterium | reverse complement strand
GCGATCGTCCACAATGGTGGCGGCATCGCGGTGACCGTCGAGCCGGGGAGCGTCGCGAGGGTGTGAACCGTTGCGACGATCCATGCCAGCACCCAGCCGTTGAGGTTCGCAATCGCTTGCGCCAGCTGCGGAACAGCGGCAAGTGCGAGTTGCGCGGTGCCGAGGATCATTGTCGCGCCGACGCACGGTACGACCGCGGCGTTGGCCACGATCGCGTAAGGCGCGAAGAGTAGGAACACCGAGGCGGTCAGCGGCCAGGTTCCGATTTGCGTCGCGAGCGTTAATGTAAACGTTTCGCGCAAACGGGCCGGGAGCTCCGCATACCGCTGGAGTTCGTGGTCGATACAATCCGCGCAGAGCACTATCGCGCCGACGCACGAAAATGAAAGCGCAAACGAAGCTCCGCCAATCGCTAGCGGATCGAATAGCCCAATAGCGAGCAGCGCCGCCCCGAAGATATTCTACGCTCGCGTGGCGCGTCCGCACGCATAGGCCATCAGCGCAAACGAAATCATCGTTGCAGCGCGCATCGCGGGCAGGTGCAGGCCGCTGAAGACTGCGTAGACCCAAATGGCGCCAATTGTGAGCGCGCACGCGGCCAGTCGTGGCGTGCTGAAGAATCGCAGGAGCAGAAGCGTCAGCGCAGCGACGACTCCCAGGTGCAAACCCGCGGTGACCAGCACGTGCACCGTTCCCGTCTCCTGAAACTCCGTTCTCAGCTCGGGCGGCAGCGCCGACCGCTCGCCCCAGAGTTCGCCTGCAAGAATCGTCGCCGACGGCTCCGCGAGTCGCGCGCGCAGCTGCGCGAGCGCCCACTCGTGCGCCCTTGCGATGAGCACGTCGAGCGTCGGTGCGCGGGCCGGCAGAAGGCGCAGAATCTGCGCGTTGCCGATGCGCGCGGTAATCCCGCGTTCGCGTTCGATCGCGCGCTGGTCGGGTTCGCCGGGATTGCGCGGTCCGTCAAAAGATTCGATCCGTCCGCGCAGCAGCACGCGAGCGCCGGCATTCGGAAGCGATCCGCGCGTCGTAACGGCGAGTTTCGTTCCGTCATCCGCCGCGCAGATAAAACTGCTTCCGGAGTCTTGCGCGCCGTTCGGATCGAGAACCGTGCACGCGATGCGCGCAGTCTTTCCCGTAAATCCGGGCGCGGCAGCCGAAACGTGCAGCGCCGCAAGGGACCAACCGGCTCCAAGGGCGACCGCAGCGCACGCGCGAAGCGGCAAAAGCGACGGACGTGCCAGCGCTATCCAGCCGCAGAGCACGACGCATGCGCACAGCGTCAATCCGCGCGCCTCGAGGGAAAAAGGCAGCGCGGCGGCCGCACCTAAAGCGGCCGCGGCTCCCAACAGCAAAAGCGGGGTACGTTCCGGCACGTATCGCAACTGCGACGAGACGGCAAGAATTAAAGGAGCTGCAATGCGGATCATGGTCACCGGCGGGGCCGGATTCATCGGGTCGCATGTGACCGATGCGTACTTGGCGGCCGGCCACGAGGTGCTGGTCCTCGACGCGCTATGGGAACATGGTGGCGGCCGTCGTCAAAACGTGCCCCCTCGCGCGTTATTCATGCACATGGATATTCGCGACGAATCGATTACCCGGATCTTTCAAGAGTTCAAGCCGGAGATCGTGAGCCACCACGCGGCGCAGGCCAGCGTCGCCATTGGGTCGCGCGATCCGATCTACGACGCGCAAGTGAACGTCGTCGGGCTGCTCAACATCCTGGAAAACGCCGTGCGCCACGGCGTGCAGAAGATTATTTACGCCTCAAGCGGAGCGATATTCGGAACGCCGGAACGCTTACCGATGAACGAGACGACGCCGCAGCGTCCCGAATCTCCGTACGGCATTACGAAGATGGTCGGCGAGCACTACTTGCGGTTCTTCCAGCATGAGCGCGGGCTCGATTTTACGTCGTTGCGTTACGGCAACGTGTACGGGCCGCGCCAGGATCCCAATGGCGAAGCCGGCGTGATCGCGATCTTCATAGGCAGGTTCTTGGCGAAGGAAGGCGTCCGCATCGATTCCGACGGCGAGCAGACGCGCGACTACGTTTACGTGCGCGACGTCGCGGCGGCCAACCTCGCGGCGCTGGAGCGCGGCGGCGGCGGCATGTATTGCATCGGCACCAATAAGCGCACCAGCGTGAATAAGATCTATAAAGAGCTGTGCAGGGTGTCGGGCTTTGAAGCGCCGGTCGAGCAGGCTCCCAAACGCCAGGGCGACGCGCGCGATGCGCAATTCGATTGCGCGCTTGCGAAAAAAGAGCTGGGCTGGTCGCCCGGCACGGAGCTGAGCGACGGAATTCGCGAAACGTACGAGTATTTTAAAGACGCGCTGCCGCTAAGCCGGTGAGGATACCACTGGCGCTCGTCCGCGCGGCGACGCCGGTCGTGATGTGGGCCGCGTCGCTGCGCCGCCGTATGCTTCCGCCGCAGTTCGCCGTTCTTGAAATGGTGACCGCGGTTTGGCCGGCGCTCGCGTTGCGCGCGATCGTGCGGGCCGGTATTGCTGACCAGCTGGCGCGCGGTCCCGCGACACCTGATGAACTCGCCCGCGACTTGAGCCTGCACGAACCAAGCGTGCGCCGCGTCCTGCGGTTGTTATCGGGCTACGATGTTGTGCGCGAAACCCGGGGCGGCTGTTTTGAACTTACGCGAATCGGACGCTGCGCCGCGAGCGATACGCCGGAAAGTGTCGCGGATTTCGTTCGCTATGCGGGCGAGCCGTGGCAGTTGGATTCTTGGGAACGCCTGAGCGAAACGCTGCGCAGCGGCGTACCGGCATTTGAAATCGCCTTTGGCTGCAGTTTTTTCGACTATGCGCGTTCGCACCCGGAAGTGGGGGAACTCTTCGATAGCGCGATGACGTCGGTCGCGCCGCTTTACGGCGACGCGGTGGCACGCGCGTACGACTTCTCGCAAGCCTCCCCGGTCGCCGACGTGGGTGGCGGCTCAGGCTTGATGCTGCGCGCGATCTTGCGGGCTTATGGAGAGGTTCAGGGCGTACTATTCGATCTGCCCGGCGCGACTTCGCAAGCTCCGCACGTGCTTGGCGACGAACGCGCCCGCGTGCGTATTGAAGCAGGCGATTTTTTCGAACGGGCTCCTTCCGGTGCGCGAACGTATCTGCTCAGTCACGTCCTGCACAATTGGGACGACGAGCGGGCGGTGAAGATCCTCGCCAATGTCCGCAACGAGTTGATGGAAGGCGGGCGCGTGCTGATCGTAGAGACGCTTATCGGCGGCAAACCAAATCGCTGGAGCGCCGGAAATCTGAACGACGCGCAAATGTTGGCTCTTGTTTCCGGCCGCGAGCGCACGCGCGCGGAGTATGCAGACTTGCTAAAGAAAGCCGGCCTCGCGGTCGAACGCATCGTTCCGACATCGGCCGCCGAGTCGATCATCATCTGCCGCAAGGCGTCATCCTGAGCGCCGCGACACTCCTGACGCCCGACGCTACGAAGCGACGATGTTCAGGAGTTTGTCCGCAACAAAAATGCGCTTGCGGACTTCTTTGCCCTCAAGCTGAGCTTGCACCGGCGGCTGTGCGACCGCCAGCGCATACGCGTCGTCCTCCGAGACGCCGGGCGCCACGTCGAGACGCGCGCGGATTTTTCCGTTTACCTGAACGACCAGCGTGACGGATTCTACGGCCAGCGCGCGTTCGTCGGGTTCGAGGTAGCGCTCCACGTGTACGGTCGTTTGGTGTCCCAGCCGCTCCCATAGCTCGTCGGCCAGATGCGGCGCGAAGGGCGCGATGATCAGCGGCAGCGCATGCACGGCGTAAGCAACTGCCGGCGAATCCGGCGCGCTTTGTTCGAGGGTCGTCAGCGCATTGACGTATTCGTCGAGTCTCGCAACGGTGGTATTATAATGAAAGCGGCGCGAAAGGGTTTCGTCGACGGCCGACTTCGCGGCAACGTGCACGGCACGCAGCAATGCTTTTTCATCCTCGCCCGAGACTTCCGGCAACGCGCGCGGGTCGGTTTTTTTGGCGCGTTCTAAAAATGGTTCGCACGCGCGCCAGACGCGGTTGATGAAGCGGACGCGGCCGTTGATGCCCTCATCGGTCCAGTCGCTCGTGTCTTCGGGCGGCGTAACGTAGAGTAAGAACAAACGCATCGCGTCGACGCCGCGCCGTTCGACGATCTCGTCTATGCCGATCACGTTGCCGCGTGACTTGCTCATCTTCTCGCCGTTGTAGAGCACCATGCCCTGATGGAACAAACGCGTGATCGGTTCGTCCGCGCCCGCCACCCAGCCGCGATCGTGAAAGAATTTGTAAAAGAAGCGCGAGTACAGCAAGTGCAGTACCGCATGCTCCGCGCCGCCGATGTACTGATCGATTGGCATCCAGTACCGCGCGATTTCCTCGTCCCAGGGTTTGCTCGCGTTGTGCGGATCGAGATAGCGCAGATAATACCAGGACGATTCGAAGAACGTATCCATCGTATCGCTCTCGCGCTTTGCGGGGCCGCCGCACTTCGGACACGTGGTGTTGCTGAATGCCGGATCGTTGGCCAGCGGCGAACCTTCGCCGGTAATGGGAACGTCGGCGGGCAGCAATACGGGCAGCTGATCGTCGGGGATCGGTACTTCGCCGCACTTTTCGCAATAGACGATCGGAATCGGCGTTCCCCAATACCGCTGGCGCGAGACGAGCCAATCGCGCAGACGGTAATTGACTTTGGGCTCGCCCAGACCGAGCGCGACGAGCCGGCCGGCAATGGCTTTGCGCGCGCGCTCGCTCGACATGCCCGTGAAGTCGCCGCTGGCGATCAGCCGCCCGTCATCCAAAAACGATTCGCTCAAGGGAGCGCTGACATCCGCGCCGGGCGGCGCGACGACTCTTGCGATCGGGAGCGCGTTCTTGCGCGCAAATTCGAAGTCGCGCTGATCGTGCGCGGGCACTCCCATAACGGCGCCGGTGCCGTATTCGGCGAGCACATAATTGGTTACCCAAACCGGCACGCGTTCGCGCGAAAGCGGATTGATCGCGTAGGCGCCGGTGAAGACGCCCTCTTTTTCCATCAGGCTCGTGCGTTCGAGTTCGGATTTGGAGCGCAAGCTTTGCGTGAACTGCTCCACGGCACTGCGCGCCTTCTTGGTGACGATGTGTGAAACGGCCGGATGTTCGGGTGCGACCGCCAAATACGTCACGCCGAAAAGCGTGTCCAGCCGTGTTGTAAATACGCTGATGCGCTCCTCGGAGTTTTCGACGCCAAAGCTGAACTGCGCGCCTTCACTTCGTCCGATCCAGTTGCGCTGCATCGTGCGCGTGCGTTCGGGCCAGCCGTCGAGCGTGTCGAGAGCGTCGAGCAGGCGGTCCGCGTAATCGGTGATCTTTAAGAACCACTGCGAAAGATTGCGGCGTTCGACCAAATTCTCGCAGCGCCAGCACCGCCCGTCGATCACCTGTTCGTTCGCAAGCACCGTGCGATCGTGCGGGCACCAATTGACCGGCGCCTGGCGCTTGTATGCCAAGCCGTGTTCGTACAGACGCAAGAAGAGCCACTGGTTCCAGCGGTAATACTCGGGCTCGCACGTCGTGATCTCACGCGACCAGTCGTAGCTCGTTCCCATCAGCCGGACTTGGCGCTGCATGTTTGCAATGTTCGCGCGCGTCCACTTGCCGGGATCCGCGCCGTGCGCGATCGCCGCGTTTTCCGCCGGCAAGCCGAACGCATCCCAGCCCATCGGATGGATTACGTTGTAGCCGAGCATGCGCATCATGCGCGCGATGGCATCGCCGAGCGAATAATTTTTTGCGTGGCCGACGTGCAGATCGCCCGACGGGTAGGGCAGCATCTCCATTGTGTAATATTTTTGCTTCTCGACGTCTTCGCGCGCGCGGAAGATGGCCCGCTCGTCCCAGCGCTGCTGCCACTTTTGTTCTACCGCTCGATAATCGTAAGCGTCGGCCATCGGAAGGCCATATAGGGCCGGAAACTGCGCTAACCCTTTCCTCAACCGCGCCCCGGCGTGAACGTACGATGTGAAAATACTCGCTGTCGCGGGCGCCGCCATTATCTTGGTCGCGCTCGCTTTTCTCCATCCGGCGCCGCACCCGCCCGCCATTACGACGAGCGCGACCGGCGTCGCGGGGACCACTGGTGCCGTGAGGAGCGGCATTGGCAACGGTGTCATCCTGAGTAGCGCGCCATCAGGTGCGCGTCGTCGAAGGGCGAACCGCGGCGCAGCCGGGAACGCGCCCTCGCTCGTCGTCTACGTCGCCGGTGAGGTTCGCCGGCCCGGACTGTACCGCGTTCAGCCCGGATCGCGCGCGAATGACGCGGTGGAGAAGGCGGGCAGTTTTTCAAACGCCGCCGACCGCGCCGCCGTGAACCTCGCGGAGGTCGTGCAAGATGGGGAAGAGATACGCGTTCCGCGCATCGGCGAAAGCGCTCCTCGTGCGCGCAAGAGCGCGCGAAAGAAACGCGCGCGCGTCTCTATGAGCGTCGATCTGAACTCCGCCAGCGCGGTCGAACTGGCGCGTGTTCCCGGGCTGGGACAGACGCTGGCGGAGCGCATCGTCGCCTACCGCGCTCAAAACGGCCCGTTTGCCTCGCTGGACGAGTTGGCCGACGTCTCCGGATTCACGCCGCGGCGCATAGACACGCTGGCGCAATACCTCGTGCTGCGATAGCAAGAGAGCCCTATTCGGCGGCGAAGCCGAAATGATGCAGTCCCCGCTGCCGCCGCGCGAAACTTTGCCGGCCGTTATCCGCCGTTCGCTCGAGCAGCCGCGCGAAGCTGCGCTGCTGGAACGCGCCGGCGCCGGTTGGAGCGCCACCTCTTCGCGACAGCTCATGGACCGCGTAGAAAATCTTGCGAATGCGATTCGTTCGTCGGGTGTGCAGGCCGGCGATCGCGTGGCGCTGATGGCGCGTAATAGCGTCGACTGGATCGTCGCCGACTTCGCGATACTTTTTGCCGGCTGCGTGGTCGTGCCGATCTTTCCGACGCAAGCATCCGATCAGGTTTCATTCATTCTGCGCGACTCGGATGCCAAGCTGCTCTTCACCGGTACGGCCGAATCGGCGGCGAGCGTGCGCGAGCTCACCGCCGTGCCGATCGTCATATTCCAAAGCAGCGGCCCCGATTCGATCGCGCGGTTCGAGGAACGCGGTGCGCGGTTCCGCGTCGAAAATCCCGGACTCGTCGCGCAATCGGAAGCGGCGCTGAAGCCGGACGATCTCGCCGTTTTGATCTACACGTCCGGTACGACCGGCGAACCCAAAGGCGTGATGCTCTCGCATCACAACGTCGCGTTCAACGCCGAGTCTTCGTTTAGCAATACGTTCGACGTGCTGCCGAGCGGTTCGAATGTGCTTTCGATTTTGCCGTTCTCGCACATTTACGAACATATGATCCTCTACGGCTACATGCTGCGCGGAATGCATCATTACATCGCATACGACGTCGACAAATTGCTCGACGATCTTCGCGACGTGCATCCCGTCACCATGACGGCCGTACCGCGTCTTTTCGAACGGGTGATCGCGCGCATCGTGGGAACGGCGAAATCTGAAGGCGGCTTGCACGGCAAGGCCGTGCCCTGGGCGCTCAACGCCGGCCGCGATTACACGAGCGCGAAGGTTCGCGGGAAAGAACCCGGCGCCGCGCTTTCGCTTCAGTACCGCATCGCGTACTCGCTGGTGCTGCGAAAAATCCGTCCGCGTTTGGGTTTGGATAAACTGATATTTTTCGTGAGCGGTTCGGCGCCGCTGCATTTCGACGTCGCGATGACGATGCTCGGCTGCGACATTCCGATCGTTGAAGGCTACGGTCCGACCGAATGTTCGCCCGTCGTTACCGTTAATACGTTTGGAAACAACCACTATGGAACGGTCGGCAAGCCGATCCCCGGCGTTGAGATCGCGATCGCTCCGGACGGCGAAGTGCTGGTTCGCGGC
Source organism: Vulcanimicrobiota bacterium (assembly GCA_003136355.1). Lineage (GTDB taxonomy): Bacteria > Vulcanimicrobiota > Vulcanimicrobiia > Vulcanimicrobiales > Vulcanimicrobiaceae > Rubrimentiphilum. The sequence continues at coordinate 11,359 of PLED01000032.1, read as the reverse complement.
CCCGGCGTGATGCTGGGTTACTACCACAACCCTGCGGCCACGTCCGAAGCATTGAAGGACGGCTGGTACCATACCGGGGACGTCGGTGAACTCGACGCCGATGGCTTCTTGCGCATTACCGATCGTAAGAACGAGCTCTTCAAAACGTCCGGCGGAAAGTTCATCGCGCCCGCGCGTTTGGAATCGGCGATCAAACGATCGGTGTACGTCAGCCAGGTGCTGATTGCGGGCGAAGGCCGTGCGCATCCGGTCGCACTGGTTTCGCCGAATTGGGAATTGGTGCGCCAGGAACTCGGCATTGCGGCGGATGTGCCCGCCGGAACCATGGCCGAACGTAGCGACGTGATCGCGTTCATGACCGATCAGGTGCGGCGGCAAACGGCGGACTTGGCGACGTTTGAACAAGTGCGGCGCATCGCGGTGCTGCCGCGCGATCTCACGATAGAAGACGGGGAGCTTTCGCCTACGTTGAAGGTCAAGCGCCGGGTCGTCGAACGCCGCTACGCAGCTCCGATAGGACGCCTTTACGCCGAAGAAACCGCGCGCGCTTAGCTCGCTCCAGCTCGATGAGGTCCTCCGGGGCCCTATCAAGAGCAAAACGCTCTTTCCTGTTTTGATCTTGCATTTGCTCAAAAAGAAGCCGGATCACGGTTACGGACTGATGGCGCGCATCGAAAAAACCTGCGGAGATCTGATCGCGGTCAACACGAACAAAATCTATCCGCTGCTGCGCCGCTTGGAAGAGCGCGGTTTTCTGACCGCGAAGTGGGACCATCCCTCAAAACGGTCGCGCCGAATCTACGTGGTCACCGCAGAGGGAGCGGCACGGCTGAATCGCATAAAGAGTGCGATGCTGCCGTATCTCGATGCGATGAGCGCGGCCGTCAAGGATCTGAAGAAGGAACTCTACCGTTGAGAAAACTCGCCGCTTTCCTCGTGTTCTTCGCCTTTTGCGCGCCACTGGTTCCGGCCTCGGCCGCCCCGCCGCGCACGCCGCCGCAAGCTGCGGCATCGCCGCCGCCGGAAGTTTCCGACAGCGAAACGCCCGACGCGATTACGCAGCATACCGTCACGATCGATGGGCAGCCCTACGCGTACACCGCGCGCGCGGGCACGATAACGCTACGCAACGACAAGGAAGCCCCGACCGCGCGCATTTTCTACACGGCCTATACGCTCGACGGCTCCGACGCCGGATCGCGCCCGGTCACCTTCATTTATAATGGAGGTCCAGGCAGCTCGACGATGTGGCTGCGCATGGGCTCGTTCGGACCGGTTCGCGTGCTCGCGGCCAACGCCGCGGCGACGGGCCCCCCGCCGTACCGGATCGCCAACAATTCTTACAGCTTGCTCGACAAGAGCGATCTCGTCTTCATCGACATGCCCGACAGCGGTTTCGGCCGCATCACCGGCGCCGGCACGCCGAAGACGTTCTTCGGCGTCGATCAGGACGTTGCGGCGTTCGCGCAATTCATTCAGCGCTACCTCACGAAATTCGGGCGCTGGAATTCGCCGAAGTTTCTCTTCGGCGAGAGCTACGGCACCACGCGCTCGGCCGCGCTGGCGAATACGCTGCTCAGCCAAGGCATCGCGCTCAACGGCGTCGTGCTGCTTTCTTCGATCTTGAACTTCGGATTGGATTTCGGCAACGGCGATCCGATCGCCGCGGGCGATTGGCCTTACGTTCTGTACCTTCCAACCGAAGCCGCCGCCGCTTGGTATCACGGAAAAATTCGCAATAGGCCGGCCGACGTTTCGGCATTCTTGCAGCCTGTCGAACAATTCGCGCTCGGCGAATACTTAGACGCACTATACAAAGGCGCAAACCTGAGCGCATCGGAACGCAACGACGTCGTCCACAAGTTGAGCGCGTACCTCGGCGTCTCTGAGCAGTACGTGCGCGAAAGCAATTTGCGCATTCCGTATCAGCGTTTCGAGCAGCAGCTGTTACGCTCGCAAGGCGCCGTTATCGGACGGCTGGATGCGCGCTATCAGACGTTCGCACTCGACCGGGCCGCCGATGAAGGTCCGGCATGGGACCCGACCGATTCGTCGATCGACGCGCCGTACACGACCGCGATCAATCAGTACCTGCGCAGCGATTTGAAATACGACACGACGCTGCAGTACCGCCCGAACATTTACGGCATCATCTACGCCAACGGCAGTTCCTGGGACTTCACGCACAACCGGCGCGAACCGCCCAACGTGGCGCCCGACTTAGCCGAAGCGATGACGCAGAATCCCAACCTCAAAGTCTTTTCGGCGAACGGGTACTACGATTTCGCCACGCCGTTCTTCGCGACGGAGTACACGCTGCAGCATCTGAGCATAGCGCCGCAATTGCAAAGAAATATCACGTTCAACGTTTACCCTTCGGGGCACATGGTCTATCTCAACGAAGCCGCGCTCGCCCAATTCAAGAACGACCTTGCCCGCTGGTACGACAGCGCGCTCGCCCGCTGAGGACAGAATGAAGAAAGTACTTGCGATAATCACCGCTATCAGCGCGCTTTCGATGCTCGCTGCCAAGCCGGCGCCCAAGCCTTACGTTCCGGCTCCGCCGCCGGATGCGGTATCACACCACGTCACATCGATCGGGGGGCAAACGATCGCATACACGGCGCACGCCGGTACGATCACGCTGCGCGACGACAAAGAACAGATCACCGCGCACATGTTCTACGTGGCCTACACGAAAGACGGAAGCGATCTCAGCCGCAGACCGGTGACGTTTTTCTACAACGGCGGCCCGGGGAGTTCGACGATCTGGCTGCACATGGGGGCGTTTTCACCCGTGCGCGTCGTAACGGCCAATGCCGTACCGAACGCCTCTGCGCCCTATGGCATGAACCGCAATCCCTACAGTTTGCTCGACAAGTCCGACCTCGTCTTTATCGATGCGCCGAACACCGGCTTCAGCCGCGTCATCGGCTACGGCGATCCCAAGGATTTCATGGGCGTCGATCAAGACGGGCGCGCGTTCACGCAGTTCATTCAGCGCTATATCACGCAATTCAACCGCTGGAATTCGCCGAAGTTTCTCTTTGGCGAAAGCTATGGCACGACGCGCGATGCGGTGCTTGTGAACATGCTGCAGGACGCGGGCGTGCAATTCAACGGCGTCGTGCTGCTCTCGACGATCCTCAACTTCGGATTGACCGGACTTGGCGGATCGAATCCGATCGCCGGCGGCGACTGGGCCTACGTGCTCTATCTTCCGAGCGAAGCCGCGACGGCGTGGTATCACCACATGGTTCCGAACAGGCCGGCAAGCCTCACAACGTTTCTGGCGGGCGTACAGCAGTTCGCCGGTACGCAGTACTTGCACGGCCTCGCGCAGGGCGACCGGTTGAGCGCGTCGGGCCGCGACGACATCGTGCGTAAGCTGCACGCGTATCTGGGACTCTCCGAAGCGTACATTCGTGATTCGGATATGCGCATTTCCTATCCGCGGTTTGAAAAAGAACTGCTGCGCGGCAGCGATCAGATCGTGGGCCGCCTCGACTCGCGTTTTCAAACCTACGGCCTAGATGCAGCGGCGGATTCGCCGGAATGGGATCCGGCCGACGTCTCGGTGACCGGCGCCTTCGTCGGCGCATTCGAGCGCTATCTTCACGATCAACTGCACTACTCGACCAACTTGCAGTACCGGCCCACGGCCTACACGCAGCTCGGCGCTCGTTGGGATATGCACCACAACGGCGACGATCCGCCGGCGAACGTCGCGCCCGATCTCGCGCAGGCGATGACCGAAAACCCGCACCTCAAAGTGCTGCTCGCGGGCGGATACTACGACTTTGCGACGCCCTATTTTGCGGCCGCCTATACGCTCAACCATTTGGGCGTGGCGCCCGCGATTGCGCGCAACATCACCTACAAGTTTTACCAGTCGGGGCACATGGTCTACTTGAATACGCCGTCGCTGGCGCAGTTCAAGGCCGACTTGTCGCGCTGGTACGACTCGGCGATTCGCTAGAGTTTAGCGCTCGAGCATCTGCAGCGTTCGCATGGCGGACGCTGCTTTTTTTTGCAGGATGCGGAACGACAGGTACTGTGATGCCGTCGGCTTGGCGGCGCCGCTTTCGACGGCGCCTTCCAGCGTTCCAAGCGCCACACCGATATACCGCAATCTCGTAAAATCGGTCGGGGGCTTGCCAACGGAGTCGTCGGGCGTATTCTTGGGCGCGCTGCCGATAAGTGTATTCAGCTGCGCTAGCCGCGCGAGCGACAACTTCGAGCCGCGGGATTTCAACAGAGCTGTGGCGCGATTTTGCGCGTCGGTGACTTGCGTATTGAGCGCGTCGATCTGGCGCGCGAGTTGGAGTTGCGCGCGCAGAGCGGCGTTGCTCGCCGGGTAGAGCGGATTGCGCGCTAAAGTAAGCGGTTGAGAATACGTCGCACCGTTCACGCTCAGGCGAACCGTGTAATTGCCCGGTGCGACCAGCGGACCGCCTCCGCGGCGCCGTGTCGCGCCCGCCGTTGCGTAGTGCAAATCCCACACGTAGCGGTGCAGTCCCGGATCGCTCGACGGCGGCAGCTGCGGCTGCACCCAAAACGCCGGAATTGTGAGCGTGCTGGGATTCACGACGGTCGGTGCGCCCGCCGACGACCACTGCCGCAACACGGTGCCTCCTGCGCCCAAGACTTGCAGCACGACCGGCGTTTTCGCTTGACCGATGGAATAGTAGATGATCGCGCCGGACGACGGATTGTTGGCCGTCGGTTCGTCCGGCGGGATCGGCGTGCCCTGATCGGATCCCGGCTGCCAAATATAGGTGAGCGCAGGTTTGTAGAGGTGCGCGCTCGCGTTCGCGATCGCCGCGCTGAGTTGGCGAAGCGGCGAAGCGTCGTCGAGAATCCAGAACGCGCGCCCGTGCGTGGCGAGTACGATGTCGCTTCCGTTGAAAACGATATCGCGCATCGACGTCGTCGGCAGATTCAGTTGAAGCGACTGCCAGCTGGAGCCGTCGTCGAAAGAAACATAGACGGCGCGCTCGGTTCCCGCGTAGAGCAATCCTCGCCGCCGCGGATCTTCGCGCACCACGTTGACGGATTCGGTTGAGGGAATGCCGTTGGTTATCGCAGTCCAGTGCGCGCCCGAGTCGTGCGTTTTGTAGATGTACGGATGGTTGTCGTCGAGACGGTGACGATCGATGGCCGCATAGGCCGTGCCCGCATCAAAATGAGATGCATCGATGATGCCGACTTTGCTCCACGGCGTTAACTGCGGCGGCGTGACGTTCAGCCACGAAGTGCCTTCGTTGCGCGTCAGCCAAATGAGTCCGTCGTCGGTGCCTGCCCATATTTCGTGCGCGCGCACGGTTGATGGAGCAATCCAATAGATGACACCGCGGCGCGGAAGGCCGTTGCTGTCGGCAACCGTCGGCGCGTCGAGCGTGGACGGAACGGTCGTAAATTTCCGCGTGAGATCCGGACTGATGATCGACCATGAGTTGCCGCCGTCGGGCGACCGGAATATCTGTTGGTGGCTCATGTAGAGCACGCGCGGATTTTGCGGTGACGAGACGATCGGCAGCGTCCACGTGTTGCGCCAGACTTTGTCCGGATATTGAATCGTCGGATCTATCGAGAGCTCCCAGCCCGTGTTCACATTTTCATAGACCCCCGAAACATCATAGAGACGTCCCGGGTGCAGCAGGTCGGGAGCGATCGTTCCGCTCTCGCCGCCGACGTCGATGGGATGCCAGTCGCGGAAGCTGATTCCGCGCGCAGTCGTCCGGCTGGGTATAGCCATCGCGCCTGAATCTTGCTGCGCGCCGTATACCCAGTAAGGAAAACGGTTGTCGGTGATCGCGTGATAGAACTGCCCGGTCGGCTGGTTGTACCACGAGCTCCAGGTCTTCGCGCCGTCGATCGAAACCACGACGCCTTGGTCGCTGCCGAGGATCATGCGGTTGGGATCGTCGGGATAGATCCAGAGCTGATGATAATCGTCGCCGCCCGGCGCACCCTTAATCGCCGTGAACGATTTGCCGCCGTCGGTTGAACGATACGTGGAAGTATTCATGACGTAAACTTCGTTGGAGTTTTTGGGATCCGCGGTGACTTTGCTGAAGTACCAGCCGCGGTTCCAAATCCGCGTTTCGCCGTCGATTTTTGCCCAATTCGTACCGCCGTCGTCGGAACGGTAAATGCCGCCGGTTTTTACGCCGTTGGTGTCGACCAGCGCGTAGACGCGATGTGAATCGGCCGGAGAAACGGCAACGCCGATGTGCCCCACTCTGTCCGGAAATCCGTTTCCGGAAACTTGTGTCCATGAAGCGCCTGCGTCGGTGCTCTTGTAGAGTCCGCCGCCCGGGCCGTTGCTCGGCGGATAGACGTTCCACGGCGGCCGCCGCGTCTGCCAGAGCGATGCGAAGATGACGTTTGAATTCGATGGATCGATAGAAAGATCGATCGCGCCCGTGTTTTCGTCTTTGTAAAGGACCTTGCTCCACGTCTTGCCGCCGTCGACCGACTTGAAGACGCCGCGCTCGGCGTTAGGACCGTACTGATGCCCCAACGCTGCGACGTATACGACGTTGGCGTCTTTCGGATCGACGGCGATCTTGCCGATCTGATTCGAGTCGGTTAACCCGATGTGCGACCAGGTTTTGCCGGCGTCGGTAGATTTGTACATACCGTCGCCGTGTTGAATGTCGGAACGCATGTCGGCTTCGCCCGTACCGACGTAGATGACGTTCGTATCGCTCGGCGCAACCGCGATGGCGCCAATCGAGGCGACCGAAACGCCGTCGAAAATCGGGGACCACGTGCGGCCAGCGTTGTCGCTTTCCCAGACGCCGCCACCGACCGAGCCGAAGTAAAATTTCTCGGGCTGCCCCGGCACGCCGGTTACCGCAATCGCGCGGCCTCCGCGGAAGGGGCCGATCAGACGCCAGTGGAGCGCGCCGAGCGCGGAAGCGGGATAGGTTTGGGCCGAGGCCGGGCACGCGGTGAAAACTTGCGGGGCAAGAAACGCGAGCGCCAGCGCGGCTGCATAAAATTGTCGCACGCGAGGTGCTTCACGCTGCTTCTAGGCGTGCCCTCGTGGAAGCCGCTACTGTTTTACGAAGACGAAACCGATTAAGCCGCCGACTACGCTCAGCGCGAAGACGAAGATAAATATCCAGACGCCAAGCCGCAGCAGCGCCTGGCCGCGGCGCCGCGAGGCTTGCGTTGTGTATTTGACTTTCGATTTTCCGCTCACGAGCTCTGCGCTTGCCGCTCGGAGGCCGGGGCCCAAAGGCGCTCGAGGTTGTAGAATGCGCGCTGTTCGGGGGTGAAAACATGAACCACGATATCTCCAAGGTCGATCAAAATCCACGTGCCTTCGGAGTAACCTTCGAGACGGCCGACGCGCATGCCGGCCGCTTTGATATTCTCGGTGATGCCATCGGCAATGGCCCTGGTTTGCACTTTCGAGCGACCGGTGACGATGACGAACGTGTCGGCGATGATCGTTTTGCCGGCGACGTCGATCTCCATAAACTGTTCGCCCTTTTTATCCGCTGCGGCCGTCCGCACGATCTCAAGAATGTCCGCCAGTGGGTGCCTCCGTCATAGTGTGTGCGCCGAAAGTTCGCATTGCCGCCGCCGTTTGCGGGGCGAGCGGCAAGTGCTTGCTGCTAAGATACCGCAAAGACGACTCGATCGTTGCGCGCATCGCTCCGGGGAGGTCGCGCCCGGCCATTTCCGTCAGGGGCGCCCGCTCGGGATAGTCTCGGCCGGGTTCGAGTCCATCGGCTAAATAGAGAACGCAATCCAGCACCGACATCTCACCCGCGCCCAGCGTGTGCTTGGCGATCGCCGAGAGCACTTCAGGATCGGTGACGCCGAAGTCCGCGCGCGCGAGCTCGGCGCTCAGCGGCGCGTGCAGCACGATCGGGTTGGCGCGTTCGAAATCGCTGATGGGAACGCCGCGCTGCGCGCACTCCGCGAGGAGCCGTTCCTCGGAATAGAGCCGCGCGAGGTCGTGAAGCATTCCCGCTTTCCGCGCCTTGGCGGGATCTGCTCCATGAACGCGCGCCAAGTCTTCCGCCATGCGCGCGACCCGTACGCAATGCGCGTACCGGTGATCTTGTCCGATGTGTGTGCGAACGCGCTTGCAGAGCTCCGTAAAGGTCACTCGGCGAGCGTGGAGCGCAGCGCGCGCAGCCGGTTCACGTAGATCTCGCTCTTCAGATTGCCTGCCCACATGACGAGCGCGTTTTCGTTGTTGTCGCTGTAATAGCCGCGTCGCGTGGAGACGGTGGTGAAGCCGTACTTTCGGTAAAGCGCTTGCGCGACGTCGTTGCTTTCGCGGACCTCGAGGGTCATCCAAGAGGCGCCGCGTGCGATCGCTTCGTCGAGCAGCTTGATCAGCATGACTTCGCCGAACCGCCGCCCGCGATGGCGCGGTTCGACGGCGATTGTTGTAATGTGCGAATCCTCGAGGATGACCCAAATGCCGCCGTACGCAACGATGTCGTCGCCAATCCGTCCGACATAGTAGTGCGCGAGCTTGTTATCGTTCAACTCTTGGTAAAAGGCGTTGGCCGGCCACGTGGTCGTGAACGACTGTTGTTCGATCCGCACGACCTCGCGCACGTCAGCGCCGGCCATCGGTGCGATCGATAGACGCTCGCCGCCGGCGGCAACCGGACGCGGATCGAGTTTCATTTCTTGGGAACGCTTACAGCCGGAAGCTCACCGTAGTCGGCGCGCACTTCGTGCAGCGACGCCGCCGGATCGCGCTGCGCCGCCAGCATCGCGATCGCAAGTGCGGCGGGCTCAACGGCGCGTGGAAGAGTCGTCACGTCAATGGCGCGTTCGCCAAGCGCGGCGCGCACGTCCTCCGCGCCGTTTCCGGTGAGGAGGAGCGCCGGCGGCAACTCGGGCTGCAGCGTTTCGAACACGTCGCGAATGTACCCCGATGCCCGCCGTTCGCCGGCATTTGTTCGAAGGCGGACGGAGATCACGCCCTCGCGTCCACGCACGACGGTGAGCAACGGGCGGCCGCCCGCGTCCAGTCCGCATTCGAGCGCATCGAACGTCGAGATGCCGCAGAGCGGCACGTTCCAGCCGAGCGCGAGCGCCTTGGCATAACTGATGGCGATCCGGACGCCGGTGAAGCTCCCCGGGCCGATGCCGACGCCGATGCGATCGGCGCGGCGGCCCCCAAGAATGTCGGAGATCGCACGCATGCCGCCTTCCAGCGCAACCTTTCCCGGCAACTCTTGGCTCGCGCCGGCGCGGCCATTCTCGAAAAGAGCGGCCGAAAGCGATCCCAAGCCCGCGTCGATGCCGAGTATCGTCATTGTGTTTGCACGCGCACGCTCCGCGGCTCGTCGCCCTTTCCGTCGATGACGATCGTGTAATTAGGGCGCGGCAGAATGTTTCCGGCGCGTTCGTACCATTCGATCAGCACGATCGAAGTGCCGTCGAAAGCGTCGTCCAGACCGAGCTCGGTCAGCTCGCGGTCGTCCTCGATCCGGTAGAGATCCAGGTGGTCGATCGGCGGCGTGCCGTCGTAGCGGTGCCAGAAGGTAAAGGACGGACTCGTCGCTTCCCTGCCCGCAGCGACTCCTTTCACAAAGGCCGTTTTTCCGGAGCCCAGGGCACCGGAAAGACCGACCACATCGCCGGCTTTCAGGCCCCGTCCGAATTCCGCTGCGAACGCGCGCAGCTGCGCTTCATTGTAAAATGTTCGTTCCATCTTTGCGGCGAATCAGCATGGTGCAGTGAATAACGATATCATAACGCAGATCAACGTCGAAGACGAAATGCGGGAGAGTTACCTCTCCTATGCGATGTCGGTCATTGCATCGCGGGCGCTCCCCGACGTGCGCGACGGCCTCAAACCGGTCCAGCGCCGCATCCTCTTTGCCATGCGCGAAATGGGTATGGACCCCACCAAGCAGCACCGCAAGTGCGCCGGTATCATCGGCGAAGTTCTGAAGTCCTACCATCCGCACGGCGACAGTTCGGTGTACGACGCGCTCGTGCGCCTCGCGCAGGATTTTACGCTGCGTTATCCGCTGGTCGACGGGCACGGCAACTTCGGATCGATCGATCCCGATCCGCCGGCCGCCTACCGTTATACGGAAGCCCGCCTGGCGCGTGCGGCGCTCGAGGTGCTGAGCGACATCGACAAAGAGACGGTGCCGTTCATTGCCAATTTCGACAACCAAGGGACCGAGCCGACGGTTCTCCCCGGCAAATTGCCGCAGCTGCTGCTCAACGGTTCCAGCGGTATCGCGGTGGGCATGGCGACGAATATTCCGCCGCACAATCTCAACGAAATTGCCGACGCGATCGCCGCGATCATCGACGATCCCAATGTTGACGCCGACGCCTTGTGCGCGATCGTGCAAGGTCCGGACTTTCCGACCGGCGGAACGGTCATGGGACACGAGGCGATCAAGGAAGCCTACAAAACGGGACGCGGCTCGATCATCATTCGCGGCAAGGCCGAGATCGTCGAGGAACGCGGCAAGCATAAGATCATCATTTCCGAGATTCCGTATCAGGTCTATCGCGGGCGCATTGTCGAGGCTATCGCCGAGGCGCACGCTGAGAAACGCATTCAGGGCATCTCCGCGCTGCACGACGAGTCCAACCGCAAAGGCATGCGCGTCGTCGTGGAGCTGCAGCGCAGCGCGACGCCCAAAATCGTGCTGAACCAGCTCTACAAACATACGCCGCTGCAATCGTCGTTCGGGTACAACATGCTCGCGCTGGTGCCCGCCGGCCCTCCGCGCCCCGATGGTTCGGTTCCGCTCGAACCGCAAGTGTTGCCGCTCAAGGCGCTGCTGGAGCACTATATCGCGCACCGCAAAGACGTTGTGCAGAAGCGTACGGCCTTCGATTTGCGCAAAGCCGAAGAGCGCGCGCATCTGCTCGAAGGGTACCGGATCGCGCTCGACAACATCGATGAAGTAATTGAGATCGTGCGCGGCAGTCAGACGACCGACGAAGCACGCGAAAAACTAACCAAGCGTTTCAAACTGAGCGACGTGCAAGCGGCGGCAATTGTCGACATGCGTCTGCGCACGCTGGTCGGACTCGAGCGGCAGAAGATCGAGGACGAGTACCGCGATCTGATCAAACTGATCGCCGAACTGCAAGATATTCTCAAGAGCCCGCGCCGCATTCTGGCTATCATTAAAGCCGAAGTGCAGGACGTCAAGAAAAAATTCGGCGACGACCGCCGTACGGAAATCATTCCGGCCGAAGATGAGTTTTCGGTGGAAGCGCTGATTCCAAACATCGACGTCGTCGTCACCTATACGGTCGGCGGCTACATCAAGCGCGTCTCGGTCGACACGTTCAAGACGCAGAACCGCGGCGGCCGCGGCGTCATCGGCATCGCGAA
>PLED01000082.1 GCA_003136355.1 Vulcanimicrobiota bacterium | reverse complement strand
CCGATTTGCCGCACTTCGATCCGAACACGTACTGGAAGTTTTCGCCCGATGAGCGCCGCGAGCGTGCGGTGCAGGACGCCTACGAACCCGGTTCGACCTTCAAACTGTTGACCGCGGCGGCCGCGCTCGAGAGCGGCAAAGTCACGACGTCGTCGTACTTTCCCGCGCGCAATGCGATCGAAGTCGNNGCCTATTCGCACAACGTCGGCGCGGCCGAAGTCGGCCTCTCGATCGGCCGCAAGACATTTTACGAAATGGAACGGCGCGCGGGTTTCGGCGACTCCACGCACGTCGGTTTCGCCGGTGAAAATCCCGGCATCGTGCCTGCGCCCGCGGATTGGAGCGACAGTTCGCTCGCGACGATGGCGTTCGGACAGGGCGTTTCGGTGACGCCGCTCGCGCTGGCGCGCTATTATTGCGCGATTGCCAACGGCGGTTTGCTCGTGCGCCCGCGGCTCGTGCGCGCGATCTTCGATACGCAGGGGCGCCTCGTCTATCAGTACGGGCCGGAGATCGAACGGCGCGTCTTTTCACGGCGTACCGCCGATACGCTGCGGCGCTTTCTCCGAGCCGTCGTTGTGCGTGGAACCGGCAACCCCAGCGCGCAGCTCGCCGGATATACGACGGCCGGCAAGACCGGCACGGCGCAGGTCGTAGAAAACGGGCAATACGAACCGGGCGCGTACATCGCTTCCTTTATAGGTATGGTGCCGTACGAGCATCCCCGGTATTTGATCTATGTGAAAGTCGAGCGTCCCCAAGGCGCGATCTACGGCTCGGTGGTTGCCGCGCCGGCTTTTTCGGAGATCGCGCGCCAGGCGATGCTCCACGCCGGAACGCTCCCGGCGACGCCGCGTCCCAAGCCGTCGCCCGTTCCCGCAAAGCGCTTGGTCCGGCCCGAACGCACGGCGAACCTCACCCCATGATCGAGGCGGGCGTGCTGCTGGAAATGTTGCTCGAAGGATTGCCGGACAGCCGCATCACCGGTGGCGGGTCCGTGATGGTTTCATCGCTCTCTTTCGATTCCCGATCGGTGAGACCAGGCGCGCTGTTCTTTGCAATTGTGGGCGAACATACCGACGGGCACCGGTACGTGAGTGAGGCCATTGCGCGCGGCGCCACTGCGGTGATTGTGGAACGCGAAATAGATCTTCCGCCCAACTTTGCCAACGTGATCGTTCCGGACTCGGCAGCGGCGCTTTCGAAGATTGCCGATACGTTCTATCGATCGCCGTCGCGCAATCTCGCGATCGCCGGAATCACCGGAACCAATGGGAAGACCACCGTCACGCACATGATCGCCGCTATCGCCAATGCAGCCGGAATCTCCGCGGGCATCGTCGGCACGCTCGGAACGAAATTCGATGGCACAGATCGGCCGCTCGACCATACGACTCCCCTGGCATCGGAGCTGCAAGCGCTGCTCGCGCAGATGCGCGAAAAAGCGGTAAAGATTGTAGCGATGGAAGTTAGTTCGCACGCGCTCGCACTCGATCGCGTCTCCGACGTGCATTTTTCCGTCGCCGGACTGACGAACGTCACGCGCGATCATTTGGACTTTCACGAAACGCCGGAAGCCTACGCCGCCGCCAAGCGCCGGCTTTTCGATCTCGCGGAGCGCGCGGTTTTTAACGCCGACGATCCGCACGGAGCGCTCTGGGCGGACGAGTTGCGCGGCGGAAAAACCGTCCTCACATTTGGAATCGATGGTCCGGCCGATATTTGCGCTGAAAATATCCACATGCACGCGACCGGGTCGACCTTCGATGTGGACGGCCGCCATTTCGATCTGCGCCTGACCGGCCGGTTTAATGTCAGCAATGCATTGTGCGCAATTGGTGTGGCGCGAATGCTCGGCATCGGGGATGACGTTTCCGCGCGCGGATTGGCTTCGGTCGAGCACGTACGCGGGCGCATGGAGCGCATCAACGGCGGCAATGTCGAGGTCATCGTCGATTACGCGCATACGCCCGACGCGCTGGGGTCGGCGCTGCGCGCGCTGCGCGAAACCACGCATGGACGTCGCATCGTCGTGTTTGGCTGCGGTGGCGATCGCGATCGCGGCAAGCGTCGCGAGATGGGAGCGGTCGTCGCGCAAAATGCGGACTATGCCTACGTGACGTCCGACAATCCGCGCACCGAAGATCCGCGCGCGATCATCGAAGACATTCTGCCCGGCATCGGGGGAGCGCCGCACGAAATCGAACCGGATCGCCGGCGCGCGATTGCGGCAGCAATTCGAAACGCTCAGCCCGGCGATACGATATTGATCGCCGGCAAAGGCCACGAGACGTATCAGATCGTGGGCAAAGATGTCTTGCCGTTCGACGACGCCGCCGAAGCGCGCCGCGCGCTGGCCGAACGCGAGCGCGTTCCATCATGACGCTGTCCTTCGACCGCGCGGCCGAAGCGACCGGCGCGGAAGTGCGCGGGCGCGAACGCGCTCCCGAAACACTCACGGTTGTAACCGATACGCGATCGCTTAATCCTGGTGATACCTTTCTGGCGTTGCACGGCGAGCGGTTCGATGGCCACGACTTCATCGGAGAAGCGCTAAGAAAAGGCGCCGCCGCCGTGGTCGTCGATTCTCCGCAAGCGCAAAGTGACGGCGTTGCCGCTCTGATTGTCCGCGACACGCGCCGCGCGTATATGGATTTGGCTGCCGCGGCGCGCGCGCAATTTGCCGGGCGCGTCGTTGCGGTGACCGGCAGCAGCGGAAAAACGACGACCAAAGACTTTCTCTGCCAGCTGCTTGTCGCGACGTTGGGACCTTCAGCCGTGGCCGCCTCGCCCGGAAACGAAAACAACGAGATCGGCGTCAGCAAGTTGCTGCTGGCGGCAACGCCGCAGCAACAGATGCTCATTGTTGAGATGGGCGCCCGGCATGCGGGCGAAATCGCCGAACTGGTCGCGATTGCATCGCCGCACATCGGCATTCTGACCAACATCGGCGATGCGCATCTGGAAATATTCGGATCGCGCGAACGCCTCGCGGCGACGAAATGGGGTCTGTTTTCCGAGGGCGCGCAAGCCGTGCTCAACGCGCGCGACGAGATTTCGCGCAACCGGGCGAGTTCGCTCACCGCGCCTCCGCTGTGGTTTGGCGAGGGCGAGCCTTCGCTGCCCGGCGTGTGGGTGCGCGACGAGGGAACGCTCGTGCTCAACTACGGCGGCGCTTCGCAAACGCTTTCGATCCGCACGCCCTTTCCCGGCGCGCACAACCGCGCGAACCTGGCCGCGGCAATTGCCGGCGCGTTGCTGCTCGGAGTGAATGCTGAGGAAATCGCGGGCAATGTCGGCGGACTCGTATTGCCGCCCGGGCGGTATGAAAACATCGCGCTCCCCGCCGGACCACGGCTCATCTACGACGCTTACAATGCAAACGCGAGCGGCACGATCGCGTCGCTCACCACGTTTTCGTCCGAAAACGCGCGCCGGCGCATCGCAGTGCTTTCAAGCATGGCGGAGCTGGGGGCCGACGCTCCCGCGATTCACGAACGCGTCGGCGCTCATGCCGCCGCGATAAACATTGACGTACTGCTGGTCGGCGGGGATTTTGCGGCATCGTTTGCGGCAGGCGCGGTTCGCGCGGGCTTTTCGCGCGACAACATCGTCACGTTTGGCGAAAACGAAGAAGCCGCGCAATGGCTGCGCAAAAATGCCACCGATCAGGACGTTGTCCTGCTGAAGGGGTCGCGCAAATACCGGATGGAGGAGATCGTTCAGTCGCTTCGGGCCGGTGCGGCGTGAGCGGAAGCCTCCGTGTCGATCGCCCGCAGATTCCGGCCGGCATGGTTGCGATTCCGGTGCGCACGCGTCTGGTTCAACCCGGAGAAGATCTCGCGGCACTAATTCAAACATCGGTTGAAGGCATTGCGCAGCCCGGCGATGTGCTGGCCGTTTCTGAAACCGCCGTCGCGATCGCGCAGCGTCAAGCCGTCCCGGCGGAGTTCGTGCGTCCGTCGCGTCTCGCGCTGCTGCTCTCGCGTCACGCCGGTGCGATGGCAACCGTGAGTCAGCCGGAGTCGGTGCAGATCGTGATCGACAACGTCGGCGCACCAAAAGTCGCGTACGCCGCCGTCATGCAAGTGTTGGGACGGCTGGCCGGCCGGCGCGGCATGTTCTACGAAATTTTGGGCGAAGCGATCGCCGCGATCGACGGGTACACCGGGACGATGCCGCCATTTGAAAACATGATCGTCTTTGCGCCGCAAAATCCGGACGCGTTCGCGCAATCCGTTTTCGACCGGACCGGTATCGGATGTGCGGTGGTCGACGCGAACGATCTGAACACGGCGAAAATTTTAGGCGCATCGTCCGGCGTCAATCGCGAGAACGTCGTCGAGGCGCTTCTTTCGAATCCTCACGGCAATGGAGACGAGCAGACGCCAATCGTCGTTCTCAAGTGGCGCGGCGCTGGTGTGAATCCGCTTGAGCGGACAAGCGAATGACCTGGCTTCGCGATATCATTCCGCCGCAGATGGGCGAAATGAAGTTCATGGGGCACGCGAGCCTTGCGATGCTCGCGAGGGAAGCGGCGATCCTCATTGCCTTAGGATTCTTGACCGCTGCCATAGTGGGCGCGATCTTAATACCCCTCCTGAAAAGATTCAACATTGTCCAATACGCGTATGAAGATGCTCCAAAAACGCATCAAATAAAAACCGGTACACCGACGATGGGCGGTTTTTGCTTCGTCCTCGGGATTTTGCCGCTCGTCTTGATCAGCATGATCCCAGGGTCGCCCGCTGCTGCGTCGTTCGGGGCGGTGCCGTGGTCGAATGTACTAAAGCTGTTCGCGCTTGTGGCAGGCTGCGCCGCGGTGGGCGCACTCGACGATCTTATGGCAATTCGATTTGGGAAGAATCGTGGACTGCGCGCTCGCACAAAATTCTTATTTTCGGCTCTCATCGCAATCATGTTCCTGCGCTCGATCAGCGACAGCAGCGGACTCGTCGGATTGGTATTTGGTTCACAGCACCACAGCTTGCTTTTGCCCTACTGGCTTTGGTTAGTGCTTGGAGTATTTGCAATAGCCGGAACAATTAACGCGGTGAACCTTACCGACGGACTCGACGGGCTGGCAACCGGAACGGTTTTGTCCCCACTAATCGTGATTGGCTTGATCGCGCTGCAAAATGAGAGCGCGGGCGAATTTGGTGGACTTCTCGCTTTGTCAGGGATCGGTGCTTGCCTGGCGTTTCTTCTCTACAATCACCATCCAGCCAAGCTTTTTATGGGCGACACTGGCTCGCTGGCTCTGGGAGCGCTGCTCTCCGGGACGGCAATTCTTTCGGGCGAAATGTTCTTGCTGATCATTATCGGCGGTGTGTTCGTGGCCGAAGCGCTGTCTGTTATGCTTCAAGTAGCGTATTTCAAACTGACGCACGGCAAGCGTATTTTCAAGATGTCGCCACTGCATCACCATTTCGAGCTTTCCGGCTGGCCCGAAACAAAAGTAACGACGCGATTCTGGATCGCGTCCGCAATTTGCAGTGCTGTCGGATTGGCGATCGTAAGATAATGTGCATAACCCGCAGGCCTCCTCTTCGCTCGGCCGTCCTTCGACTGCGCGTTTTGCCAAGGGCAAAACGCTCGCTCAGGATGACACCACTTGTAGCGACCTCGGTTATGGCGACGCCATTTGCGATTCCGCGAGCGCGAGGGATCGCATGAATTTCGCGGGCGGAGAAAAGATTCTGGTCATTGGGCTCGGGCGCAGCGGGAAGGCCGTCGTCGAAGTTTTGCGCGGGCGCGGCGCCGAGGTGTATGCGATCGACGAAAAACCGCGGGCTGAGCTCGCCGAGACGATTGCCGGCCTTGAAGCGATGGGCGCGCAGTACGTCGCCCCTGAAAATATCGGTGAACTCACCAACGTGACCTGCGCTGTCCTCTCGCCGGGCGTTCCGCTGAACGGCCCGCTGGTTCGCAAGATCCAGAGTGGAAATATCCCGGTGTACAGCGAGATCGAAGTCGCTTACCGGCTGTGCAAGGCGCCGATTATCGCCGTGACCGGCACCAAAGGTAAGTCGACAACAGCATCGCTTATCGGACATCTCCTGCGCGCAGCCGGCAAAGATGCGCGCGTGGGGGGCAACATCGGAAACCCGCTCATTCTCGAAGCCGTCGCGGCGCCGGCGGAGAGCTGGGTCGTGGCCGAAGTCTCGTCGTTCCAACTGGAAACGATTCGCTCGTTTCATCCGCGCGTTTCCGTGATTCTGAACATTTCAGCCGACCATCTGGACCGGTATCATTCGATGGACGAATACGTCGAAGCGAAATACCGCATCTTTGCCAATCAAAGCGAACACGACGTCTTCATCGCCAATCTCGACGACCCGGTGCTGGCGCCCTTGCATTGGCATTCGGGCGAAGCGCGCGTGCGCGCCAAGCAGATGTGGTTCACGCTCGGCAACGACAGCAAACACGCGACGATGTATCTGCGCGACGGTGCACTAACGTATTCGCCGGTGACCGGCGATCCGCGGCCGATCCCTATTGCAAGCCGCGACGACGTTCCGTTGGCTGGATTGCACAACGTGCAGAACGTCATGGCCGCCTCGCTCGCCGTGCTCGCCGCCGGAATCGAACCGCGCGAACTTCGCGACGGCATCCGTACGTTTGGTCCGATGTCGCACCGCATGCAGCCCGTGGGTGAAGTTGACGGTGTGCTCTACGTGGACGATTCGAAAGCCACCAACCCCGGCGCCGTCATCGCGGCTCTGCGCGCGTATGACAAACCGATCGTGCTGATTGCCGGCGGAAAACCGAAGAACACGGACTTTACCGAACTCGGGCGCATCGTGGACGAACGCGCCCGCGCACTCGTCGTGATCGGCGAAGCCGCCGACGACATTGCGGCGCACGTCTATCGCACGCCGATCGAACGGGCCGGTTCGATGGAAGAAGCGGTTCGCATGGCGCAGTCGCTGGCGCAACCCGGTGACGTCGTGCTGCTCTCGCCGGCGTGCGCGTCGTTCGACATGTTTGAATCGGCCGAGGATCGCGGCCAAAAATTTACCGATGCGGTGTTGGGAACGCCGGCTCGATGAAAGTTTCGGTCGCCAAGCGTCAATCCAACGCCCAAGAGCTCCCGCGCTCGTTCGTCGCTTCTCCGCCCGATACGTGGCTGTTCATCGCGGTCACGAGTTTGGTCGCGATTGGCCTCGTCATGATCTTCAGCGCATCGAGCGCGCAGGCGTACGCCGATCATCATGACACGGCCTACTATGTGAAGCGGCAAGCGATCTACCTGGTTATCGGATTGATAGGCGCGTACTTCGCGTACAAGATCGACTACCGCAAGCTGCGCGCGTTCGCACCGTACGCGCTGCTGCTGTGCATTGCTGGTTTGCTTACCGTCTTCGTACCGCACGTCGGCCAGACGGTCTCCGGCGCGCGCCGGTGGATCGGCGCCGGCTCGTTTTCCTTGCAGCCTTCCGAGTTTGCAAAACTGGGGCTGGTGATCTATCTGGCCGCCGCGCTCGCGGGCCGGGGCGAACGCATTACGTCGCTGACGCGCGGACTTGCGCCGCTCTGCATCCCGGTCTTTTTCACCGCGATGCTCGTACTCATCGAACCCGATATCGGAACCTCGAGCCTCTTGGTCTTCACGGCGTTCGCCATGTTTTTCGCTGCCGGCGCGCGGATCGAACATCTGCTGATGGTTATCGCGGTCACCCTTCCTCCCGCCGCGATTGCGATCATGAGCAACCCGTACAAGCGCGCCCGCATCTTTGCGTTTCTCCATCCGTTTAAAGATGCACAGAACACCGGCTTTCACATCGTGCAATCGCTGCTCGCACTCGGCAGCGGCGGACTCTTCGGCGTCGGCCTCGGCGAATCGCGCGCGAAGTTTTTCTACCTGCCCGAGCAGTACACCGATTTCATCTTCTCGGTACTGGGGGAAGAGCTCGGCTTGATCGGAACCGCGACCGTCCTGATTCTCTTTGGAACACTGGCCTACCGCGCGATCCGCATCGCCATTGCCGCGCCCGACCGGTTTGGGTTCTTCCTGGCGACCGGGTGCGCGGCGCTCATCGTCATACAAGCGTTCGTCAACATCGCCGTCGTGACGTCGTCCTGGCCCGTGACCGGCGTGCCGCTTCCTTTTATATCGTTCGGAGGCAGCTCGCTGATCGTGTCGCTGATCGCCGTCGCGCTGATCATCAACGTCGGTCGGCACCGGCGGCTATCTCCTCCAGAGTGAAGATCGCGTTCGCCGGCGGAGGCACCGGCGGTCACGTCTATCCGGCGATCGCGCTTGCCGACGCGCTGCGCGACCGGGCCGACATTCTCTTTATCGGAAGCCCCGACGGCATCGAAAACACGCTGGTCCCCGCGGCCGGCTACGAACTGGAGACGATCGAAAGCAGTCCGCTGCAGCGCAGCGCCTCGCTGGGCACGTTGCGCACCATCGCCGCCAACGCGGCCGGGATCGCGCAAGGCGTGCGCGTGTTGCGCAGCTTCGATCCCGACATCGCGATCGCGACGGGCGGTTACGTCTGTTTTCCGGCGATGGCGGCGGCGCGCATTTTGCGCGGCGTGCGTCCAAGTCCGGCACTCGCTCTGCTCGAGCCCAACGCGCATCCCGGGTTGGCGAACCGATTGCTGGCGCCGATCGTCGACGAAGTGTGGGGCGCGTTTCCGCAAGCCGATCCGGCGTTCGCGCGAAAATACGTTTACACCGGCGTTCCCGTCCGCGCTTCGCTGCTGCATCCGGATAACCGCATCGAAGCCGCGCGCCGGCTTGGCCTCGATCCGTCGCGGCGCACGATTTTGGCGGTTGGCGGAAGTCAGGGCGCGCGGACGATCAACGAAGCCATCGCGGCGCTGGTGACGCGACGCGCGCTGCCGCCGGCTTGGCAGGTGCTGCACGTTTGCGGCGAGCGCGACTACGAATACATGCAAGCCGCCGAACGCACGCCCTTCGGTGAGAACCTCGCCGTGCTCGTTGCCTACTTGCCCGACATGGCCGACGCGTACGCCGTCTGCGATCTCGCCATTGCGCGCGCCGGCGCATCGACGCTCGGCGAACTGACCGCGCTCGGCATTCCGTCGGTGCTCGTGCCCTATCCGTTTGCGGCCGAGGACCACCAAGCGCGGAACGCTCGGATGCTCGCCGATAGCGGCGCGGCCGTGGTCATCGCGGACGGGGAGCTGAACGCCGATTCGCTCTGGTGGACGCTGCGCGAGCTGATGCAGCCCGAACGCCTCGATGAAATGCGTTCGGCCGCGCGTTTGCACGCCAATCGCGACCCGGTCACCGCAATTCTTGCGCGGGTGGAGGCGCTCGTTACCAAGAACGAGAGCTGACCTTGCGCACTTTGCACTTCGTCGGAATCGGCGGCATCGGCATGAGCGCCATCGCGCGCATCTTGCTCGAACGCGGCGAACGCGTGACCGGTTCGGACGCGAACGACTCGCCGCTGATCAAGGAATTGAGAGAGGCGGGCGCGACGATTACCGTTGGACACGATGCGCGTAATGTTAACGGCGCGACCACCGTCGTCGTCAGCTCCGCGATCGATCACAAGAATTCGGAATATCGCTGCGCGCTCGAGCGCGGCATTCCCGTCATCGGCCGCGGTGAGATGCTCGCACGGATCATGGAAGGGCGGCGCGGCATCGCGATCTGCGGCACGCACGGCAAGACGACGACGACAGCGATGACGGCCGCGGTTTTGCGCGGCGCGAATATCGACGCGAGCCTTGTACTCGGCGGCATCGACGGCGAGCTCGGCACCAACGCGCACGACGGCACCGCGCCATGGTTTCTCACCGAAGCCGACGAGTCCGACGGATCGTTTACGCTGCTCGACCCGGCGGTTGCGGTCGTGACGAACATCGAGAACGATCATCTCACTTCCGACGCCGAGATTCCGAAGCTCGTGGCGGAGTTCGAAGAATTTCTCGCAAAGGCACCGGCCGACGGCGCGGCGATCGTCGGCGTGGATAATCCGCTGACGCGTTCGCTCGCGCAGAGCGCGCGCCGCGCGCGCACCATCACGTTTGGAATCGCGGCCGATGCGAGCGTGCATGCGTCCAACATTCGTTTCGAACACGTCCAGTCGACGTTCGAACTGTTCGCCGATGGAGCACGATTGGGAACGGTCGAGCTGCACGTGCCGGGCGCTATGAACGTCGAGAACGCACTGGCTGCCGCGGCAGTGGGGTGGGCGCTGAATATCCCGTTTGCTTCGATGGCTGAATCACTCAGCGATTTTCGCGGCGTGCGCCGCCGTTTCGACGTGCTGGCCACAAGCGCGCGCATGATCGTCGTCGACGACTACGCGCATCATCCTACTGCGGTGCGCGAAACGATCGCCGCCGCGCGCCGCTACCACCACGGCCCGATCGTCGTCGCCTTCCAGCCGCACCGCTACACGCGCACGGCGTACTTGGCGAACGCGTTCGCCGAAGCGCTTGCCGATGCCGATCGTGTGTACTTGGCTCCGATTTACGGCGCGGGTGAAACGCCGATCGGCGGCGTGTCGGAACGTCTGATTGGCGAGCCGCTGGCAGCCGCCGGCGTGCAGATCTCATACGTTAAGTACGTGCACGACCTGCGCGAAGTGCTGCAGCGGGAAGCGCCGGCGGATTCGCTCGTGCTCATGCTCGGAGCCGGAAACATCACCAAGGTTGCCGCGGAGCTCGCGCGGGACGTCTCGGCGTGATCGCGGCCGATTCCGAACTGCGCAGCCTGCTGACCGATGCGGATCGCCAAAAACTCTCGGCGATCTGCGGCGGCGGTGTACGTTTCGACGAGCCGCTGGCGCCGTACACGTCTTGGAAGATCGGCGGACCGGCCGATGCATGGGTGGTCGCGGAAAATGAAGAGCAGCTCGCCGAGATCATGCGGCTGTGCGGACGCCGGAAGTTGCCGTGGTTCGTACTCGGAAGCGGAAGCAATCTGCTGATAGGCGACGGCGGTATTCGCGGCTTGGTTTTGCGGCTGGCCGGCGACTTCGCCGCGATCGACGTCGACGATAGCGGCGCTGAAGTGACCGTGCGCGCGGGCGCATCGGCTGCAATGTCGCTGCTCACCGCAAAAGCGGCATCGGCCGGCGCGATCGGAATCGGTTCGCTGGCGGGAATTCCCGGCAGCGTGGGCGGTTCGCTGCGCATGAATGCGGGCACCGATCGCGAGATTGGCGACTTCGTGCGTGAAGTCTGGGTGCAATCGCCGGCGAAGCCGCAGGCGCATCCGGTTTCCGTTCATTATTATTACCGTCACACGTCGCTCGCGCGCGACGCGATCGTTTCGCGCGTGACGCTCGCATTCGAGCGCGGGGAAGCGCAAGCTGTGCGCGAGGAAATGCAAGGACGGCTGGTCCGCCGCAAACGCACGCAGCCGATCGCGCTGCCCAACGCCGGTTCGTGTTTCCGCAATCCTGACGGCGACAAGGCGGCGCGTTTGATCGAAGCTGCCGGCGCTAAGGGATGGCGCCAAGGCGGCGCGGAAGTCTCGGCGCTGCATGCCAACTTCATCACCAACACAGGCAGCGCGTCCGCGAAAGACGTCGCGACGCTGCTGGCGCGCGTCCGCCGCGCCGTGAGCGAACAGTTCGGCGTGGATCTCCAGCTCGAAGTGCACTTGGTCGGCGTCTTCATCGAATGAAAAAGAAAAAGGCGCGCGTCGCGGTCGTCATGGGCGGGTCGAGCGCCGAACGCGAGATCTCCATTCGTACGGGAACCGGGGTTATGCGCGCGCTCGAATCGCTCGGGTACGCCGCGCAGTCGCTCGACTACGACCGGAAATTCATCGACGCGGTTCGCGACATCGCGCCCGATGCGGTTTTCAACGCGCTGCACGGTCCCGGCGGCGAAGACGGCCAACTCCAGGGCATCCTCGATTTTCTCGGCTTGCCTTACACGGGCAGCGGTTTGGAAGCCGCGGCGCTTGCGATGGACAAGCATTTAACGAAGAAGCTATTTTCGGCCGAAGGTCTGCCGACCGCAACATGGGATCTCTTCGATCTCTCCGGCGGTACGCTGCCGCTCTTGCCGGGTTCGCTCGATCTGCCGCTGGTCGTCAAGCCGCGGTACCAAGGCAGCAGCGCGGGTGTCGCGATCGTGCGCACGCACGAACAATGGTCGCAAGCGATGATCTCCTCGGCCGAGCTCTATGCGGAAGTCATGGCTGAGGAGTTTATTCCCGGACGCGAGTTTACGTGCGGCGTGCTCGGCGAAGAAGCGCTCCCGGTTGTCGAGATCGTTTCAAATGCCGGCGAGTTCTACAATTTCGAATCCAAATACGCGGCCGGCGGCAGCACGCACATCGTTCCAGCCCCGATCGACGCCGATCTCGCCGCGCGCATGGGGATGCTCGCGCTTTCGGCGCACCGGCTGGTTGGGTTGCGAGATTATTCCCGGACGGATTTCATCGTGAGCAAGGAAGGGCGTCCATACATCTTGGAAATCAACACCTTGCCCGGCTTGACGCCGACGAGCCTGCTGCCCGACGCTTGCAACGCGGCCGGCATCGGCTATGAAGCGCTCATCGACCGGCTCGTGGGCTACGCGCTTTCGCGTAACGGCGAACGCGTGCTGACGAAGTGAGAAGATAATGTTCGACTGCCGCTGCCCGCACGTTCCGCATTCGGATCGCCTGTTCGCCGAAGTCGAACTGCTCTATGCGCGACGGTCGTTCTTACTCGGCGCCGCAGCCGCCGCGATAACGTAGCTGAAGCCGCGATCTACAGCATTCACAACGCGCAGGCGATGCTGCGTAACGGTTTTACAACGCTTCGCGACGTCGGCGGCGGCGCGGGAATCGATCTCGCGCTGCGCAACGCGATCGCCAACGGCGCAATCGTGCTCAAGAAAATGGAAGATCGCGGCACGTATCTCACGCCGACGATTTGGGCGCTCGATTCGATTCTGCAGCCGGGCAACCCGAATAGAATTTCGCCCGGCGGCATCGCTAAAGCCGAGCTGGCGTCGCAGCTGCGCAACGAGGGGATGCAGCGCGCGATCGCTAGCCGCGTAAAAATTTCCTACGGCACCGACGCCGGCGTCTTTCCGCACGCGGAAAACAATAAAGATTTTGCGCTTTTGATGTCGATGGGAATGCGTCCGATCGACGTACTGCGTTCGGCTACCAGCCGGGCGGCCGACCTGCTTGGCACGCCCGACCGCGGCACGTTGGCCCCCGGAAAACTCGCCGACGTGATCGCCGTTTCCGACGATCCGGCGGCAAATATCCGCACGCTTGAAAAGCCTTCCTTCGTGATGCTGGGAGGGCGCCGCATCGATACGTCGCACCTGGCGTAACATTCCGGAACCCCTCAGACGTTATAGAAGCCGAGTATGTTGAAAAATTCTCTGGCGGCACTCTTTGCCGCCGCCGTCCTTGCCGTTTCCGTCGCCGGCCCGATCCGCACCGGGGCGCAGGTGACCGCGCCGGCCGCGCAGGCCACGCTGCCACCTTACCAGTCCCTGACCCCCGTCCGGGTGCTCGGCATGATCCGCCGCGTCTTTCGATCGCGCCGTCCCCCGCCGGCTTACGAGACCTACACGATGATCCGCACGCAGTACACGAATTACGCCGCGGAACCGGGCGCCTCGCCCTATCCCGATCCGCTCGGTTCGTACACGACGCATTATTGGGTTCGTAACCTCGACCGCGCCGCTCTGACGCGCCGCATCTATCGCGACGACGCGGAGGGACCGCCCAGTTTCGACCGTCCGGCGCTCAATGAAGCAACCGATCCCGGGCCGCCGACCGCGGACGTTTTTGCCGCAGCGCCGCGCACGCAGCACATCAACCCGCAGTCTTACGTTCCGACGCCCGAGCCCTCATCCGAGCCGCTCAAAACCATTGGCTCCGTGATCGCCGTCGGCGAGTCTGAATATGACGTTCCGCAGATGACGGTGGAACGGAACCTTCTGCACCTGGTCCTGCGGCCGCGCCGCGATCCGGAGCGTAACGTGCTCCGTCAGATTTGGGTGGACAAGAAGAGTTACGAATTGCGGCGCATCATCGCGCACGACCGCCTCTTCACGGGCGACGAGGGAATCTACCCGGTCACCTTCACCTACACGCTCGGCTATTTGAGCGGGCAGCTGGTGGTTACGCACCTCCACGGCATTGTGGAGCCGCGCGTCGAATCGAACGGAACGCAAACGGTCTACGGCGGCGACGGCGCGACGGTCGACTTCGACTTCACCGACATCACGTTTCCGAGCTCGCTTCCGGAATGGTATTTCAATCCGCGGGAATACGGCCAGCACATAGCGGAGGTGCCAATCTAAGGAGAGATTATGTCTACAACAGGGATCGTCGTCGACCGGGGCCTTGAAGGCGTCGTCGTCGGCAGCACGCTGCTTTCCAATGTTGAAGGGAAAGAAGGGCGGCTCACTTACCGCGGCTACGACATCGACGATTTGGCGCCTAATGCGTGCTTCGAAGAAGTCGTGCACCTCCTGTTGTACGGACGTCTCCCCTCCGCGAAGCAGCTCGACGAGCTGCGCAAAGAACTCGGCGCGCACCGCATGCTGCCCGAGCCGCTCATCAATGCGATGGAACGCGTTCCCAAAGATGCTTGGCCGATGGACGTGCTGCGCACGATCGTTTCGGGACTCGCGATTTTCGTGCCGGTCGACGCGCACGGCGCGCATGTTTCAGACGTGCACACCGCAATCGAATTGATCGCTAAAGTGCCGACCGCCGTTGCGATGTGGGATCGCATCCGCCGCGGACTAGAACCGATCGAGCCTCGCCACGATCTTTCACAAGCGGCGAATTTCCTCTATATGTGCCGCGGCACCGAGCCGTCCGAAGTCGCCGAGGATGCGATGGACACCTATCTCGTTCTGCTCGCCGATCACTCGTTTAATGCATCCACGTTTTCAGCGCGCGTGACGGCTTCGACCAAAGCCGATCTGTATGCCGCGGCGACGTCTGCGATCGCGACGCTCGAAGGCGAAGCGCACGGCGGCGCGGCAAGCGCGGTCGGCCGCGTGCTGCTCGAGGTTGGAAAACCCGAACGCGCGGAAGCCTACGTGCGCGAAGTACTCGCGCGCGGCGAGCGCATCATGGGTATGGGACATCGTGAATATAAAGTTCGCGATCCGCGCGCGCGGCATTTGGAAGCCGTCGCGAAAAAACTGAGCGAATTGAACGATCCGAAATGGTACAAGATCGCGCGCGCGCTCGAAGATGCCTCCAATCTCGTGCTGCGTGAAAAGAAACCCGACAAGAGCATCTACGCGAACGTCGATTTCTACACGGCGCCGCTCTTTTACAGCTTAGGATTTCCCGGCGACGAGTTTACGCCGATCTTCGCCTGCGGCCGGATCGCGGGCTGGTCGGCGCACGTGCTTGAACAGCTCGCGGATAACCGGTTAATCCGCCCGCAAGCGACGTACTCCGGACCGCCGGTGCACGCGTTCGAACCGATCGAACGGCGTACGGGGAACGGCGCGGCTTCGCACTAGTCTTCGTAAGTTCGCGTCAGTCCGGCCGGCAGCCGCGCGACGATCTCGTAATTGATCGTGCCCGCCCAGTCGGCCCAATCGTCGGCCGAAACCGACGCGTTGCCGTCGTTGCCGATCAGCACCACGCGATCGCCCGGACGCGCGTTGGTCGATCCGAGATCCAAAATCGTCATGTTCATGCAGACGCGCCCCGCAACCGGGCAACGTTTGCCGGCGACCGCGAATGCGCCGCTGTTGGAGAGCGCGCGCGGAATGCCGTCGGCGTAACCGAGCGGCACGACGCCAACGCGCATCGGGCGCGGCGCGCAGAACGTACCGCCGTATCCGACCGCGGAGCCGGTTTCGATCTTTCTTACTGCCGCGATACGGCTTTCAAATGAAAGAGCCGGTTCGAGCTGCAGCTCCTGCGGTATTGCCGCGCGAGTTTGCTTCGAGGGCCACAAACCGTAAAGCGCGATCCCGAAGCGCACCATATCCAAACGCGTCTGCGGCCAGAGCATCGCAGCCGCGGATGCGGCGATGTGACGCACCGGCTTCGTATCGAGCTTTGCGTTGTCGATCGCGGCGTTCAGCGTTTCCACCTGCGCGAACGTGAATGCAGAGTCCAACTCTTCGGCTGAAGCTAAATGCGAAAAGATTCCCACGAGTTCGACACCGGGCGTATGCGCGATGCGCCGGATGGCATTTGCCGCTTGGGGCGGATCGAGTCCCAAGCGCCGTACGCCGGTATCTACTTTTACGTGCACGCGAAACGTTTTTCCGTAACGGCGAGCGGCGCTCGCGACCGTTTCGAGATACGTACCGGCGTCCCAGAGCGTGATCTGCAGATCGTGGGCGAGTGCGTCGTCGAGCAGTTCGACTGGAACGGGGCCGAGCACGAGAACCGGTACGGCAATGCCGGCTTCGCGCAGCGCGCGGCCTTCTTCGATCGAATAGACGCCGAGCGTATCGGCGTACTCCTCGATCGCACGAGCGGTTGCGACGAGCCCGTGACCATAGGCGTTGGATTTAACGACGAACGCGGCGCGCGCCGGCGCCGCAAGATCGCGCAGAGCTCTGGCGTTCCGGCGCAGCGCGCCGGTCGAGATGTGCAACCCGCCGATCATCGCATGCGCTCGAACAGCCGCGAGATCAGCGCGACCGGCAATCCAAAAAACATGCACGTCGCGCTCAAACCGAATGCGACTTGCGCAGCGGTGTGAATCTGTTCGGCGGCGATGCCGTAGAGCACGAGCTGCGCCACGACGTACACGACGATCCCGAACGACAGCCCCGAGAGAGCCGGAAAGCGGTTGACTTGCGGCTGGGTGGCGGCGAGGTAGGCGTAGCCCACGCCCCACGCCAGGCATGCTGCCGCGTAAAGCGCGGCATACGAGGCTAGCGTCGGGCCGGCCGGCAGGTGCCGGAGGACGGCGGGGAAGTAGACGAGGCCGAACAGTCCGCCGCCCGCGGCCCCCTCTGCAGCGCCCATCAGGGCGATGCGGCCCCATCCCGTAAACCGAGCTTTACGCAAACTTTACCGCTACTTCTTGAATATAGGTCTTTCTACTCAATTATTTAGCATGGTCTTCGGCATTGAACGTGCTATATTCGCATCACGGGTTGGTTTTAGGATCACGGAGGATAGGGCGCTTGAAGCGATACTTTAGGGCTTTCTACGTTTCGCTATTGGCATTTGTGCCGGCAGCCTGCGCGATGCACGGGCAATCGGCCACGCCCACGGCGCTCCCTCCATATAACCCGCAGAGCATCGTTCAGCCTTTCGATACGCACGGCGGCATAGCCACGACGGATGTCGTGGTCGGCGATGCTCCGCCGGCGTTTTTCGGGCACGCTTTGGCGCGCGTCAATCTCGCGATCAGTGAAATCGATCTCATTGACGCGGCCGGCAACAGTCGAGTGGTCGCAAAGTATGCGGCGCCGTTTATCGTCGATCTGCTCCAATATCAGGATGGCTCGGGCGCCAGCGTCGGTCAGACCGACGCAAACAACTTGCAAACTTTCCAGCAGGTGCGATTTGTCATCAATACCGCGGCGAGCTCCGTGCTCTATACCGGCGGCCTGAGCGCGCCCCTGAACTTCGTCACCAGTAACGACAGCTCGTCATCGCACGCCGGCAAAGCGACGAGCACGACGTATTTGGGAGCGGGACGCGTCGCGATTACGCAAAGCGGATCGTTCACCATTGGAAGCGGCGCGAGCGAACTGGTCAACGCGGACTTCAACCTGATGGAATCGCTGACGCCTCCGTCGATCGGTTCCAACCGCGGCGACGAACATCACGGGTACTCAGGATCGCAGGGCAGCCTCGGCTTGGCCGTGCGGCCGACAATGTTCGTCGCTGCCAATTCCGACGAAGGCAAGATCACGGGCACCGTCCTCAACGATGACGGGCAGCCTGTTTCCAACGCCGTCGTGGTGGCAGTCGGGCAAGGAAACCAAGTCGGCAACACCGTGGCGACCGATGCGTCGGGCAATTTCTTACTGCACACGCTGGCCGCGGGTTCGTACCGTTTGGACGTGTACAACCAATACACCAATTCGGCCGGCGCGAATTTCTCATCGGAAGGCTCCAGCTCGGATCGCAGTCGTGTGAAAGGACAGACGATCACCGTCAGTCCAGGCCAAACTGCTAACGCAGGAACAATCACGGATTAGCGCGCGAATGTACGTGCAAGGCGAACGCCTAAAAACCGGGGCCGACGTCTCGACGAGTCTGCAACTCGCCGCCGATTTGGCGCGCCGCGCGCGCCGCGACGAAGCGCTGCAGCTGCTCGAGTACTGTGAAGACTGGCCCGCGCCGCTAAACGAACAAGGCTTACTGGTGCGTGCGGACGTGCTGTCGCGCCGCAGTCCTATCCTTGGCTTGGAATCGCTCGCGCTTCACTCCGAAGACTTTAAGTCACCCGAGGGCCGCTTCGGCTATCTGATCCTGTCGGCGTTCTCTTACGTCAACAGCCGGAATTTCGACGGCGCGCGCGACATGCTCGCAAGCGCGCAAGATCTCGTCGAGGACCAGTTACCGCGCGCGGCGCGTCTAGGGTATGAGCGTTCGCGGTTGCTGTGGGCCACTCGCCGTTACGATCCGGAAAGCGACGACATCGCGCTTGCGATGAGCGATCCCGATCCGTTCGCGCAGTTCCGCGCGCTCGCGCTACGTTCGTGGATGCATGCGGGACTCGAAAACTATTCGGCGCAGATGCGCGACTTGCAGACCGCGTTTGGTTTGTTCGGCGAATCGCAAGAGCGGTTCGATATCACGACGGTCGCGATCGGGCTGCACGGTCTTCTGCGGCTGGCCGTCGAGACCGGCGACAACGAGGGTATGCGCGCCGGCCAAGCGGCATACGAGGCGATCGAGTGGACGCCGGACATCGTTGATCTGCAGTTCATGTGCGTTCGCGCGCTGGCGTGGCACGCATTCCATCAGGGCGATCCCGGACGCGCGCAATGGCTGTTCAAAGATTCCAAGGCGCTGGCGCCGACGCTGGCTTGGAAGGTCATGGCGCACATCGACCGCGCGTACGTCGCGAAAATGAATTTGAACGAAGCGTGGGCCGCAGAGGAACTCGCGCAGGCTGATGCGCTCGCCTGCGAAGTCGAGTGGGACGCCACGCATGGTGAGGAGCGCCAGGCGCTGGTCATGCTCGCCGAACTCTTCTCGTCGACCGATATGGCGCAGGCGCAGCGTTACGTCTCCATCTATAGCTCGCTGGGCAAAGACAGCCTGGATCCGACGCTGGCTTCGGCTCACGATCGCCGTTCGATTGCCTACGAAAAATACGCGACGGGCCGCGTGCAAGCGGTGCTCGGAAACGTGAAGCTGGCCAAAGAGTCGCTGGAGTTTGCCTACGACGTCTTCGCTCAAATCAAGCACCCCTACCGGGCGGCTCTCGCTGCGGCGGCACTCTTCGAGGTAACCGAAGATCTGCAGTGGCTCGAAAAGGCGCGCGCGCAGGCGGGGCACTTCGCTAAGAGTCCGTTCTTCCGCCGGCTGTCCGAATTGGACAAAGTCGAGGAACAGCGCGTGCTCTCCGGTCTGACGCCGATGCAGCGGCAGATCGCGATCGCGCTATCGCAGGGCGCCGACCTCGACGAACTTTCGCTGCGCTTCAGCCGCAGCAGATTTACACTCGAGAAACAGATCGAGATCATCTTTGCCGCTTTGGGCGTGGAGTCGCGGCATGCGCTTCGCGCTGAGTTACGGCAACGTAAGATGCTGTGAAGCCCGCCGCGTCGGCGGGCCTCAATACTCGGATCGTCGTTCTGGGCGTGCTCGTAGCGCTCTGTTTCGTCGCATTCTTCGTCGCGGCCACCGAACGTGCCGAACCGCTGCTGCTCGCACTTTACGGCGCCGTGGGTGTCATGGTTATTTGCGTTGCCGCCAAGCTTTTAGTGAGCGACGGAATCGCATCGATTCGCGGCCTGACGGAGCGCGGCTACAACGTCGTGGAGAGCATTCCCGACGGTTTTTTCATCGTCGACAAAGATTGGCGCTTCTCGCACGTCAACGAGCGCGCCGAGGAGCTGCTGCGTAAGGACGCGAGCCAGCTGATCGGCGTGCGCGTCCAAGAAGTTCTGGATCCCCTGGCTTCCGATCTCGTTCCCGAAATGTTGAGCGTCCGCGGACAAGGCATTCCGTTGGAACGGCTGCAGCACTTCCAGTCGACCGACCGCTGGATCGAAATTCGCATGCAGCCCGCGCGCGACGAACTGCTCGTGCACTTGCGTGATGTCACCGAAAGCAAGAATAGTGAATTGCTGCTCA
Source organism: Vulcanimicrobiota bacterium (assembly GCA_003136355.1). Classification (GTDB taxonomy): domain Bacteria; phylum Vulcanimicrobiota; class Vulcanimicrobiia; order Vulcanimicrobiales; family Vulcanimicrobiaceae; genus Rubrimentiphilum. The sequence continues at coordinate 90,742 of PLED01000082.1, read as the reverse complement.
AGACGAGCGCAAGTTTGCGGCTGCTGCTTTCGCAGATGCCGGCCGTGGTCTGGACGGTCGATCGCGATCTGCGGCTGACTTCGATTCGCGGCGCCGCGGAGCAGCGGCTGTGCGCCGACGATCTCGTCGGCGGGCCCTATGGCGCCAGCATCGACGATCCCGACCAGCGGCGCGCGGCACTGCTCGAGCTGCGGCGCGCGCTCGGCGGCGAAGCCGTGCGTTACGAGACGCGCCAAAACGGACGCTGGCTGCAGAACGACGTCGAACCGCTGCGCGATGCCGAAGGCGTGCTGACCGGCGCGATCGGCGTCATGCTCGACGTCACCGACGTGCGCGAAAGCGCCGAGCGTTTTTCACGGCTCGCACGCCAAGACGTCATGACGCAGCTGCCCAACCGGCTAGCGCTCGAAGAGTCGCTCTCCGCTATTCTCGACGATGCGGCCGCGAAAAATGGTCCGGTCGCCGCGCTCTTCATCGACATCGATCGTTTTAAGACGATCAATGATACGCTCGGTCATCGCGTGGGCGACGAACTTTTGCGCGGTATCGCCCTGCGTCTGCAAGAGCGCCTGATCAATCGCGCCACGATATTCCGTTCGGGCGGCGATGAATTCGTCGTGATCGTCGACGGCATCGGCGATCAGCGCAGCGTCGTCTCGGTCGCGATGGGCGTGTTGGCCACTTTCCAAGAGCCGTTCGTCATCGACAGCCGCGAGCTGTTCGTTACGGCGAGCATCGGAACGAGCTTGTTCCCGCAGAACGCGCGCACCGCCGAAGAACTGATCGCGTTCGCCGACTCCGCGATGTACAGCGCCAAAGAAGCCGGGCGCAACAACGTCAAGTTTTACGATGGCACGATGCACGCGAACGTGCTCGAACGCATGAGTTTGGAGCAAGATCTGCGGCAGGCGTTAACGCGCGGCGAATTGCAGCTGCTCTTCCAGCCGATCGTCGACGTCTCGACCAAACGCATCGTCACGGCCGAAGCGCTGGTGCGCTGGCAGCATCCGACGCTCGGGGAGCTGCTGCCCGAAGTTTTCATCCCCATCGCCGAGGAGAGCGGGACGATCGTCGAGATCAGCCGCTGGGTGCTCAAGCAAGCCTGCAGCACTGCCGCACGCATCAGGCAGATGGCCGCGCCTGAGTTCCGCGTTTCCGTCAATCTGTCGCCGCGCGACTTTTACGAACAGGATTGCGCCGCGACGATCGGCGCGGTGCTCGCCGAAACCGGTTTGCCGGCGCGCGCGCTCGAACTCGAAGTGACCGAAAATATCGTGCTCAACGATTTGGCCGTCGCGACGCTGCTGCGCATCCATGCGATGGGCGTACAGATCGTCGTCGACGATTTCGGCAAGGGCTACAGCTCGCTCAGTTACATCAAGCGCCTTCCGGTTCACGCCATCAAAATCGACAAAGGCTTCATCGACGACGTCACCCGCGATCCGTACGATCAAGGCATCGTCAAAGCTATCGCGACGCTGGCGCAGACCCTGGGTTTGCGGGTCATCGCCGAGGGCATCGAAACCGAGTCCCAGTGGGAGTTCGTCCGCAGCCTGCGCTGCGATCAGGCCCAGGGCTACTTGTTCCACCGCCCCATGCCCCGCGGCGACTTGATGGCCCGAATCGCCGAACAAGAATCGCAGGCGGGCGTCAGCCCCCGCGTGGTCCCGATAAACCGCGTGCTCTAGGCCAGGCGTTTTAGACGGCGGCGAACCGGCGTGCAAGCTCGTCGGCCTGTGCGAGGAGCTTGTGTCTGTTCTCGCCGGCCAAGCGTTTCAAGTTCTGCACCTTCCATTTGACCGCCGGCAGCATCTGAATGTGCTCAACGTCTATTAGGTTCCACTTTGGATGGCTATACGCGACCGACAGCAAGAACTGCCGCTCAGCACCGGTTAATGATCGCGGTAGTTCCGTAAGTAGGCGTGTGCGAACTGATAGCAATTCGGGCAGCGAAATTTCCTCGCTCGTCATTCCGCGGAAACTTGCGTTATACTCGTGCGATATGTCGAGTTCGGCTGGGAATAGCACTTCGTGAATCGGCCGATTGTGGCTAACGAGATAAACGATGAAGCAGCGTCGAATCTGGGAAGTGATGCCTTCGTTTTCGAATAGCTGCATTACGTCGAACAGGTCGCGAGGATGCTGCCTATCCAACGCAGCAACAAGCTTGCCGCCATAAATGTCGTTAGGGGATAGAATCTGGAGCTCCAAGTCCGCCAGTAGCAGATCTCGCGCCTTTCGAGTGAGAGTCCGCCGCTCCACCGGATCAACAGCGCCTCGGATTACGTAGTTAATTTCGACCTTGACCTGGATGCGGCCATCTGTGGCCAGTAGCTTAGCCTCGATGCCGTCACGTTGAGGTGGTACGTGACTTTCAATACCGCGTGCCTTGAGTCGCACTTGTGCGCTTGAAATAGCGTCGTTTATTGCTGCTAGTGCCGCCGAGCGCGATAACGTATAATCCGTGAACGTTAGATCCAAATCGACCGACAGTCGAGGCATGTCCCGCAGAAATAAGTTGATGGCCGTGCCACCCTTTAATGCCAACCTCTCGTCCGTAAATACAAGAGGTGCGATCCTAACCATTGTTTTGGCAGTTTCGATATAGATGTCGTTCATGGCCTTAGTATGAGCAATCCGTCACGTGATTTTGACACCCAGGGACGATCGCTTCCGGTTGGAAATTTTGCGATCTCGAGCTTCTCAGACCAACCCATATTAAGTTCGTGGGCCAGCTTTATGCAGAGGCGCACCGTCTTGACGCTCGTGCATTGCTGCAAAAGTTCGTTAAGGACATCCGGACGAAGATTGTACGCGCCTTCTAGTATTTCACGAGCCTCGCCCATCGACTCCCGAACGCCTACCTCACTAAGTATTTCGAGGGTGGCGCGCTCAGGGGAAGAGGTCAGCGGAGCCCCCTCGCGCCGGTCAAGGGGCGCCACGTGCCGCATGTCATCCGGGCTCTCATGGAATAATCTTTTTCGGTGATACGCGCTTTCAAAACGACTCGTGAACCATTCCGGAAGGCGTGCGGCGGTCCAGCCATAGAGACGGAGCACTTCCCGGCTCGCGACGTAGTGGCGAACGCCATACCAGTCAAGGGCGGTTTTACCACCGACGTGGAGACCTTTTATCATGTGTTGAAGCACCAGGAGGCTGCCGTCACGAGAAAGTGGCTCGCCCGGACGGCAATAGACGCCCCTTGCCAGTCGTTTAAGCCAGCCGGAACGGGCGTAATGAACTGCTAGGTCGGCGGATATGCCGTGCTCCGCAAGGGTCGCGGAGGTGAGGGGGCGGCCCGGCACGAGATTCTCGTAGAGGTCCTTTAGTTTATTCGTACTTGTCGTAGCCACACTACGACTATACCACATTTTCCAAATGATACAGTCCCGGGATTTGAAATAGATCGCGGAATCGTAGCTCTGCTACGACACGGCCTACCAAGCCAAAGACCACGCAACTCAGGCCTTGCAGTCCTCGGCGGAGTCTGCTAAGATTTCGAGGCTGGCAGTCTCCGCTAGAGAGTGCTAGCCCAATTTCCACATTCTGTCCTACCTAAATTTTTGGAGGGTTTTGTGAATCTCAAGCCTTTGGGCGATCGCGTTGTTATCGAAAACGTCGAGCAGCAGGACCGCAGCGCCGGCGGCGTCTTTCTCCCCGACACTGCCAAGGAGAAGCCGCAAGAGGGCATGGTCCGCGCCGTCGGGACCGGTCGCACGCTCGACAACGGCACCAAAATCCCGATGGGCGTGAAAGTCGGCGATCGCGTGATCTATTCGAAATATTCCGGCTCCGAAGTGAAGATCGACGGTAAAGATTACCTCATCGTCTCTGAAAAAGACGTGCTGGCAATCGTCGACAAAGTTCCGGCCGGCGTCTAAGGAGTAATTGAAAATATAATGGCTGCAAAAGAACTCGTATTTGATGAAAGCGCCCGCCGGGCGCTCGAGCGCGGTGCCAACCTGCTCGCCGATGCCGTCAAAGTGACGCTCGGACCGAAGGGCCGCAACGTGGTGCTCGANNCCGACGATCACCAACGACGGCGTTACGATCGCTAAAGAGATCGAACTGCCCAATACGTTCGAGAACATGGGCGCGCAACTGGTCAAGGAAGTCGCTTCCAAGACCAACGACGTTGCCGGCGACGGCACGACGACCGCGACGGTGCTCGCGCAAGCGATCATCCGCGAGGGTTTGCGCAATGTCACCGCCGGTTCGAATCCGCTGCTGATCAAGCGCGGCATCGAAAAAGCCGTCGAGATTGCGGTTTCCCAGATGGAAACGTTCGTGCAAAAAGTCGACACGAAAGAGAAGATTGCGCAAGTCGCTTCGATCTCGGCCAACGACAAAGAGATCGGCGACCTGATCGCCGACGCGATGGAGAAGGTCGGAAAAGACGGCGTGATCACGGTCGAAGAATCCAAGTCGATGAAGACCGAAGTCGAGACCAAGGACGGCATGCAGTTCGATAAGGGCTACATCTCGCCGTACATGGCCACCGACATGGAGCGTATGGAAGCCGTGCTCGACGATCCGTACATCCTCGTGACGGAGCGCAAAATCTCGGCTATCGCCGATATTCTGCCGCTGCTCGAGAAGATCGTGCAGATGCAGAAGCCGCTGCTCATCATCGCCGAAGACGTCGAAGGTGAAGCGCTGGCGACGCTGGTCGTCAACAAACTGCGCGGCACGTTCACGACGGTCGCAGTGAAAGCGCCGGGCTTCGGCGACCGCCGCAAAGAGATGCTCAAGGATATCGCCACGCTCACGGGCGCGACGGTCATCTCCGAAGAGCTTGGCCTCAAACTCGACAAGACCACGCCCGATCAACTGGGCCGCGCCAAGCGCGTGAAGGTCACCAAGGAAGAGACCACGATCGTCGACGGCGCGGGTAAACCCGAAGCGATCAAAGGCCGTATCGAACAGATCAAAAAGCAGGTCGAAGACACCGACAGCGATTTCGATCGCGAGAAGCTCCAAGAGCGTCTCGCCAAACTGTCGGGCGGCGTAGCCGTCATCAACGTCGGCGCCGCGACCGAGACCGAGCTCAAAGAAAAGAAACACCGCATCGAAGACGCGTTGAGCGCGACGAAAGCTGCGGTCGAAGAAGGCATGATTCCGGGCGGCGGCGCGTCGCTGGTGCACGCGATCAAGACGATCGACAAATTTCAGCCTTCGAAAACCAACGGAGCTGCCACCACTTGGGCCGACGAAAAAATCGGCATCGACATCATCAAGAAAGCGCTTGAAGAGCCGTTACGTCAAATCGCTTACAACGCGGGCTACGAAGGCTCCGTCGAAGTGAACAACGTGCGCGGCAAAGAGACGCCGTTCGGATTCGATGCGATGACCGGAGACATCGTCGACATGTTCAAAGCCGGCATCGTCGAGCCGTTCAAGGTCACGCGCTCGGCCCTGCAAAACGCAGCGTCGATCGGCGCGATGATTCTCACGACCGAAACGCTGATCGCCGACAAGCCTGAACCGAAAAAAGAGCAGCCAATGCCGGGCGGCGGCATGGGCGACTACGGCGGCATGATGTAATCGCTTAATGGGCTTGGCCCGAAACGCAGTGCATGTTTAGCGTTTCGGTCCAAGCCCATCTGCGCTAGACAGAGTAGGAAGGGCCCGCGATTATTCGCGGGCCTTTTTGTTTCGTGCGTTAGCGACGACTACTGTTTTGGCGAAGATAGGGCTGGCGGCGACCGCTAAACATGCCCGCGGTCGTCGACAGCCCTATCAAGCCATTACACCGTAGCTGCCGCCGTCCGCGCGCTCATCGCGCCGATGATCCATCCCATGATGGCCATGGCGACGATGACGAACCCGGCGTTGATAGCCCAAAGCCCGAACGACAAGCCACCCCAGACGACGCCCATCAGCGTCATCGATGCGTAGACGCCGATGCCGATGAAGAGACCGAAGCCGAAGCCGCGCGCGGCGGGATTGGGGTCGGGCCGCATCGAGAGCGCGGTCCCGATGACGTACGCTAGGAACCAGCCCAACAGGAACGTCTCGACCAACGGCCACGTCATGGCGCTGCCCGTCGCCATCGCGGGGGCCTTGCCGCCCATCATCGCGGCGACCTGGGCCGCATACATGGTGCCGAAGATCAGGGTGTACCAGAGCCAGCTCAGCAGAAAGAACGCTACCGCCGCGACGAGGACGGCGAGGTGGTTGACGCGTGAACTCATGAAGCCTCCAAAAGGCAAGCGATTACGGATCCCCTTCGCTTGCTTGCTTCGGTGCCCTGCCCGAAATGCGGGAAAGGTACAAGCAAGCTGTAAACCATCTGAACTGTCTTTTTGGAGGACAATACAAGCATGAAATTTCCCCGGACCATCTTGACCTGCGGCGTAGCCATCGTCGCTGCGGCCGCTCTAAGCGCTTGCGGATCGGGCACGACGACCACCACTACGACGGCCACTGCTGCGCCCGGCGCGAATGCGAAAATTTCGGGCGGCATGAAGACGGCAGTCGGCCGCACCGTAAAAATGGGCGCGCAGAACGGCTCCGGACAGACCGGAACCGCGACCATCGTTACAAAGGGAACCGGCGTCATGGTGACTTTGACCGTCAGCAACGAACCGAAAGGCGCATCGGAGCCTGCCCACATTCATGCGGGCACCTGCTCGAAACTGACTCCGGCGCCGTGGAAGCCGCTCAGCAACGTCGTCAACGGCGTTTCGACCACCACGGTGCCTGGCGTTACCGTCGCCCAGCTCACCGGCAAAGCGAAGTACGCCATCAACGTGCACAAGAGCGCGGCGATGCTCAAGGTGTACGTCTCTTGCGGCGGCATCTAAGCCTAAAGACCTAACCGGCCCGTGAGGAGGGCGCGCGAGCGCCCTCCTTATTTTTTGTGCCCGGCGAGGTATAATGGAAGGCGGAGGCCTGTACTTATGTCGATCAGGTTTACTTTCGCGTTGGCCGCGGCGCTTTTGCCGGCGGTCCCGTTCGCATCGCCGGCTTTTGCGGCGAGTTCAGCCGACTTCAGCGCCGCCGTGAAAAACATGCCGGCACAGTCCGATAAGTTCCGTTCGATGATGAGCAACTTGAGCGTGGCGCAGTTTCACTTCGTGAACGTGGGCGGCGATGTCGATCCGGCCACGCTCCGGAGAAACGCATCGGCGATCGCCGACTTGCGCGATACGCTCGGACACGCAACGCTTCTGGACAATCAAGGCATCGTCGTATCGCTGCGCAAGGTGTTGCAGAGCAAGAATCTGACGATCGATCACATCGTCGGAATCTCGATCGGCGGCACGCAAATTACGCTGTTTTATCAGTAGTTAGGGCGAGCCGCTTCGAGCGGAGGAACAGGTAATAAACCGGTACGGCGACGGCGAATACCGCAAAGGTTACCACGGCGCCTTGCCACGACGCGGCATAACTGGTAACGGCTATGCCGAGCGCGATCACCAAGAATAGGCCCGTGGTGTATGGGTGAAACGGGACCGAGAACGGGACGCTCTTGCCGCGATCGCGTGCGCGGAAGATAAAAACCGCTGCAGCCGCGAGCGCGAAGAACAAAAAGTCGACGCCGATCACGTAATTGATGATCCCGGCGTAGCCTTTCCAGAACGTGATGACGATCGCGATGAGTCCTTGCAAGGCGATGGCGACGACCGGAACGCGCGACTTGGGATGCACCCACGCAATTGCTTTAAAGAAGAGCCCGTCGGCGGCCATCGCGTGGTAGACGCGCGGCGACGTCAGAATCTGATTGCTCAAGAAACCGAGTGTCGAGAGCGAGATGATGGCGGCCATGAGTTGAGCGCCGCGCGTTCCGATGAAAGCGCGCGCCACTTCGGAAGCGGGTGCATCGGTGTGCATCAAACCATTCGATCCCAAAACGCGCAGGCAGACGACATTGACCAGCAAATACAGCACGATCACGCCGCCCACTCCCCACAGTAAGCCACGCGGCAGCGTGCGCGCCGGATCTTTGAGTTCGCCGCTCATGAAGCTCGCGGTTTGCCATCCGCTGTACGCGAACATGACCTGCACCATCGCGACGGCCATGAGCGCGAATAAACCCATCGTCGTCGCGGTGCTCGGCGTGTGCACGGCAGCGGAGGGCAGCGGATGCGCGAACAGTCCGAAGCCGATCAGCAACGCGATCGCTGCAATCTTCAGCACCATGAATACGTTCTGCAAGTTTCCACCCTGGCGGACTCCCAGACAATTCACGATCGTAAAGACGGCGAGCACGATGAACGCCAGCAGCGGCTGGCTGACGTTCTGTCCCGTCAACACCGGATAGTAGCCCGCGAACGTGAGCGCCGCGGCGGCCATTCCGCCGCTTTGTGAAATCAGCAGCAGCGTCCAACCGTACATGAAAGCGATCAGCGGATGAAACGCGTCCCGCAGGTAGGCGTAAAACCCGCCGTCGTGCGGACGCCGTGCCGCGAGTTCCGCGATGACGAACGCCCCGAGAATCGAGACGGCTCCGCCGGCGATCCAGACGCCGAGGATCGCGCTCGGAATCCAAACGATTTTGGCGACGACCGACGGATTGCGGAAAATGCCCGAGCCGATGATGCCGCCCATGACGATGAGCGCGGCGTCGAACGGCCCCAGCCGCCTGGCTAGCTTGATCAGAGGTTCACCTCGCCTAGCAGCGGCAGGAGGACAACTGCGAATGCGAGGATGCTTTGGACCCGAATCCTCGGGGCCCCTTGGAGAGTTATAGATACGATGGATTGGATGTGCGGATGGCAGCCGAACGTCGATGTCGTGATCGACGAAGGCTCGCGCACGCTCGTCGTTCGCGCTGAGCTCGCCGGCGCCGACAGCGAAAGTTTGCGAATCTACTTGGACGACCGGCGGCTCTATATTTCGGGCCGCCGTGCCAAGACCGCGCGTCTGCGCGGCGGATCGTTCGTGCAAAAAGAGATTGCGGACGGCGATTTCGTCAAAAGCATTCGATTGCCCGTTGCGATTGCGCAGCAGGAGATTACGGGATCTTATGAGGACGGCTTGCTGACGATCGCGCTCCCGATTTCCGCGGATGAATATATCCCGGCGTCTCGCACCGAAATCCGGATGACCGTGAAGCGGGTGCTCGCGTAATGCCCGAAATCGGACTTCTGCCGCTGCAAGACGCGGTGCTCTTTCCCAACACGGTCATTCCGCTGGCCGTGATAAAACGTCCCGGCATTCAACTGGTCGAAGAAGCGCTGCGCGAAGGCAAATCGATCGGGCTCACGCTGCTCACAAACCGCGACATCGAAAATCCGGGACCCGACGACGTGCATCGCATCGGAACGATCGGGACCGTGCAAAAGATGCTCAAAGTGCCGGACGGCACGCTGCGCTGCATCGTGGCTGGTCAAAGCGTCTTCAAGATCGAGAAATTCACCTCCACCGATCCGTATATGGTTGCAGAGTACGCGGAATTGCCCGACATCACGAGTTCCTCCGACGAACTCGTCGCGATGCAGCGCAACCTCGCAACGCTTTTCCAGAAACTGCTGGGATATTTGCCGCAAGCTCCGCGCGAGATGGAGATGGAAGTCCAGAACATCTCCGATCCGAACTTGCTCACGTACTTCGTGGCGTCGACGATGCGTCTCGATACGGCCGATCGCCAGGCCGTGCTCGAAGAACGCAACACCGAGAAGCGGATGCGCAAGCTCACGATGCTGCTGACCAAGGAGCTCGAGGTCGTCGAGCTCGGACACAAGATTCAATCGGATATTCAGCGCGAGATGGAGAAAAATCAGCGCGAGTTCTATCTGCGCCAGCAACTGCGGGCGATTCAGGAAGAGCTCGGCGAAGTCGATCCGCAGCTGGCCGAAGCCAACGAACTGCGTCAAAAGATCGAAGAAGCCAAGATGCCCGAGGACGCGCGCAAAGCCGCCGACCGCGAACTCGATCGTATCTCCAAAGTTCCGCAGGCGTCCCCGGAGTACAGCGTCATCCGGACGTACCTGGATTGGCTCGTGCAGCTACCGTGGGGACAGGAGACCACCGATCACTTCGACATCAAGCGCGCGCGGCGGATTCTCGACGAAGACCATTACGATCTCGACAAAATCAAAGACCGCATCATCGAATATTTGGCCGTCGGCAAACTAAAGAAACGCTTGACCGGTCCGATTCTATGTTTCGTTGGGCCGCCGGGTACGGGCAAGACGTCGCTCGGACAATCGATCGCGCGCGCGATGGGACGCAAGTTCGCGCGTCTTTCGGTCGGCGGCGTGCGCGACGAAGCCGAGATCCGCGGTCACCGCCGCACCTACATCGGCGCGATGCCGGGAACGATCGTGCGCGCGATCCGCGATGCGGGCACGCGCAACCCCGTCATGATGATCGACGAGATCGACAAGGTCGGCGCGGACTTCCGCGGCGATCCGCAGTCGGCGCTGCTCGAAGTGCTGGACCCGGAGCAGAACAATACGTTCCGCGATCACTACCTCGATCTGCCCTTCGATCTTTCGCAAGTGCTCTTCGTCTGTACGGCCAACAGTTTGGATACGATTAGTCCCCCGCTGCGCGACCGCATGGAGATCATCCAGCTCTCCGGGTACACCGAGTTGGAAAAGCTTCAGATCGCCAAACGCTACCTCGTTCCAAAGCAGCGCAAAGCCAACGGACTAAAAGATTCGCAAGCGCAGATCAACGATGCGGCGCTGCGATCGATCATCGTCGACTACACGCGCGAAGCCGGCGTTCGCAATCTCGAACGCGAGATCGGTACGACGTTTCGCAAGATCGCGCGCAAGATCGCCGAGTCGCCGCGATACAAGGGCCGCATCAAAGCCGACAGCCTGGTGGGATATCTCAACAAGCCGCTTTTCTACAACGAGGTCAAGAAGCGCGTCGCATCGGTCGGCGTCGCGACCGGAATGTTCTACACGCCGGTCGGCGGAGATATTCTGTTCATCGAAACGACCGCGATGCCGGGAACCGGAAAATTGGTGCTCACGGGCCAGCTCGGCGACGTGATGAAAGAGAGCGCGCAAGCGGCCGTGTCGTTCTTGCGCTCGCGTTCGGCGGAATTGGGCTTGCCCGACGACTACTTCGCCAAACACGATTTGCACATTCACGTGCCCACGGGCGCCGTACCGAAGGATGGTCCGTCGGCAGGCGTTGCCTTGGCCACCGCCATTGCGTCGCTGCTGACCGGAATCAAAGTGGATCCGGACGTCGCGATGACGGGCGAAATCACACTTACGGGCCAGGTGCTGCCGATCGGCGGCCTCAAGGAAAAGGTGCTTGGCGCCAAGCGTGCGGGCATCCGAAAAATCATCATGCCCAAGCGCAATGAGATCGATCTCGACGACATTCCCAAGGAAGTGCGCGATACGATGACGTTCGTGCCCGTCGAGGAGCTTTCGGAAGTGCTGCAGCAGGCGCTCGGCAAGCGGATCATCACGCCCGTCGATCTGGGCGCCTCGCCGGCCCGCGCCAGTAATGTTGTTCCAATGCGCCGCAGCACGATCAAGCGCGTTCGCAACGGTGAGCGCAAACGGTCGCGCACGCGCCGGTAGGATGGCCATGAGGGAGCTGCTGTTCATTCCGGGGCCGGTTACCGTTTCCGAGCGTGTGCTCGCGGCGATGACCAGGCCGCTCATCGATCATCGCGGCGCCGCGTTCAGCGAGCTGGTGGAGCGCATCAACGCGCGCTTGCGTCCTATTTTCGGAACTGAAGAAGCTGAGATCGTGCTGCTCGGGTCGTCGGGTACCGGTGGTCTGGAAGCGGCGATCGCCAATGCATTTTCGCCCGGGGACAGACTGCTGGCGGCGCCGATGGGAGCATTCGGCGAGCGCATGATCGCCATCGCGCGCACATACGGTATGACCGTCGACGCACTCGAGGCGCGTCCTGGATTTGCGGTCGACCCGCGCGAGTTCGCGCAGCGGCTCAACGACGATAGCGATCGCCGCTACCGCGGCATTCTGCTGACGCATAATGAAACGTCGACCGGCGTTCAGAGTGACATGGGAGAATTGGCTGCGATCGCACAGGCGCACGGCGCGCTCACGGTCGTCGATTCGGTCAGCGGTTTAGGCGCCACCGATTTTCGCATGGACGAATGGGGATACGATATCGTCGTTGGGGCATCGCAGAAAGTGCTCGCGGCGCCGCCGGGCGTTGCGATGTTAGCCATCAGCCCGCGCGCGTGGAGAGCGATTGAGGCGTCGACGACGCCGCGTTTCTACTTCGATCTCATGAAGGCGCGTGAGTTCGCGCGACAAGGCCAGATGCCGTGGACGTCGCCGGTGAGCACGATGTTCGCGCTCGACGTTGCCCTCGAGCAGTACCAGCGCGAGGGTGCGCGCGCAGTACACCGCCGGTTGGCGATGTACGCCGAAGCTATCCGGGCGGCTTTCACCGCGCTCGGGCTAGAAGTATTCTCTCAAGACGGTGCGCATTCGGTGACGGTCGTTACCGCGAAGATCCCGCCCGGCGTCGATGTGGCCGGCTTGCTGCGCGGCTTGCGCGAAGAGCGCGGCGTCACACTCGCCGGAGGCCAGCTCGATCTGAAAGGCAAGATCGTGCGCATGGGCACGATGGGGGACATCTCGCAAACCGACGTGCTCGCCGCGATTGGGGCGATCGAGATCGCGCTGCTCGCCTACGATGCGCCGGTGCGTGTCGGCGCGGCGGGAAAAGCGGCGCTAAGCGTCTTCCTGAACGTGGGCGGCATTACACCCGGTGATGCGCGAAAAAGTAGTGCGCAAATGGACGCGCAAACCACGGGAAAGTCGCGATGATGGCGCCGTCGACCCGGTTGTTGGGACTGGTTTCGTAGCCCACCAGCACCGACCGGTGCAGATCCGCGCGAATATCCGGCGAGAGCGGAAAGAAGAGCGCGATATAGAGCAGCAGCCAAATCAGCACGACACCTTTTACGACGCCAATCGCCGCGCCGCATAAGGCGTTTCCCAAACCAAGAAACGGCAGTTTGGTCACCGTGTTGAGCGCGCGCGCGATCAACAGGATCGCAACGTAAGTCGCAAGCCCGACCAAGAACATCGCGACCACGTGCGCCGACCCGCTGCCCAAATGAAACGTCGCTTGGAAGAACCCGTCGAGCGATCCGCGGTAGAACCATGGGACGATGACCGATGCGGCCAGCGCGACGAATCCGCTCAGCTCCAAAATGAAGCCGCGCTTATAGCCCTTGAGCGCCGCGATCAAAATGATGGCGCCGATCAGGATATCCGGCCAAATCATGCGCGCAGCGTCACGCCGAAATCGGCGCGCAGCGTCGAGACGGCTTGTTCGATAACGGCGTCGGCCTCGGCGTCGGTCATCGTCGCATCGGGTTTTTGCAACGTCACGCGGATCGCGATGCTTTTCTTCCCGGCCGGTACTTGCGAACCGCGATACTCATCGAACGCGGTCGCCGCGGTGCACCACGCGCCGGCGGCAGTCCGCAGCGCGCTCTCGAGCCGCTGCGCCGGCACATCGGCATCGCAGACGAGCGCGAGGTCGCGATAGGTTGACGGAAACTTCGACGGCGGCTGAAACTGCGGAACGTCATAGGGCGGCAGCGCCGATAAGATCATGCGGCAGGCGTAGACCGGCAGACGCACTCCAAAGGTTCGCACGAGGCGCGGATCGACTTCCCCGACGACCGCAATCTCGCGTCCGTCCATGAGTACGACCCCGGTCTTTCCGGGATGAAAACCATCGCGTTCGTCCGCGGCCGTTTCGAAGCGGCTTCGTCCCGTCATCGCGCGCAGGAACGCTTCGCAATCGCCCTTCGCTCGCAAAAAATTCTCGTCGTGCCACTCCGGTTCGTTCTGTGGCGCCGCCGAAAAAGCGAAGAACACCATCGGCGTTTCCAGAGGCTGGCGATCCTCGGTGTAAAAGATGCGGCCGATCTCAAAGGCGCGATCGGGACCGTTCGCGCGCGCGAGATGCGTGAGCATCGCCGGTCCGAGCGAGTGGCGCATGTAGCGCTGCTCCTCGCTTAGCGGATTCTGGACTTCGACCGGCCGCGCGGGCGGCTCAACGCCCGCTCGTCGGATTTTGTCGTAGACTTGCACGCCATGCAGCGAGTAGGTAACGATCTCGCGATAGCCCAATGCCGCCAGCGTCGTGGCAACCTTGCGTTCGCGGCGGTAGTCGCCGCTGGCGATCTCGTGCGCGCGCACGGCGGGAATCTCAGATGCGATCAGATCGTAGCCGGCCATCCGCGCGATCTCTTCGATCACGTCCGCGCTGCACGTCACGTCGGTTCGCCACTCGGGCGGTACGACGCGCAGCATGCCGTCCGCCGGTTCGACTTTGAAACCGAGCCCGTCGAGCCGCTCGGTGATCTCTTGCGGCGGAAGGTCGTACCCTAAAAGGCGTTTGACGTCGGAGATTTTGAAATCGATCGGCGCGGCGGCGGAAAGCGGCTGGCCGAAAGCAACCGGTTCGTGCGGCATGGCGCCGGCTTGCACCAGCAGCTGCGCGGCGCGTGCGGCCCCCACAGCCGTGAGCGCAGGTGCGAGCGACTTCTCGTGCCGCGAACTCGCCTCGGTGCGAAAACCGAGTTGCCCGGCCGTCCGCCGGATGCGAGCTCCGCTGAAGTTGGCAGATTCGAGGATCAGCTCGGCCGTTTGGTCCGTTACCTCGCTGCTGCGCGCGCCCATCAAGCCGGCCAAACATTCCGCCGACGTTTCGCTCGCGATCACCAGCGCTTGCGGGCTGAGTTCGCGCTCCGACCCGTCGAGTGCAACGAAGCGTTCGCCTTCGCGCGCGTCGCGCACGATCAGGTGGTGGTTCGGAATCTTGGCCGCATCGTAAAAGTGGAGCGGCTGCGCCGTTTCGAGCATGACGTAATTCGAGATATCGACGAGCCGGTTGATCGGACGCTGGCCGGCCAGCGCGAGACGGATGCGCATCCATGCAGGTGACGATCCGCTTCTCACTCCGGTGAAGATCTGCGATACGAACCGGCGGCAGTCCGGCGACTCTATCGTGACGTTGGCTTTCGCGCCGCCCGCGCCTTCGCCCGGATTTGAAAGCTCCGGCGCGCGCAGCGGTACGTTTTGATAAGCCGCCAGTTCGCGCGCAAGCCCGATCAGCGACATGGCGTCGACGCGGTTGCTCGTGATCTCGACGTCGAGCACCGCTTCGCTCAAGCGAAAGTATTCGACGACGTCGGTTCCGGGCTGCAGCGATTCTTCGAACTGCATGATGCCGTCTTCGAACCACTCGTCCGGAAGGGCGAGCTCTTCGGCGGAGATCATCATGCCTTCCGATTCGAGGCCGCGCATTTTCCGGCGCTCGATCGTCAGCTTCGGCAGGCGCGCGCCGATCGTCGCCACCGCGATGGTTTGGCCCGCTGCCACGTTGGTCGCGGCCGTTGCAATGGTGAGCGGCGCGCCGTCGCCGACCTCGATGCGTCCGACTTGCAAGCGATCGGCATTGGGATGTTTACCGAGCTCTGCGATGCGGCCGGCGATAACTCCGGTAATGACCGGGCGCTTTTCGATCGCCGCGACCGGAAAGCCGAGCAGCGCCAGCATCTCCGCGACCGCGGCGGGATCAGCCGGTAGCTCGACATAGTCGCGGAGCCAGGCTAGAGGCACGCGCATTAGGCCAGCTGTTCCAAGAACGCGTCGTCGTTTTCGAAGAAGCGCCTGATATCGTCCACATCGTAACGCACTAGCGCCATGCGCTCGACGCCGAAGCCGAAAGCCCAGCCCGAGTAAACGTCGGGGTCGTAATCGACGTTGCGCAACACGTTCGGATGCACCATGCCGGCGCCGCCCAGTTCGATCCAGCCCGAACCGCCGCACATGCGGCACTCGCCGCCGGCGCCGCGGCAGAGCGGACACGTCGTATCCACCTCGGCGCTCGGCTCGGTGAACGGAAAGTACGATGGACGGAAACGCACTTGCTGTTCCGCTCCGAAGATCTCGCGGCACATACCCGTGAGCATGCCCTTGAGATGGCCCATGTGCACGCCTTCGTCGATGAGCAGGCCTTCGCACTGATTGAATTGGTAGAGATGCCGCGCATCAACCGCATCGCGCCGGTAACACGTTCCGGGAACGACCACCGCGACCGGCGGACGGTGCTGCTGCATCGTGCGGATCTGCATGGGTGACGTGTGCGGCCGTAACAAGAGATTGGGCGTCAGAAAGAACGAGTCGAACCCTTCGCGCGCGGGATGATCCGGCGGAATGTTCAGCGCGTCGAAATTGTAGTAGTCGGGCTCGATCTCCGGCCCCACCACGACGGCGAAGCCGTGCCGTTCGAAATACGCGCAGACGTCGTGCATAACGCGCTTCATCGGATGAATCGAACCTTGCCGGGGCGGTACCGCGGGAAACGTGGCGTCGATCCGCTGCGACAAGCTCGCTCCGACTTCGAGGGCCTCGGCGTTGGCCTGCGCTTCGTCCAGCGCGCGCTCCATCTTTTCGACCGCTTCGTTGATGCGCTGCCCCGCGGCGGGGCGTTCGGCCGGCGGAAGTTTTCCGATCGATCGGCGAACGGCGGTGACTTCTCCGCTGCGTCCGAGGAATGCGACGCGTACCGCGTCGAGCGAACCCGCGCCGGCAGAGTTTTTTAGCGCGTCCTCAAACCGGGCACGCAAGTCTTCAAGGTTATCCACCAAGTTCATATTTTGAAGCGAACGTTGTCATCCTGAGCCTGTCGAAGGATGAAAAATGAAAACGCCCGGGGTTACTTTCCGGGCGCTTTGGAGTCCGCCTTTTCGTCTGTTCTCAGGTTGGAGCCGACGTTGGATGGAGCTGCCGGTAAATCAAATACGCGTTGATCGATCCCGTTGACTTAAAGAGTTTCCAGAAGAACTCGGACGTGGCCATCGGTCTCCTTCTGGGCGGGCCTACAGGCCCGGCCCCCATGCGGTGCAAGCAGTATAGCACGCGACTTTTCCACAGGGTAGTCTTGACTTTTTGGCCTGTCTAGACTCTCTTGACAGACTTGACAGCGGCCCGGCTCAGGGGTCTGCTTGCATCCGCTTCGAGGCTTCGTACAGGGCGATTCCGCCCGCCACGGCCGCGTTCAAACTCTCGGCTTCACCCTTCATCGGAATGGCCGCGAGCCGCGAGCAGAGGCCCGTCCAGGGCCCTAGCCCGTGGCGCTCCTGACCCACGACCAGCAGGCTCTTCGAAGCCCACGGCAGCTTCTCAACCGGGTGGCCGCCCGAGGCCAGTCCCGTTATTTCCCACCCCTCGGCCGCCGCCGCGGTTTCTTCCGGGTCGGCTACCGCCAGCTTCAGCCGGAAGAGCGAGCCCATCGCGCTGCGGACCACTTTGGGAGAGTGCGGCTCGACCGCCCCGGAACCGAAAACGACGGCGGAGACGCCGAACGCCTCGGCGGCGCGCAGCAGCGTTCCGGCGTTTCCGGGATCGCTCAAACCGGCCAGCGCCAAGACCAAGCCGGGACCCGCGAAGAGCTCGGAGACGGGGAGCAGCTCGATCGGTACGACGGCCAACAAGCCGGGCGGCGTTTCCAGATCGGAGAGCCGGTGCATCGTACGCTCGTCAACGCGGTAGATGTGCGCTCCGCTCGACTCCGCTTCGCGCGCGCTCTCCGACGATTCGAGCGCGGCGGGCGTGCCGTACAATTCTTCGATCGAAACGCCGCTGCGCAGAGCTTCGCGCAGCAGCGTCGCGCCTTCGATCGCAAAGCGTCCGTGCTCGCGGCGGCCTTTTTTCGTGCGCAGCTCGCGGACCCGATCGAGCCGCGGATTATGGGCGCCGAGCATTGTTTCCCAGGAATTTTGCGCGCAGCGCGGTCGTCACGACGCCCGCGAGTATTGCCGCGAGCGAAATCGCGATCCGATCGTTATACTGGTGCGAGCTCGCGTAGGCCAGCGCCAGCGCGGCGGCGGCCGCGAAGATGCCCAGAAAAACGAGCAGCCACAGCAGCTCTTGTCCGATCGTCGTTTGCCGGCGCACGCTTGCTTCTACGAGGAGCGCTCGAAGTATCCCGTCCTTGGGTATGCAGTCAACAATGTCGCAGGACGCTCCGAAGGTCATCGGCTCGAAAGAAATCTATGCGGGCCGGATCTTTCGCGTGCGCGTCGACACGGTCGAGCAAGAGGGCCAGCGCCGCGATATCGAGCTGGTCGTCCATCCCGGTTCGTTTGCCATAGCCGCGCTGCCGGCCGCCGACCGGATCGTGCTCATCCGCCAATACCGCCATCCGGCCGGTCTCAGTTTATGGGAGATCCCCGCCGGCACCGCCGAGCCGGGCGAGCCGCCGGAAGACGGCGCGAAACGCGAGCTTCGGGAAGAGACCGGCTGCTTGGCTGACAGCTGGGAGTTGTTATCCACCCTCTATCCGACCCCCGGATTCTGCACCGAGTGCGTGCGTTTATATGTCGCGCGCGGACTGCATGCGGGGCCGCAGCAGCTCCAGGAGGATGAACGCATTGAGGTGCGGCACGTATCGTTTCAAGACGCTTGGGAAATGCAAGCAAGCGGCGCGATCATCGACATGAAAACGATGGTAGCGCTTCTTTGGTTGGATCCCCGGCGAATTAACAATTTTCGTTAAGAGTCGATAACCTAGCTACAAACCTTCCGCCAAATACGCTTTAATAGAAGCGGCAGGTTCGCGTTATGGAGGCTGGCGGTGAATACTCCACGGGACATTAACGAAGTCCTCAAATATCTTTTGAGCGATGGCAAGCAAGAGCACATCGCGGCTTCCGTATTGGCAGCCGACGACGAAGCCTACCTCAACAAACTCGTCGCCGCCGTGCGCGCCGGAAAACGCGCCGTGCTCATCGTTGAGGATTCCGACGACAAACTCAAGTACATGTTCAGCAACGCCTCGCGCGCGGAGGCTGTGAGTATGCTCGGCAAAGTCATTGAGGCCACCGGGCGCCGATTAGCCAACGGCGATGATTAAAAGAAACGAGGGCTTTCGCCCTCGTTTTTAGTTGTCACCCTTCAGTTTGTCGAAGGGCGGCGTTCTTTGCCGTTTTGAGCAGCGACCCGAAGGCGGCCGCATCGGAGACTGCCAGCTCCGCCAGCGTCTTGCGGTTGAGCGTGATGCCCGACTTCTTCAAACCGTTCATGAAGACCGAATAGCTCAAGCCTTCCTTGCGCGCAGCCGCATTGATGCGGCTGATCCACAAGGAACGGAAGTCGCGCTTGCGGACGCGGCGGTCGCGATACGCGTAGGCCAGCGAGTGAAGCAGCGCCTCGTTCGCGACGCGGTAATTACGCCGGCGCGCTGCGCGGAAGCCCTTGACGAGCTTCATGACTTTACGGCGGTGTTTGAGCCCGTGGACGCCGCGTTTTATTCGTGCCATGCCAAGCTCCTTACAGCAGGTAGGGGATCGTCGGCGCCAAGCGCTTCAGATCTCCAGGGAAGACCGGCTGATCTTTACGGAACTTGCGTTTGCGCTTGCGCGTACGCTTGCTCATGATGTGGCCGCAGCCGCTGAATTGGTGACGGTGCGTCACCTTTCCATTGGCGCTGACCTTTACGCGTTTGGCTGTACCGCGGTGGGTACGAATCTTAGGCACTTTTCTTCTCCTTGTCCTTGGCAGCCATGCTGGTGAACTTCGGCGGACCGGTAGGCACCGAGCGGGGCGCCAGGATCATAAACATATTTTTTCCTTCGAGTTTCGCGTCGCGTTCGATCGTGGCGATCGGCGTCATATCTTCAGCCATACGATCAAGCAGGCGCTTTCCGAAGGACGTGTAGGTTATCTCTCGTCCGCGAAACATGATCGTGACTTTGATCTTGCTGCCGTCGAGCAGCAGACGTTCGGCCATACGGGCCTTGGTCTCGTAATCGTGAGTCTCGATCTTCGGCCGGAGCTTCACTTCCTTGAGCTCGAAGTTCTTTTGTTTCTTGCGGGCGTCTTTATCTTTTTTCGACTGCTCGTACTTNNACAAACGTCCGTAGTCGGCGATCTTGCAGACCGGCGGCGATGCCGTCGGTGATACCTCGATCAGGTCGAGGCCGGCGGCGCGAGCACGCGCGAGTGCGTCTTCGGTGAAAAGGACTCCAAGTTGCGCTCCGTCTTCGTCGATCACGCGCACTTGGCGAATGCGAATTTGGTCGTTTATTCTGAGCGGTCGAGCTATTGCAGTACTCCTGTCTTACAATAAAAAATGGGCCGTCGCCGAAATCGGTGACCCCCATCATACGAAACCGGCCGGCGGTTCCTCGATGAAGAACCGGATCGCCCGAGGGCATCCGGTGAGGGCCCTGGGCCCCACTTCGGCTTACGGAGCATACCATAGCAGGCCGGGGGAGCGTCAAGGCGCGGGGGCGATCGCCAAACCGGTGCCGCCGGCGCCCGCCGGGAGAGTGATCGTGGCGGCCGGCGCGTCGCTTGCCTTGGCATCCGGCCCGTACACCGCAATCGACTTGAAGAGATTGACGAACAGATATCCGCTGCCGTCGAGCGCGATCTGTCCAAACTGTGCGGCCGGCAGCGTGGTGCCGGCGCCCGCGATGGTCTTGGTCGCGGTCAGCACGACGTTTCCCGTGCCGGCCGGTTTCGAGAAGTACGCGATGAGGCCGGGAAAGTTTCCGCCGGCGTCGTTCTCGGCATCGCTATACACGATGAAGTTGCCCAACTGATCGATCGCGATGCCGCTTGGGCGGTGCAGCACGGCAGGATCCGCGGTCATGACGGCAGCGACGCCGCCCGCCGAGGAATACTCGACGATCGAGTTGCCTCCGTAATTCGTCACGTAAACGTTTCCGAGGACATCGATCGCAAGTTGCTGCGGATTGCATAACACGGCGGCGCGCGACGGATTAGGGCACGCGCCTGCCGCGCTGATCCACGCCGGCGCGAGATTCAGATTTCCATTTGAGCCCGCCGGCGGCGCATCGAAGCGCGCGAGCGTATTGGAATTGGCGCCGCCGCCGTTGGTGCTGCAGTCGTTGTCGACATACAGATTGCCGAAGCGATCGGTTACAACGCTGGCCGGTCCGCACAGACGCGTGTTGCTGCCGAAGATGCGCCACAGAGGTGCTGGTGTGAGCGGCGACGGTGCGCTTTGCGGAAATTGATCGTAGAGCGAAATTGCCGGCGTGCCGCCGTCGCTCGAATACATGCGCGATCCCGCAAACCAAATCGCTTGCACGCCGTCGAGCCCCGGATACCCGGTGGAGAGTTGATACTGCGCCGGACCGGAGCTGCTGCACAAGCAGTACCCGGTGACCGTATCCAGCAGTGGATTGCCGGCGAATGCGCGGCTGCCGGAGATTCCGCTGCTGTCGAACGCGGCCGCGGAACCCGTGGAGATGTTCATCTCGGTCGCGGCTCCCGCGATCAGGAGCGGCGACGAATTTTGCGATCCCGAAAGCGGCGTGGTCACATCGAACATCGTCAGCGTTCCGTTGCCGGCGCTCGACGGTCCGCAGCTGTTTGCGGTGAGCACGTAACGGTTTTTCCCGTCCGTTCCCGTGGCGATCGATTCGATGCCGCACAGATTTGAGCTATCGATGGAACCCGCAAGATGATAACCGCCGCTGCCGGTAACGTATTCTTGGACCTGCGCCGCGTTCGCCACAAAGACGTCACTGTCGGCATCGACCCCCAATCCGCGAACGTCGGTGGGAAAACTTCCGCCGGTGATGGTTGCGATCGGCGTGAGATCGCTTTGGCCGGAAGCGCCGGAGGGGTCATATTCGGTAACCGCCGGCGGTGCGGTGTTCACGGAGTCCGGCTGATCGAGCGCAAAAACGTGGCCGGTCTGATCGAGTGCGACGCCCGACGGACCAGAAAGTTTGGTATGTGTACCCACGATGAACCAGGCGAGCGAATATGTTCCGCCCGATTGCGGCACGAGTTTGACGATCTGATCGCAGATCGGATCCGACGCGTACACGGACCCCGACGCGTCGACGGCGATGCCGCCGAGCCGGCATATTTGCGCGTTCGAGATCGTTTTGAAAGCTTGTGAGGCGAACGGCGCATACACGCTGATGGCGTTGTTGCTGCCCGCCACGTAAAGATTTCCCGCCGCATCGAACGCCATCGCGTTGGGAGTCAATCCGCCTTGAACGGTAACCGTCGGGGCTGCGGGGCCGTTGGCATTGGCTGCAAACCGCATGACGTTCGAAAGGCGCACATTGGCAACAAAGATTGCGGCCGTGCCGCTCGTGGAAGGAACAGCCGGCGGAATTCCGCCGCTCGCGGCACCATTACATCCGGCTGCGAGCATAGCTGCCGCCCAGCAAAACGCGCGCGCGTTCACCAGTACGTCAGCGTGACGTTGTCAACCCATTCCTTGAACGGAGGCGGCGTCGGCACCAGCGCTTTATGCATGTCTTGTTGAAACTGCACTTCCAGAAACGTCTTGGTTTCCACGCGCGGTTGCACCGGATGGAGCGCATTCGCGGCCGGCACCGTAACGGTGGTGCCGTCGATCGTCAAGGTGTCGTACTCGGTTTGTAGTGTTTCGGGATGGATGCGGTAGACCCACGTGAGGTGGTGCCAAACGTTGGGCGTAAAGCTGGCGGGGTCGCATGGCAATCCCGAATCGATCCAGCCTTGCGATCCGCCTCCCCAAATCTGCCAAACCGGGCCGCCGTTCGCGCTGTCCAAGATCAAGCACTGCGATGAAAAGTTGTATGCATAGTTCGGCATGCCCATGTTGAAATCGAACTCGAGCGCCATCATAATGGTCGGGGCGGCCGGCTCGGGCGTGGACGTCGGCCGTGGACTCGGTGTCGCCCACACCGGCTGATCGATATAGTAATAGAAGTCCCAGATCGCGTTGGTCGTCAGCGGCGCGTCGGCGAGCGGCGGCGTATAGTAGAGGACGTCGCTCGGTTGTGACGTCAGCGGAAAAACCGTTAGCTGCGTCGCGTTGCCGCTGATCGAAGGCGCGGTAACGCCCGTCTGTATAGTGTACGTCGCCGGTCCCTGCGTCGGCGGGGCGATCGGGCCGGTCGCGCACGGCGTTCCCGAGCACGCGAAGTTTAGCCCCATCATAGCTTGTATCGCGACGATCGAGTTCGGGCCCGGCGATGGCGAGGCGACGGGCGAGATCGCCGGCGCGGGCGTCGGTGGCGGCGCTTGCGGGCTTACCGCGTAGATTCCGAGCCAGTATTGTTCGTAGCGGTTAAAGGTATAAGCGCCGGTAAATGTCAGCGTCGTTCCGCTCACCGTCGCGGGACCCGCAAATTTCTGCTGCCACCCTAACGACGGCCGCTGCGGATCGTAAAGCGCCAAATAATACGTGACATTCTGCAAAAAGACGGCCGCCGGCACTTGCACCGTCAGCGTGACCGGCGCGTTCGGCGGATCCGTGGGCGAGGGAAGCGGAGACACATACGCCGGCGTGCGCGCATCGAAGAGCAATCCGTAATAGAAGAGCACTTGCGCGGGAGAGACGTCCATCGGGTGCGCACCCCCGTCTTGCGGTTTCATCGAAAGTGGCGCGACGCTCGAAGGCGCCGTGTTTTGCAGCGTTTGCGTCACTTGCGCGTATTGCTGGATCGTGCCGCCCACCTGCAGCGTTCCGCTGTAGCCGCCCGCGACCGGAAGATTCGTCGTCGCGCTTAAGTCAGCGGTTTGTACGACCGTGAAGCTCGATTGCGATGTTACCGTCGGAATAGGAATCGCCGTCGCCGGAACGGCGACTTGCTGCAGCACGGTCGTTGTCGTGCCGCCGCATGCCGCGGCGATAGAAGCCGCGGCTGCCAATAGAAAAACGGGCAGGCGCCGAAAGGCCGGCATAAGCCGACGTTAGGACAACCGCTAGTCGGCCGCCTGCTCCTCCGCCAGAACTTTGCCGGTCTTGGGATCGACCTTGCGCTGCATCTTGTCTTCGGTGCGCGCGACGATCACGCCGACCTCGTCGCGGATCGACGTGTAGCGCGAATTTGGCGTACTCGAAGACCGCGGCTCGACCTGCCAGAGCACGTCGCCTTTTTCGCTTACCCCGAAGAGGTTCTGAGGATACGCTTGCTCGGGCGGGACGTTGAGCAGCAGCACGTTGACGCCGTTGATCTCCAGGCGTTCCTTAATCGGATACGCGGGCAGCGTCGGGAGCGAACCTTGTTCCATGGGATACCTGTACCCGGAATTCAGCTGCGTTACTGGTTTGGGTCAAAGATGACTTTGAAAAAGTAGTCGCCTGGCACCGCGTGGCAATCGACTACCTTTGGCGAGTATGTACTTTGGCGCGCGGCCTGAAGCGCGGCGGCGTCCAGATTGGGATTGCCGGTAGATGTCGTCAGCGCATCGCTGCCCACGGTTCCGTTTGGCGCAACAATCACGTGTACGATCGCAGTTGCCTTTCCACCGGCCGTTCGAGTAACGTCGTCGGGCATGGGCGGGCTACCTTGGCTTAGCACAAAGGCGTCGTGATTGCAGGCGTAGTCATTCGGTTGAAAATCGATCGTAATTCCGAACGTTCCGCCGGTGGCTTTGCAGCTCTGCACTGCTGGCGCGTACGTCGAGGATCGCGCCGACTCAAGCGCTGCTACATCGAGGTCCAGAGCACCGGCCGGCTGCACAATTTTCGCGGCAAGCACCTGGCCTTTGGCATCGACCGTTACGGAAACGAGCGCCTCCGGGACGCCATGCAATGTCTTGTACCGCGCTGGCGGCAGCCGACGCGGCGCCGAGTGCAGCAGCTGAGCGTCGTGATTACATTGATCCACGCGTGGGGTGAACGTGGGGGTAGCCTAGCTCCTGCGGGGGAAAGAGAGAAGCATGATTTCTTGGCGCAACAATTTTGACGACGCACTGAAAGAAGCCAAGCGCGATTCGAAGCTGGTGTTCTTCGACGTGTTCAACCCTGGTTGAGGGGGATGCCAAGCGCTGGATACCGTGACGTATCCCGAAACGTTCGTCTCCGAGATCGTGAACCGTTGCGTACCGGTTCAGATCGATAACTCCAAACCGGAAAATGAATCGCTGCTCAAGCGATACCACCACATCTGGACGCCCGACATTCGCATCCTCAATGACGATGGCGACGTGTTCCAAGAATGGCAAGGGTACTTGCCGCCGGCCGAATTCGTGGCGCGCGCGCTCGTAAGTATCGGACAGGCGCACTTGCGCTTGCGCGCATTCGATAAAGCCGAAGAATCTTACGTCGAGGTACTCAAGCGATTCCCAACCACACTAGCGGCGCCCGAAGCGCAATATTATCTTGGAGTCACGCGCTACCGGCGCGATCCGGAAGGCAACGAGCTCCTGCACCAATGGGCGATGCTGCGCGCGAAATATCCCGCCAGCGAATTCAGGCTCAAGCAGTCGTTTAAAGAGCTGCCTTAAGCGCGCCGTCCATCGCCGTCAGCAAAAGATCGATCTCGGCGTCTTCGATGACCAGCGGCGGAGCGATGCGCAGCACGTCTTCGTGCGTGTCTTTGGCGACGACGCCGCGTTCCATCAGCAGTTCGGCTACGCGCCGCGCCGGCACGGTGAGTTGGAGTCCAATCAACAGTCCGCGTCCGCGAATCTCTTCGGTTGCCGGCGATGCGAGCTCGCGCAATCCGCGCATCAGCCGCGCTCCCGCATATCGCGCACGAGCGGGGAGATTCTCGCCTTCGATCACGTCGAGCGAAGCCAGTCCGACCGCGCACGCCAAGGGATTACCGCCGAACGTGCTGCCGTGATCGCCCGGGCCGAAGAGTTTCATCAGGTCGCGGCTTGCAAGCATCGCGGAGACGGGATAGTATCCGCCGCCCAGAGCTTTTCCCACGATCATGATGTCCGGTTTAATTCCGTCGTGATCGCATGCGAACAGATCGCCGGTGCGCCCGAGCCCGGTCTGAATTTCGTCCGCCATGAACAGCACGCGATGTTCGCGGCACAAACCCCAAGCGCGTTTCAAAAAATCCGGCGGTGGGACGATCACGCCGCCCTCGCCCTGGATCGGTTCGACGAGGATCGCGCACGTGCGTTCGTTGATCGCCGCCGTCAACGCATCGTAGTCGCCGTAGGGAACGGCGACGAATCCGGGCATGAACGGTCCAAAGTCGTGACGGTATTGTTCGGTCGTGCTCGCGCTGATCGCGGCGGTGGTGCGTCCGTGAAAGTTATTGGCGAAGACGATGATTTCGGCGCGGTCGGGCGCGACGCGTTTGATTTCGTATGCATAGCGCCGCGCGAGTTTGATGGCGGTCTCCACCGCTTCGACGCCCGTGTTCATCGGCAGCGCCGACTCGTATCCGCAGAACTCCGTCAGGCGCGCGAGAAACGGTCCTAAGCGATCGTTGCGCATCGCGCGCGACGTCAATGTAACTTTTTTGGCTTGCTCTTCGAGCGCGGCGCGGATGCGCGGGTGGCAATGCCCTTGGTTGACCGCCGAGTATGCGCTCACGCAATCGAGGTAACGTTTTCCGGCACCGTCGTAGAGCCAAACGCCCTCTGCCCGCTCGACGACGAGATCGAGCGGCTGGTAATTATGGGCGCCGTAGCGGTCTTCGAGTTCGATGAAAGCCGCAGCGTTGCGATCGATGTCGTGCATTGTAGGAATGCGGTTCCGTCCGCTTTAAGAGCGTTCCCTCTTTCTTCATGAATGATGCATCGTACCGTAGCGCGCAAGAGGGAATCGCGCGTTTCCGTTCTCGCGATGGCGCCGGCATCGGCGAGCTCGGGCGTTCGCTCGTTTTCGATCACGGCCACCGCACCCCGCGCGCGATCGTATTATTTCACGGGTTGAGCGCCAGCCCGCCGCAGATGATCGGCATCGCGCGCGCGCTTCACGAACGCGGTCACAACGTATTCGTTCCGCGCCTTCCGCAGCACGGGCGCGAAGATCGCATGTCGCGCGCGCTCGCCGGCATGACGGCCGAACAGCTAAAAGCGTGCCTGCGCGACTCGCTCGAAGTCGCGCGCGGCTTAGGTGAAGAGGTGAGCGTTGCGGGCTTTTCTTTGGGCGGTTTGCTGACCGCGTGCGCGGGCCAAGTCGAACCGCTGCACAAAGCCGTGGCGATCGTCCCGTTTTTAGGATTCATCTGGATGCCGACGCGTTGGGGCGAACTCGCGTCGCGGATGGCGCTCCATTTTCCGAACCGTTTCTTCTGGTGGGATCCGTGGCTGCGCGAAAAACAACTGCCTGCGCACGGGTATCCTCGGTACTCAACGCACGCGCTCGCGGAAGGTCTGAAACTCGCCTACGAACTGATGGCTGCCGCGCGCGCCGGGCCGCCCGCCGCCAAAGAATTGATCGTGGCGATAAACGTTCGCGAGCCCGCCGTCAGCAATCGCGCCGCAGTCAAGCTCGCCGATCTTTGGAAGGCCCACGGCGCGAACGTGCGCGTCGAGCGTTTTCGCGACTTGCCGTTCGCGCACGACGTGATCGAACCCAAACGCTATCCCGACATCGCGCTGCGCCTGCAGCCGCGTCTGGTAGACTTGATAGATGGCTGATTCCCCAAGGCGCTGTGCGTGGGCCGTCACCGAAGCTTCGATCGCTTACCACGATCGCGAATGGGGCGTTCCCGTGCATGACGATCGCGTCCACTTCGAGTTTTTACTGCTCGAGGGCGCGCAGGCCGGCCTGAGTTGGAACACGATTTTGGCCAAGCGCGATGCCTACCGAAAGCTCTTCGCAAACTTCGACCCGAGCCGCGTGGCGAAATTCAGCGAAGCGAAAGTGCAAAGCATTCTGAAGAATCCGGGGATCGTCCGCAACCGCTTGAAAGTGCGCGGAGCCGTAAAAAATGCAAAGGCCTTCCTGCGCGTGCAGCGCGAGTTCGGCAGCTTCGACGCGTATGTGTGGTCCTTTGTGGGCGGAAAATCGCTCTGCGCCAGACGGACCGCGCGCTCGCGATTGCCGGCTACAAGTAAGCAATCCGACGAGCTCAGCGCCGATTTGCGCAAGCGCGGCTTCACGTTCGTCGGATCGACGATCTGCTATTCGTTCATGCAGGCGGTTGGCATGGTCAACGACCACGTCGCGACATGTTTCAGGTATGCCAAATGCCGCTGACCGTTTCTGCCTCGCCGGCGCGATCGTATTTGGAGGCCAAGGAACGCGCCGATAGGTTCAAAGCGCTCGATCGCGATCCGCGCATTCTGCCCGAGGCATACACTCAACTGTACGACACCGGCGACCGCGCACAGCTGGCCGTCGTGCTGCTGCACGGCATCACAAATCATCCGGGCCAGTACGTGAAATTTGCTCCGCTCGTGCGCGAGCTCGGCGCGAACGTCTTCGTGCCGCGGCTTCCCGAGCAAGGCGATCGCGATCGCATGACGACGCGTCTGGCGAATCTCACGGCCGAGATGTTGCTCTCGTCGGCGACCGAGGCCGTCGACATCGCGTGCGGCTTGGGCGAACGCGTCTGCGTCCTCGGCATTTCGACGAGCGGATTACTGTGCGCGTATTTCGCGCAGCACCGATCCGACGTCGCGCATGCGATCGCCGTGAGCCCGGTCTTCGCGCTGCTGAAACTCGCGTACCCGGTGAGCCGGCTCGCCGGCGCCGCCATGCGCAAACTGCCCAACGCTTTCGTCTGGTGGGATCCGCGCAACAAAGAAAACATCATGCCGCCGACCGGATACCCGCGATTTTCCACGCACGCGCTCGGAGAGTGTTTGCTGATCGGAGACGATGTGTGGGATGCCTCGCGCGCCACACCGTTTGCGGGAGGCCGCGCGACGATCCTTACCAACGAGCGCGATCCGGCCGTCAATAATCACGCCGCCGACAGCGTCGGGCTGGCATGGCAGCGCTACCGCCGGGAGTTCACGCAGGCCTACCGCTTTACCGATCTTCCGTCAAACCACGACATCATCGATCCGCAAAATGCAACTCCGCGAATCGATATCGTCTATCCGGTGCTCATGCAGTTCATCCGCCAAACGATGAAGGTCCCGCGATGACGATCAAGTACCAACGCTCGATGACGCATAGAACGTTGATCGCCGCTCTCGCGCTGCTGCTTGCGGCGTGCTCCTCGCAGTCCGGCAGCCCGTCGGGCACGGCCGGCAACCCAGGCTCGATCTCAATCTCCGGCTCGACCGCGCTGTTGCCTCTGGTGAAGCAGGCGGCCGTCGATTATCAAAACGCGCACCCGAATGTCAAGATCAGCGTCGCGGGCGGCGGATCGCGCGTCGGCATTACGCAGGTCGCGCAGCGCGCGGTCGACATCGGTGACTCCGATATTCCCGGGCAGAACGAACCCAGTTTAGTCGATCACAAGGTGGCCATTGTGATTTTCGGCATCGTCGTCAATCCGCAAACCGGCGTCAAGAACCTCACGACCGCGCAGCTGCGCGATATCTTCAGTGGAAAGATTACGAACTGGAACCAAGCCGGCGGGCACGCCGGAACGATCACCGTCATTAACCGGCCGCGCAGCTCGGGCACGCGCGCAGTGCTGGTAAGCAAAATATTGGGCGGTCACGAACCTTCGGAGAGCGGCTTGACGCAAGATTCTTCGGGAACGGTGTCCGCCATGGTCGCCCAGACGCCGGGCGCTATTTCATATCTCGGCCTAGCATACGTCCAACCCGGCTCGCAGACAGTTCTGTCCATTAACGGCATCGGCGCGGCTCAAGCCGGGCTCAAGAACTACCCGTATTGGTCTTACGAGCACATGTATACAAACGGACAACCGAGCGCGCAGGTCGCCGGTTTTATCGACTTTGTCACGCGAGACAGGACGCTGCTGCAGCGTCTGAAATTTGTTCCGATGGGAAACGGAAAGGACTAGCTTACGGCAGAGCCGGCAGCGAAAGTGACGTTCTCGTGGCCAAATCCGGGTAGGTTTCGTGGAAGTTTTCAGCCGCCGTCATGACGAGCCGGATCGCGAAGTCGAGCTGTGGATCTTTGCCTTCGCGGTAATGGTGCGGGGCAATATCCACGTCGTAGTCGGGATCGGTTCCGTAGTTTTCGACGCGCCAGCCGACGTCTTTGAACCAGAACGAAAACTCCGGCTGCGTGGTGATCGTGCCGTCCACCAGACGGTGATACGGATTGATGCCGACCACACCGCCCCACGTGCGCTTTCCGACCAGCGGGCCGAGTTTGTAGAGTTTGAAGCAGTGGCTGAAGATGTCGCCGTCCGATCCCGCAAACTGATTGGTGATCGCGACGAGCGGGCCGGCGACCGACTCGGGTGGGTAGGGAAACGGTTTTTGGCTGTAACGCGCGATGTCGTAACCTACGCGTTTGCGCGCGAGCTTTTCGAGCAGCAGCGGCGAAACGTGACCTCCGCGATTGTACCGCACGTCCACGATCAGTCCGCTGCGATCGAATTCAGAAAGATAGCCGCGGTGAAACTCCGAAAATCCCCACGGTCCCATATCGGGAATGTGCACGTAGCCGATCTTCTCGCCGGTCGCTTCATGGACGTACTTCCGCTGCGCGTCCACCCATGCGCGGTAACGCAAGCTCTGTTCGCTTGCAAGCGCTTTGGCGGTGACGGGGCGCTCTTGCGATCCGGAACGAATGACGACGCTGACCTCGCGGCCCGCGGCGTTGACCAGCGCGTGGTCCGGTCCGAACTCCCGGTCGAGTTTCTTTCCGCCGATTGCGGCGAGCACGTCGCCTTCGCGAACGTTCAGGCCGGGCTCGGCCAGCGGCGAATCGCTTTGCGGATTCCAAGAGTCGCCGCGCAGGATGTGCGTGATGCGCCAGCCGCCCGCGGCGTCGTCGTAGATGTAGTCGGCGCCTAAAAAGCCGCGGCGGTATTGGGGCGGCTCACGAAGGTCGCCACCGTATTCATAGGCGTGCGACGTGCCGAGCTCCCCATGCATCTCCCAGATGAGATCCGAGAGTTCGGCGCGCGTGCGCACGCGCGGAAGCACGGCTTCGTAACGGTCGCGTACGCGATCCCAGTCAATGTCGGCCATGTCTTCGAGCCAGTAGTGCTCGGTTTGCAGCCGCCACGCTTCGCGATACATCTGCCGCCATTCTGCGCGCGGTTCGATTTCGACGCTGATGCGATCCAGATCGATCCAGCCGCTCTTGCGTCCCGGTTCGGACGGCGGTTTGGGATCGTCGTGATCGTCGGGCAGTTCGGCGAGCGCATCGATCGCGCGCAGCTTCTCGTGCGAGCGGTAGAGCAGCGTGTGGTGATCGGCCGCGAGAGCGATCTCGCAGACGTCAGTCGCCACGGTCGCGGCACGCTGCGTTTCAAAATCGTAGGCCATCAGCGTTCCGGCCGCGTCCTCTTCGTCCCACGAACGCGACTGCGGCTTGATGCCGCGCACTTCGAATTTGGTGAACAGCACGCGGTTACGGACGGCTACGATCTGATCGTACTCGCCTTCGTCCACCGGGAAAGCCAAGATCCGGCCCTGTATTCCGTCAAAATCGATCTCAAGCCGCGGCGGCCCCGAGTCTTTCTTTTTCTCCGGTCCGTCGCGATCGTGATCGAGGTCGCGGTGAACGGGCTTGGGCGTCGGCGTGAAGGGATTGGGCACGTCGGCGCGCAGCGTCGTGACGAACGGCCGTTGCGCTTGCGGAAAGCTCAAGTCGAACTGCAGCGCGTCGTAAACCGGATCGAAGTCGCGCGTGGAGATGAAGTACAGGTACCGGCCTTCGGGATCCCACGCCGGATTTTGATCGGCGCGCAGCTGCGGTGTGACGTCGTGAATCTCGCCCGACTTCAATTTGACGACGCGAATGATCGAGACGGCTTGATCGAGCGGCGACCACGCATAGGCGAGATAGCGGCCGTCGGGTGAAAACGCGAGGCCGGTGACGCGGTTCCCCACACTCTTGTCGAGCACGCGCGGCGCGCCGTCGCGCAAGTCGACTGCGATCAGTTCGTAACGATGGTTCGCAAACGCGACGATGTCCTTGACGGACGAAGCAACGAGCTCGGTGACGCGCCCGATGTCGCCCGTCGTTACCAAAACCGGTTCTTTCGATCCGTCGACCTCATGCACGGCGATCTGCTCGAAGCCGTTGACGTCCGTGGTCGTCGCGAAGCGCCCGTCGTTCAACCAGGCGATGCAACGGTAACGCACCGCGCTGCCGGCGCCGTGTCCCACGGGCGCTTCTTCCCAGAACGGCATGGTGAACGGCTGCCCCCGCGCGATAACTGCGAGTTTGGTGCCGTCGGGAGAGGGCGCGAACTCGTCGAGCGTGTGCGTTCCCGGTAAAAACTTGCGCACGGTTTGCGAGGCTGCCGACGGCATGGTGACCTCAACTTCGTGCGATTCGCCTGTCTTGACGTCGTAGCAGAAGAGCGCTCCGCCCGCGGTGTAGACGATGCGCGATCCGTCGGTCGACGGAAAGCGCGCGTAGTATTCGCCGTGATGCGTGTGCCTCTGCACGTCGCTGCCGTCCAACGCGCAAGAATAGATGTTGCCCAGGCCTTCGTGATCTGCGGCGAAATAGATCCGGTCGCCGATCCACATCGGCCAAACGGGATTGCCGTCGGGCAGCGCGAGATGTTCGAATTCGCCTTCGCCGGCCGCATCGATCCAAATTTCGCCGGAAGTTCCGCCGTGGTATCGTTTCCAGCGCGCCGGATCGTCGGCGTTACGCCCGATCGCGATCCGCGTTCCGGGTCCGGGAGAAATCGCGCGCATGTGTCCGAGGCCGAGCGGACGCGGCGTTCCGCCGGAGGCCGGTACGGCAAAGCCGCGCGTGTCACGTTCGTACCAAGCGTTCGGATTCGAAACAAAGAGAATCTCCGAACCGTCGGGCGTCCATCCGCTGACCGTGGTCAGCGTTCCGCCAAGGAACGTCAGCCGCCGCGGTTTCCCGCCGGCCGCCGGCACGACGTAGACTTCCGCGTTGCCCTCGTCGGTAGCGACGAAGGCGATCTGCGCGCCGTCAGGTGCGAAGCGCGGCGTGCTGCATGCGCCGGGGGTCGCGGTGAGACGGACCGCGGCGCCGCCCGCCAGCGGAGCGATCCAGACGTCGTCTTCGCAGACGAATGCGACGCGATCGCCCGAGACCGTCGCGAATCTACAATACCCAAGGTCCATGAGGGCGGTATGGTTAGCGTCCGGGAAGGCCGGTCCCGCTTGCCCGGGTCATTTACTTTGTGGTACAAAGTAAATGTGGCAATGCACGCTCCGGTTCAAGATGCGCTCCCCGTCCACGTAGCCGTCATCATGGACGGCAACCGCCGTTGGGCCAGGAGTCGCGGGTTGCCGGCAGCCGAAGGCTACCGCCGCGGAGTCGGCGCGCTGCGCGCCACGGTCCGCGCCGCGCTGGCGACCGGCGTGAAAGTACTGACCGTTTATGGTTTCTCAACGGAGAATTGGGCGCGCGATCCATCCGAAGTGCGCGCCCTCATGCAGCTGTGCGCGATCTTTGCGCGAACCGAGCTCGCCGCACTTCGCAGGCAAGGCGTTGCCGTCCAAGTCGTCGGCGACATCGCCGAATTTCCCCGTCCCGCGCGTTGCGCGATCGAGAGGCTCGTGCGCGCAACGGAGCACAACCGGCGGCTGACGCTGAATCTCGCGCTGAATTACAGCGGACGCGCCGAGATCGTCCGCGCGGTGCGGGCGATTGCCGATGACGTCGAATCCGGGAGTCTACGCGCGCGTGATGTTGACGAATCCGCTTTGCGCCGCCGCTTCTACGCTCCGCGCCAGCCCGATCCCGACCTGCTGATCCGCACGGGCGGCGACTTCCGCGTCTCCAATTTTCTTCTCTTCCAACTCGCGTACACGGAGCTGCTGACGCTGCCCGTGATGTGGCCGGAGTTCAGCGAGAACGATTTTGCGAGCGCTTTGACGCAGTACGCGGAGCGCTGCCGGCGCTTCGGATCATGATCATCGCAGGCGCTCCCGGCACGATCGTTCGGCCGTTCGCTTCGATCAACAAGCGATCCAGCGCGCCGTAGATCAGCGTCGTGTTATAGATCTGAATGCCCGGCGCGCTCACGATCGCCGGCGTTCCGCTGAGCGCTTCAAACGGAATGACCGGAGTACCGGCGCCCGTTAGCGGCGCGGCCGAAAATCCGGCCAGCGTGCGAAACAGCAGCTCGGCGTAGAGGGCGTTCGCCCAACCGAATTCGGCGCGCGTAAACGCCCAGTACGCGTTTGCGTTAAAGCTCTCGTGGATGAGACCGTCTTTGCTGTCGGTTTCGGCCAGCGTCGTTACGCTCGCCGCGATCTCTTGCGACGACGTCGCGGTCAGCGCTCGTCCGATGATGCCCAGCGGCCACACGTATCCGGCCGGCGTGTGTTCGCTGCCCAATCCCGAAGCGTAGAGTCCTTTGTAGTACCACGGATTGCCGGAGGAAAGCGCGAACGCACGCGTGTTCAAATAGACGGGATCCGAAGACGACGACCATCCGATGTACGGCATCGCCGTGAGGTTCGGAATGTTGGCGTCGTCGGCAAAGAGCTGCGCGCCGTTGCCGTCGGTTTCATAAGCGTAGACCCAGCCGCCCAGTTCGGGCCGCCAAGCCCGTCCGTAAAGTTCGATGCCGTCTTCAACCTGCGCCGACATCGCGTTCGCTTCGTTTGCGAGATTGCGGTCGCCGTATCCATCGACGGCGAGCGTTGCGATGACGCGCAGAGCGGTCGCCGCGATCGCTTCCTGCGGTATATTGAAATGATAGCGGACGGCGTCGTCGGAGGGACGGTAGGCGGTCCAAATCATTCCGGTTCCCGGATTAAACGCTCCGGTTTGCAGCTCGGTGTGATAGCGGCTGCAGTTCGCATGCAGCTGCTCGCACCGCCACGTATCCACGCTCGCGCGCAGTTCGCGGTGGAACGCATTGCTGAAGATTGCGCGCGTGCCGGTTTGCTGCCGGACCACCCACGCCAGCAGCACGGGCCATGCGAGCGAATCCGCTTCCCATTTGCGCTCCCAGATATGGTAGTCCGCTGTGAACGCGTTCGCGTATGGATCGACGGCCACGTTGCGCGCGTTGCGCTCGATAACGCCGAGCAGCCGCACCGCGAGAATCGGATATCCCGGAACGAACCGCACGTAGGGAATCGTCTGCGCGGACGAGTCGCGCAGCCACATCGCGGGAATGTCGCCGGTTTGCACGTACGTCGTACCGTCGCGTTCGCTGAAAAAATCTGAGAAGAGCGTATGGAAAAGCGAGGCCGGTTCGATTGTGCGCGCGCGATGCCCGGTTAGCGGAACGATCAGGGTTTGCGCGTGCGCGGGCACACCGCATAAGGCAAGGACAACCGTCAGCGCGGCGGCAATCCTTCGAACGTGGGCAATCCAGGCGATCACTCCGACCTCTTGCGGCAATTCCGCGCCCGTTCCCCACGCGCGCTGGCGCGCGCGATCAGCCGCGCGGAGTCCGGCCGGGGAGCGGAGCTCGTGCGCCATCTTTTTTCGCAGACGGGACGCGCGCTGACCATCGGTCTGACGGGGCCGCCCGGCGTCGGCAAATCCACGCTTGGTAACGCGCTCGTTCGCAAAGTCCGGTCGCTCGGCAAGAGCGTCGGCGTCGTGTCGGTGGATCCGAGTTCTCCGTTTTCGCACGGGGCGTTATTGGGCGATCGCATTCGACTGACGGAACACTTTACGGACAGCGAAGTTTTTATCCGGTCGATGGCCAGCCGCGGCCACCTGGGCGGCCTTTCCGGAGCGACGGCCGACGCCGTGCTGCTGATGGATGCATTCGGCATGGACGTCGTCATCATCGAAACCGTCGGCGTGGGGCAATCCGAGATCGAAATCGCCGAGCTTGTGCAAACAACGATTGTCGCTTTGCAGCCGGGCAGCGGCGACAGCATTCAAGTGCTCAAAGCCGGGATACTGGAGATCGCCGACATTTTTGTGGTCAACAAGAAGGATCACCCGATGGCGAATCAACTCAAGCACGAGATTCGTTCGATGATGGAAATGCTCGATTTCAGCGGCTGGGTGCCCGAGCTGATCATGACGCAAGCAACAAGCGGCGACGGCATCGACGAGCTTTGGGCGGGCGTCGAGCGGCATGTTGCCTACCTGCGCGAATCGGGCGAGCTCGATGAGAAGCGGCGCGAAGCATTCGCGCACCAGGTCCGGCAATTGGCGCTCGGGCAGCTCGAACGCAAACTGGATCGCCAGCTGGGAAGTGAACTGGCGGCCGGAGTCGATCCGTATGCGGCCGCCGAACGTGTCCTCGGTGCGTTCGGCATTTCATCTGAAGTCTCCGACGAGCCGGCTCGCGCGCCGCACGTCCGCGCGTCGGTCAAAGGCCTGACGTGATCGCGCTGCTTGGATCGCTCGTACTCGCTGCGGCAACGGCCTCGCCGCCGCCCACGATCATTCGCGAGCGGGTGAGTCCGGTATGCTCGACACTGCATCAGCTGGTGCTGCCGCTCGCGGAAATGAATCTAAAAGATAAACCTATTATGGATGCTATTCGCGTGGCGCGGAGTAACCTCTCGAAGAGTCGCAACACCCGCCTGGGTGACGGCGCTTTTCTGTATGCGTCGCGACTAGACACGTTGCACATGGCTATTCTTCAGCAGCTAACCGACTTTGATCAGCTGCTCATCAAATCATATGCGATGTATCCACAGGGAACCAATTCGAAGGTCGACGCTCTGCGCCAGCGTGTGCAAAACGTTGTCGATCTGGAGCGCGTTGCGATAAACTACAGCCTGGCCACATATGCAGCAATGGTCGACAACGATTCGGTAAGCGGCATTGAGAATGGACTAAATACAATGGTTGGGGAACGTCCCGACGAGCATGGAACGCCGCCGTCGCTTCCTACGGACATCGTTCCGTTCGCAACGCCGGCGCCATCTCCGAATCCGCTCGAGCCGGTTCAGCGGGCGACTGCACCCGACACGGATCGAAGGCTCGCTAGCTCGCCCCCTCCCGCCTTTGCGATGCGTAGTCTGAAATGGACGCGACCGCCGGAACTCCAAACTTTGATGCAGCGCGAAGGGCCCGCGCTCGAAGCGCAAGCGCTGATCGCGGCGCACGATTGCGATGGCGTCTGAAATGATACCGTTGGTACTTGCGCTTGTCGCCGCGGCCACTCCGTCGCCAAAGCCGTATCCGGTATTTCAGCCGCCGCCGACCATCATCCAAGAACGCGTGAGCCCGGTGTGCAGCACGCTGCATAAGGTCGTGCTGCCGCTGGCGCGCATGCAGGGCCAGTATCGCGCCTCGACCGCGGCGATCAAGCAAGACGAGCTGCAGCTCGCGAAATATTCAAAGACCAAACTGCAGGACGGCGTACAGCTCTATGCTTCAAAGATCGATCAGGAAAGCACGAACTTGATCGGTGCGATCCATCAGATCGAAGAACTCTTACAGGAGTCTTACGCGATCTACCCGGTTGGTAAAGTTCCCAAAGTGGACGCGATGCGGCAACGCGTGCAAAATATCGTCGATCTCCAGCGCGCCACCGCCGATCGTTACACCGAGATCTATGGCACGATCGTCGACAACTACGGTACCGACGTGCTGCAGACGGTCAGCAGCGCCTTCGGTTCCTCCGACGCGGCAAGCGCCGGGGCCGGCGCCGGACCACCGGGGTACGACACGATGCCGAACGCCGCAACGCCGGCTCCCGCGCCGCAGTTTAACACTCCGCCGCCCCTGCCGGCCGATTACGATCCGCGCTTGGCGAGCAAGCCGCCGGCCGTCGTCAGCTTGCGCGTGTTGAAGTACTACAGGCTTTCCCAGCTCAACGCGGCCCTGGTCAGCCAAGGCCGGAGCCTGATCCAGCAGGCGCTGATAGCGGCCCGGGATTGCGACGGCACCTAGGGGAAGGCTTTAGACCCCGCCATTCGAGGACACATTGGCAAAAATGATCGAACGCCCGGCCAGTCCGGGCGCGCAGCCGGAGAACGACTTCAGCGCGCAGGAAAAAATTTGGGAGAACGCTTCCGCCAAGGGCAAGCGGCGGAAAGACGTCGGCTCCGGTGCAGTCGATCGCACCATCTCCGACCTTCCTTTAAAGACGATCTACGGACC
This sequence comes from Vulcanimicrobiota bacterium, assembly GCA_003136355.1. Lineage (GTDB taxonomy): Bacteria > Vulcanimicrobiota > Vulcanimicrobiia > Vulcanimicrobiales > Vulcanimicrobiaceae > Rubrimentiphilum. Next base: position 53,010 of record PLED01000082.1, on the reverse strand, counting down.
GCAAGACGTGGAGCTCGATCTGGCGCGCGATCTGAGCTGGCCCTCGATCTATCCGTACACGCGTGGCATCCATCCCAACATGTACCGCGACCGCCTGTGGACGATGCGCCAGTTCGCGGGCTTCGGCAACGCCAAGCAAACCAACGAGCGTTACCATTTCTTGCTATCGCACGGCCAGCACGGATTGTCGGTGGCGTTCGACATGCCGACGCTGATGGGATACGACTCCGACGCGCCGCAGGCGCGCGGCGAGGTCGGCAAGTGCGGAGTCGCCATCGACTCGCTCGCCGATATGGATACGCTTTTTGACGGCATCGATATGGGCGACATCACGACGTCGATGACGATCAACGGACCGGCGTGCATCGCGCTCGCGCTCTATGTGGCCGCTGCCGAGAAGAAGGGCACTCCGCGCTCCAAACTCGGCGGAACGGTACAAGCCGATATTCTCAAAGAATACATCGCGCAGAAAGAATGGATCTTCCCGCCGCGTCCGCACATGCGGCTGATCGTCGACATGATCCGTTTTTGCCGCGACGAGATGCCGCGCTGGAACACGATCTCGATCAGCGGCTATCACATTCGCGAAGCGGGATCGACCGCCGCGCAAGAGCTGGCCTTTACGCTCGCCGACGGATTTGCCTACGTCGAAGCCTGCGTCGGCGCGGGGATGGACGTCGACTCGTTTGCACCGCGCCTTTCGTTTTTCTTCAACTCGCACATCGACTTCTTCGAAGAGATCTGCAAGTTCCGGGCCGCGCGCCGCATTTGGGCGCGGCACATGCGCGACCGGTACGGCGCGAAGGATCCGCGCTCGCTGCAGATGCGTTTCCATACGCAGACTGCCGGCTGCAGTGCCACCGCACAGCAGCCCGAAAACAATATCGTTCGCGTGGCCTATGAAGCGCTGGCCGCCGTACTCGGCGGCACGCAATCGCTGCATACCAACTCGATGGACGAAGTGCTGGCGCTGCCCTCGGAAAAGGCGGCCGAGATCGCACTGCGCACGCAACAGGTCCTCGCCTACGAAACCAACGTGACGAATGTGGTCGACCCGCTCGGCGGCTCATATTTTATTGAAGCGCTCACGAATGAGCTCGAGCGTCAGGCCGAAGACTACTTCAAACGCATCGAGGAATTCGGCGGCGTGATCGAAGCGATCGAGGCCGGGTTCTTCCAGCGCGAGATCGCCGACGCGAGCTACCGTTATCAGCGCTCGCTCGAAACGAAAGATCGCATTCTGGTCGGCGTGAACGCTTTCGAAAAGCCCGAAGAGCGGCAAGACATAGAACTCCTGCGCATCGGTGTAGAGATGGAGCGCGAGCAGGCGCGTTCGGTTGCAGACGTCCGTGGCAATCGCGATCAGGCGGCGGCGCGAACGGCGCTCGAGCGCTTGAAGAAAGCCTGCGCGGATCCGAACGACAACGTCATGCCCCATTTGATCAACTGCGTGAACGCGTATCTCACTGAAGGCGAAATCGTCGAAGCGATGGCCGGCGTCTACGGACGCTACACCGAGAAGGTGGCATTCTAATGGCCGCGCTGACGCAAGAACAACGCGCCGCCGAAGCAGCGACACTAAAAGAAGTTATGGCGAAGCTCGAAGAAGCGCTGCGCTTAAGCCTCGAGCTCGAACGCGAGGAAACTCCGCCGCATGGCTAGACCGTTGCGCATCGTCATCGCAAAAGCCGGACTCGACGGGCACGATCGCGGCGCGAAGGTGATCGCGCGCGCGCTGCGCGACGCGGGTATGGAAGTGATTTACACCGGGCTCTTCCAAGCGCCCGAACAGATCGTGCAGACGGCGATTCAAGAAGATGCCGACGGCATCGGCCTCTCGATCCTCAGCGGCGCGCACATGACGCTGTTCCCGCTGATCGTCGAACAGCTCAAAGCGCAGAACGCGCAAGACATCGTCTTTTTCGGCGGCGGCACCATTCCGCCCGAAGACGCCGAAGAACTCAAGCGCATCGGTGTGCGCGAAATATTCACGCCCGGCGCTCCGCTCGCGAACATCATCAATTTCGTTCAGCGTGAATGCGGCAACCGCCGCGAACTCGTCGGGTGACGGCTGAGCAAGATTGACCGTTAGGACGCGTATCGCGCCGTCGCCGACCGGCGATCCGCACGTCGGTACGGCTTACGTCGCACTGATCAACTACTGTTTCGCCAAGAAAAACGGCGGCAAGTTCGTGCTGCGCATCGAGGATACGGATCGCGCGCGCAGCACGCGCGAATCGGAGCAGGCGATTCTGGATTCGCTGCATTGGCTGGGTTTGAGCTGGGACGAAGGCCCCGACGTCGGCGGGCCGCACGGACCGTACCGTCAGAGCGAGCGTTCGGAGATCTACCGCGAGCACGTACAAAAGCTGCTTGCCGACGGTAATGCCTTCAAGTGTTTCTGCACGCCGGAACGGCTGGATGATATGCGCGCCGCGCAGCGCGCGTCGAAACTGCCGTCGCGTTACGACGGATTGTGCACGAGCTTGAGCGCAGATGAGGTTGCGAAAAAAGAGGCTGCCGGTATTCCGTATGTCGTGCGGTTGAGCGTTCCGGCCGAGGGCGTATGCGTCGTGAACGACCTGCGCCGCGGGCGGATTGAAATCGAATGGGGCAGCGTCGACATGCAAGTGCTGATGAAATCCGACGGCATGCCGACCTATCATCTCGCCAACGTCGTGGACGACCACTTGATGGAGATCACGCACGTCTTTCGCGGCGAAGAGTGGCTCTCGTCGGCGCCCAAGCATTTGCTGCTCTATCAGTATTTTGGATGGGAGCCGCCGGAGCTGCTGCACCTGCCGCTGTTGCGCAATCCCGACAAGAGCAAACTCAGCAAACGCAAGAATCCGACCAGTATATTGTTTTACAAGGCGATGGGCTATCTGCCCGACGCGTTGCTGAACTTCTTGGGTTTGCTCTGCGTCATGCCGCCCGAGGGCGAAGAGATTATGGATCTGCCGCTGATGACCGATCGCTTTGCGCTTGAGCACATCTCACTGGGCGGTCCGGTCTTCGACGTTACCAAACTCGATTGGCTGAACGGACGCTATTTGCGCGAGCGCAACGATCTCGACTCGTTTATGAGTAAGGCTGGAACGTGGGGCCTGGAGACCGACAGGTTGCGTCGCATCGCGGCGCTCGCACAGCCGCGCATCGAACGCTTGAGCGACCTCGGGCCGCTGCTTGCCTTCTTTTTTGCAGGCCGGGTCGCCGTGACCGCGGAGCAGCTGCGCACGCCGAAACTCGACGACGTTTCGCTGCGCAAAGCGCTGCAGCTGGCGAGCTGGGGATTTGACGCGCTGACGAGCTGGCAGACCTCGGATATCGAGGCTGTGTTAAAGGACGTCGCCGCGCGGCTGGACGTGAAACTGCGCGACGTAACGCGCCCCTTTTACGTCGCCATCACAGGAAGCGCGACCTCGGTGCCGCTCTACGATTCGATCGATATTCTTGGCCGCGATATCGTGCGCGAACGCCTGCGCATCGCACTCGAAGTTTTGGGGGGCGTCTCGTCAGCCGAACTCAAAGAGTGGGCGAAATGAGCATACGCGCGATCGTGCTGGCCGCGGGCAAAGGCACGCGCATGAAGAGCGATACGGCGAAGGTATTGCACGATGTGTGCGGCCGGCCGATGCTGTGGTACGTGCTGCACGCGGTGCGCGCGGCCGGCGTCACGGAGATGTATGTCGTGACGAACGCCGAGCTGCAGGCGCGCATGGATGAATTCGGCGCGACAGGGATTCTGCAAGAAGAGCAGCTCGGTACCGGGCACGCCGTACGCACCGCGCTGGACGCGATGAAACCGGACGAATCGGGGCGCGTGCTGATCGCTTGCGGCGACATGCCCTTGGTCGATGCCGGCCTCTTCAGCGCAGTGCTTGCTGCGGCTGACGGCAACAGCGCTATGGCTCTGGTGACCGCACGCGTATCGCTGCCCTCAAACTTCGGCCGGATCGTCCGCCGCGACGGCAGCGTGGAACGAATCGTCGAGACGCGCGACGCCAGCGCGAGCGAATTACAGATCGACGAAGTCAATGCAGGCATTTATGCGTTCGACGAAGCGGCCTTGCGCGATGCGGTCGGCCGCCTGCGCAACGATAACGCGCAAAAAGAGTATTACCTCACCGACACCGTTGCCGATTTGGTCCGTTCGGGCAAGCGCGTAGCGCCCGTCGAAATCTCGAACCCGGCTCACGTCATCGGCATCAACGATCGCGCGGACCTCGCGCTTGCGCGCAGAGAGATGAATATACGCCTCTGCGCCCAGCATATGCGCGACGGCGTAACGATCGTCAATCCGCTCAGCACATCGCTGGAACCGGAGTTGAAGATCGGGCGCGACACCGTGATCTATCCGAATACTTCGATCGGCCGCTTATCCGAGATCGGCGAGCGTTGCGCGATTGGTCCGAATTCGCATCTTTCGAACGCACGGCTCGGCGACGAAGTCACCGTGAACGAAAGCTCGGTCTTCGATTCGAGGGCCGGCGACCGCACCAGCATCGGGCCCTACGCACGCATTCGGGACGACTCCCAACTCGCGCAAGACGTGCGCATCGGAAACTTCGTGGAGGTCAAGAACTCGAAACTCGCGCGCGGCGTGAAGGCAAGCCATCTCACGTATTTGGGGGACGCGGAGATCGGCGAGGAGACGAACATCGGCGCCGGCACGATCACGTGCAACTACGACGGCAAGCGCAAGAACAAGACAGTGATCGGGCGCGACGTCATGATCGGATCGAACACATCGCTCATCGCGCCGATCACCATCGGCGACGGAGCGCTGACCGGCGCAGGTTCGGTTGTCACGAAAGATGTTCCGGCGGGCCAGCGTGTCGCCGGGAATCCGGCAAAACCACTGCCCAATAAATAGCTCTAGACGGGAGGTTCGAATGGCCATGAAACCTTTTGCGACAAGTTTGGCGGCGGCGCTTCTCCTTGGAGGTGCCGTGTGCACGGCGGCAAGTGCCGCGACGGTTGCGGTCACGGTCAAACTCCCTAGCGGTGGCCCCGCGAAGCACGCCTTCGTGCGGATGTACACGATGGGTGCCGCCTATTCCATCGTCAGTCTGGAAACGGAGACGACCAACGCATCGGGCTCGGCACTTTTCAAAGTTCGTCCCGGGGCTTGTTTGAAAGCCGAGTACGGCGATGACGGCGCGGGCCGTCCGCGTTACATCGGCAGCGCGTGCCCCAAACCTTACGGAAAGACTGTAACGATAAATCTATCGCCGTAAATGAAAGGGCGCCGCTCTCTCCGTGCGGCGCCCTTTCTTGCAGCCCCGTTTTGGGGATCTTACTTGCCGATTTGGCTATTCATCACGGCGAGATCGAGACTGCCCAGTCCCGTCGTGTAGTCATAGCCGGGTGCCGCCGTGTAGAGTCCGTTGGTTCCCGCGAGAATGTCGTGGAAACCGCCGTAGGGCGCGGTCGGAGGCGGTCCGGTGAGCGTTGCCCCGGCGCTATGCTGCTGGAAGTTGCGGTAGAGGAGCGCAGCCGCAAATCCTAGCCGGTTGCCGTGCGACGATTGGAACCGCGCCCAGCTTCCCGCCGCGAGCGGCGAAGACAAACTCGTTCCACCCGTTACGCACGGCGTGCAAGCGCCGTTTGCAGCTTGACCGCCCCACGTTTCCGCGCCGGTTTCGATCGACGCATCCATCGCGATGTCCGGGAGTCCGCGGAAGAGCAGAGCTCCCGCGCCGTTGACGGTTTGCGTTTGCTGTTCCCAGTACGGCGGATATTCGAATTGGCTTAAACCGCCGCCGCCGGCTTCCCACGAGCTTTCGCCCTGATAGCTACCGTCGGTATTGCTGAAGAGGTCCGTGCCTCCGACCGCAACGACGTACGGCGAAGATGCGGGATACTCGGTGAACGGTGCGCCGCCCGGCGCGCCGTTGGTGTTGACGAAGTTATTGCAGTAGCCGCCGTTGTCGCCGGTGGAGACGAACATCGTCATTCCCTCGGCCGCGCCCTGCGCCAGAACCTCGTCATCGAGAACCATGGAACCATCCAGGAACGGGAAGAATTCGCAGCCGCCAAACGACGAGTTGCCGATTTTGGTTTTGCGCTGCGTGACCCAGCTGTTGTATTCGTTGGCGATATCCGAATCCGTCAGCGAGGTCGTGTCGTAGATGTAGAGCGCTTTGAGATTCTGCGCGATTCCGCTGGAATAGACCGTGTCGAGCGTCCACTCGCCGTCACCGGCGGTGTCGGGGCTCGCCAGCCCAACCTGTACGACGTTGACCGGCACTTGCGGGAGCCCGAACTTCTGCTCGTTCAGCCGAAGATCCGAGATGGATTGCGTCACGTCGCCTTCGGCCATGATCGCAACCGGTGTGGTATTGGCCGGCGGCACGCCCGTCGCGTCGTACGCCTTTTGGAACGTCGCTGGATCGTAGAAGCGCAGGCACTGCTGCGACGGTGACGAGACGCCGAAGACTTGGCACGACGTCACTTTCGGCGTGGGTTTCATCGCCTGCATACTGTTCAGTCCGAGAACCGCCACGACAATCCCCGACAGCGACGTAGGAACGAACGCCGGAGCGACGTTCGCGATGAACGACGTGCCACCGCCGGAAAACGAATGGATCGACGTATTGAAAGCAGTTTGCGCTTTGGCAATCGACCCGTCCGCGCTGACGATCAGATTATTCGGCGCGACCGTAATATTGCTGAAGCCTTGGCTTTGAAGATACGTCGTCACGGCCGAAACGTCCGAGCTGGTCGGCGCGTACGTCGCCATAAAGGTGCCGTCGTCGAGTTGATTGCCCGCGGCGATCTCCGACTGCAGCTGCTTCATATTGTGAAGTTGTAAGCCGACGCGGACCGTAATCGACTGGGTGGCGTTCGCGACGCCCAAATCGCTCGCGTTGGCGACCGGAATCGCCTGCGTGCTCGTACCGGCCCAGCCCGAGGGGGCTTCGATAATGGATGCTGATTTCGTGGTGCCCATGCCCATCTGCGATGCCGACTGCGGCGTGGATCCCATCGGCGGCATCGAGCCGCCATGCCCTCCGCACGCCGCCAACAATGCGGAAGCGACGGCCAGGGCTGCAAGTTTCTTCATGGATTGCTCCTCCTTACCATCAGGCTAGGAGTCGCAAGGCGGCGCTCATATACCGAAAATAGGGTAGAGCGCCCGCGGGGCGGAGTGCCCTATCCTCGGGCCATGATGATTTCAGTACCGGGCGAGTGGGACTCGTACAAACTCGATCAACTCCATTCCAGCCTCGAGCCGGCCTACACGGCGGAGCACATCGTGATCAATCTGTCCGGCGCGCGTCACGTTACCGACACGCTGCTTGCGGCGCTGCTCGAACTGCGCGCTTACCGCGCCGCGAAGATGCTCGAACCCGCCGTTATTCTGGTGAACTCGGCTTTCGTGCGCAAGCTGTTGTCGCTGGCGGGCTTCGACGGGCTGTTCCGAGTCTACGACGCAGTCGAGCTGCTCGTTCCTAAAGCAGCTTAAAAGTCGAGCGAAGATGACCCGGCCAGGACCGCGAGCTGCCGAGTCCCGTTTCGGCGCAGGTCGTCTGACTGCAACCGCGGAGCCACGGATGGCGGGAGCGGTCTGCAGTCAGCAGGGTGAGCTGAGGCCGGATGCCGCAGCGAGCGCGTGGCCAAGCGAAATGGGACTCGGCAGCTCGCGTATCGGGACGCGGCTATCTTCGCTCTAAGAGTTAGAAGCCGCCGACGCCGTTGGGAGAGCCGAGGCCCGTCGCGAGATCGAATCCCGACGGCGAGACATCGTTGAACTGATCCCGGTGTGCGTAGGAATACGCCGGGCCGGCGGGATTGCCGGAGAGCGCGTAAGCCGAAGCGATGAGCGGAGCGCCGATGCTCGTGCCGCCCGCGACCAGCCAGCCGCCGGCGAGCGAATCGTACATGGAGACGCCGGTTTGCGGATCGGCGACCGCCGCCATGTCGACCGTGGCGCGCGACTTACAGATATTTTTTTGCCACGACGGGCGGGCGATGTACGCGGAGCAGCCTTGGCCGCCGTACGCCCACGGCGATTCGTGCCACGCGCCGTCGCTGCCCGAAAGCGTCGTGCCGCCGACGGCGGTGACGTACTGCGAGGCGGCCGGATAAAATGGCGCGGCTTGATCGCCCGAGCTTGCCGTGATCGCAGTGCCGGGGTGACGGTAGTGCACGTCCTCGGTGTTTTCTCCCGACCATTCGGCCGCGTAATAACTGTTGCTGATCGCCGAAACGCCCAGCGAAGCTGCGGTGTCTACGGCTGCGCCGAGGTCCTCGATCTGCGCCGAGTTTGCCTCGACGAGCACGATCGAACATTTCGGACATGCTGCCGACACGACGTCGAGGTCGAGCGAAATCTCTTCGCCCCATGCGCCGTTGGCCGGGGGGTACGATCCGGCTGCGCCCTGCTGATTGAGTTTGCGGAAGCAGCCGTTCGACGTGCGGCATCCGGGCAGGCCGTACGCGGTGCGGTAAATGGCGAGATCCGTTTCGGCCAGCGGATCGTCATAAGCATCGACGATCGCCACCGTACCGCCGGACCGCGCGGACGGAAGGTTATACGCGTTCTGCAGATCGCCGGGGTGGAGCCCAGGAAGCAGCGACGACGGAGTGCCGAGATCGCTCAACGGCGGGATGTTGATGTTGACCGCAATCGTGCATGACGCTTGCCCTGAAATCGCTACAGGCGAGCACGCCAATAAGGCGCCCGGAAGCCCCGTGGCGCCGTTTCCGCCCGGAAGACCCGTCGCGCCGTTTCCGCCCGGAAGGCCCGTGGCGCCGTTCCCGCCCGGGAGACCCGTCGCGCCGTTTCCGGCGGTGGTTGCGGTGCCGTCCGAGAGCAGGTTGGGCGAATTGGTCATCCCGGGGGCGGCCGCACTCTGGGGTGCGGCGGGTATGAGCGCACGTGAAGAACCGGCGCATCCCGCCAAGACCGCCGCGAAAGTCAGAAAACAAAAAAGACGTATGCGCAAGCAAAGACTCCGTGTGCCCGGTCGGCTAGGTTTCTACCCAGCCGCTGCTTGTTGCTAACGCGACCGCCTCGCGGCGGCCGCTGCACCCCAACTTCCGGCAAATGGACCGGATATGGGTGTCGACGGTCTGTGGGCTGCGGCCCGTTCTTGCGGCCACGTCCTTGCTGCTTCCGCCCAGCGCGAGCAGCTGCAGTATCTCGCGTTCCGCCGGCGTGAGAGAACTGTACCCTTCGGCGGCCGGTCCGCTCGCGGGCAAAGCGGCCAGCATGCGCGCGATTCCGCCAAAGTGCGCGGCACGCAGACGCTCGAGCGCGGCCGGCCATGATCCATCGTCGGACTGCGCGAGCCGGACCCGGTACGCCACGCGCACGGCGTGCGCGAATGCGCGAAGCTGCGCCATCGACGGCGCGGCGGCTTTCTCGGCGGCCGACAGATGGCGGTGCGCTTCTTGATCGCGCCCGCGCTGCATCTCCGCCAGCGCGAGAAACAGCCGCGCGCGAATCGTCTGCATATTCGATCCGCTGATGCGCTGCAGCGCTTCGTTGGCTTCGTGCGCGAACGCATCGCCTTCGTCCGGCATGCCGGCGGCGAACGCGCAGAGCGCCGCTACGGATGCCGCGACCGCGCGCAACTCGTCGTTGCGCTGGACGTGCGGATTCTCGCGAACCAACGCGAACGCGCCGCGGAAATTTCCCGACCACGTTTCGCGCAGCGCCCGTGCCGGGACGAGCATCTCGTTGCTTGCGAGCGGAAGCGCGGCTTGACTTTGCGCGAGTTCGCGGTCGAGCTGTTCGAGCGCGGATTCTTCGCCGCGTTCGACTTGCAGGTCGTAGGAGGCGATCAGTCCGTAGAGCCGGGTTTGCTCGCTGCCGCCTTTGCGCGCATACTCGCCGAGTTTGTCGAGAATGCCGAGCAATCCGATCGGATCGGTCGTTTCATTATAGAGGATCGCATACTGTACGCTGGCGGCGCGCGCGGCGACGTCGTACAAGTTGCGCGCGACCGCAAGCTCGATCGCGAGACCCGCATACTTTCTGGCGCGGTCGGGGTGTGTGAACTGATAGATGTACGACGCTTGCTGCAGCAAGCGCGCGCGCGTCTCGTCGGACGTTTGCGCGTCGACGAGTTTTAACGCCCGCTCGATCGTATCTTCGGCGCGGTCGAAGGATCCGGCGCCCGCATACGCCGTCGCCAGCGTCCCCAAGATCGGAAGCTGCGCTTGTCTGGGCACGGATTTGTCGAGTGCGACAGGCTCGAGCAGCGCGATGCAGTCGCGGCCTTGACGCACCAACTCGACCGCATACCGGTGGATGAGGTTGAGACGCACGGCCGGATCTTGTGAGTCGGCGATCGCCGCTAGAAATGCGGGCTCCGCCGTTTCGAAGTGGCCGCGCGCCGCTTCGAGCATCGCGCGCAGCGCTTGCACCATGGCACTTCCGCGCGTCTGCGCTTGCGGAAGCGACTCGATGGCCGTGCGCAGCGTCGCACCCTCGCCGCGTTCGAACAGCGCCAACCCCGAACGTTCGAGAATCCTCACGATCGCCGCTGCATCGGAAGCGCGCGCGTAGAGCAGTAGCGCGGCGCGTTCGTCGCCGCGCGCTTCGAGCATGCGCGCACCTTCGCCGATGGCCTGCACCCACGCGGTACGCCCGGTGCGCAGCAGCTCGCTTTCCAGAAACTCCCGGAACAGATCGTGATAGCGAAATTCGCCGGGCGAGATTTCGGTGAGGAACGTGACGCTGCGGCGAACGCCGGCAAAGAGCTCGCGCGCGCCCAGCCGTTCGACGATCTCGCCGTCGAACGACGAAAAGACCGAACTTGCCAGCAAGAATGTGCGCTGGTCGTCCGGCAGACTCGCCAAAATTTGTTCGGCGAGATAACGGTAGACGATCTCGCGCGTACCGCTGGCGGCCGTTGCGAGATCGCTCACGCGCGTGCGCGTTCGTAGCGCAATGTTCAGCGCCACCGCCCATCCGCCGGTTAGCGCGCGCAACGATTCGACTTCCTGCGGCCGGGCGGCATCTTCGGCATCACCCGCTGCCGCCAGCGCCTCTTCGGGCGTAAATCGCAGATCGTCTTCACCGACCGGAAAATCCATTCGTCCGTAGGCGACCCATGTTGCTACCGGCAGCCCCATGTCTGTCCGGGCGGCAATGATCCACGAGATGCGCTCGCTCGTGCGTTCGATCACGTCGGCCAAAAATGCCACCGATGCGACGTCGGTGGCGTGATGCAGATCGTCGATCACGATCGTGCACGATGCCTGTTTCGTGTGCTCCACGAACCAGTCGGAAATTTCGCGCACGGGCTGTGACGCGGCCATGACGCGTTCCGCGAGTGCGGGGAAAGCGGCCGCCGCGGTAGGAGCCGCGGGCGCGATCGCTTCGCTCAAGAGGCGCACGAAATCGAGCAGCGCCGAATCTTCGCGGCGCAGCTCCAGAACGGCGGCGTCCAACTGCGAGCTTTCTATGAAGTCTCGCAGCGCCACGCTTTTACCGAAGCCGGCGGGCGCCGCCAGCAGCGTCACGGGAAAGCGGGCCGCGCGCGTGAGCCGGTCGTTGACGCGGGCGCGCATGAACCGCGGTGTGTGCACAGCGAGCGCTTCGACGCGGGCACTTGCCCATCATATGAAGGTGCCGTCGCTGCATGGGCGCTGCCGCGAGGCGCTCCACTCCGAGCGGGCGCTGCTCGAAGCGGTGAGCGCGCTCACCGCGGCTTCGCGCGATTCGGCCGCAACGGTCCTGCAGACGCTCGCCGCCGCGCTCGCGGTAGTGGATCCGGCGATCGATGCCGTTCTCGTTTTCCGGCCGGAAGGGGAAGAATTGGCATGCGCGTTTGCGGGCGGCGAACGGGTCGAGTATTTTCGCGATCTGCGATTACGGCTGGAGGGGAACTCGCTGCCGGCGCGTGCCGCCGTTGCCGGACACCACATGACGCTCGAGCGCGGCGCTCAACCGGTCATCCCTACGGATCGCGCGGCGCTCGCCATTCCCATGTATGTGGGGAGCGCACTCTGCGCCGTGACCTACGCGGCCTCGGCGCGCGGCTCGATCTGCGCGCGAGATGCGCTTATCCGCGCCGCCACGCACGCCGCCGTGCCCTATACCATCGCGCGCGATCGGCAAGCCGATCGCGCGAGCGCGACCTACGATGCGCTGACGGGTCTGTTCACCGCGCGCGCGTTTCGCGACACGCTGCAAGAGGAGCTGCGCGGCGCTGCGATCGGACGCAGCGTTACGCTGGCCCTGTGGTTCATCGACACCGACGGTTTCAAAGGCGTGAACGATGCGCGCGGACACGCTGCCGGCGATAGAGTGCTGCAGAGATTGGCGAGCATTTTGCGCGAGCAACTGCGGCCGGCGGTTGATTTGGGGGCGCGTAACGGCGGTGACGAATTCTGCGCCGTTCTGCGCGACGAACACAAAAGCGGCGCGATCGCGCGCGCGCAACTCTTTTGCGACGCCGTGCGCGGCTGCGATTTCGGCGTCGGCCTGCCGGTTACGGCCAGTGTGGGCGTCGCCGCATTTCCGTACGACGCTGCAGCGGCGAGCGAACTCTTCGAAGCTGCCGACGCGGCCATGTATCACAGCAAACGCTCAGGAAGAGACCGCGTCGCGTTTCCGGACGGGCGCGGCGGTTTCACCGTGCATCGCTGAAAAGCAAAGAGCCCCGGCAGCGCGAACCCTGGAAGGCATGCGGTGCAGACTCGTTTGGATTACGCCTGACGCCGAGCGTTTGATGGGCTATTGTGCGCGCGTGAGCAATCCCGCCAACCAAGACAATCCCGACGTCGCCGGGCTGCTGCGGTACTGCATCAAGAACGGCCACTGGTCGGTTTTCGAAATGGCCGATCTGTGCATCGAGATTCAGACGACGCGCAGCATCAGCGCGCAGATCATCCGCCATCGGTCGATGCATTTTCAAGAGTTCAGTCTGAGATATGCCGAGCTGCAGAAGATCGAACGCGTGAATCCGCGGCGGCAAGATCCGAAGAACCGGCAATCGTCGCACGACGACCTTTCGCCCGACACGCTCGGCTGGTTCGAGCGCGCGCAAGACGAGCATTTCGAACAAGCTTTCCGCCTGTATGAAGAAGCTCTGGCCAAAGGCATCGCCAAGGAGTCGGCGCGCTTCTTGTTGCCGCTCGCATCGGCGACGACCATTTACATGAAGGGCACCGTCCGCGACTGGATCCACTACATCAATTTGCGGACCGATCCGTCCACGCAGTTAGAGCATCGCGAGATCGCCGAGGAATGCCGCCGGATCTTCGTCGATCAGCTGCCTGTCGTCGCGCAAGCGCTGGGCTGGGAGCGCGCGCCCGCGCACACGTGATCGGACGGCCCAACGCGCTCGACCACGTCGTCAACGCGATTCCGGCGCACGCGCTGCTGACGCAGTCGCCTTTTTTCCTGGTCGATCCGGCCCGCGCCGCCGCCGCGCAGCATTTCGAACAATTTACCATTCCGGTCTGGTTTGTGACCATCGCCGTGCAGATCGCCGTATTGGCATGGTTCTGGAGCTCGGGACGATCCGCGCGGCTGCGCGATCGATTGCGCGCGCGGATCGGCTCCGAATTCTGGGTGCGCTTTTGGTTCGGCGCGCTGCTGGCGATGATCGATCGCGCGGCGGCTTTCATTCCGATGTTTTTCCAGTACCGCATGTCATGGATCATGGGTCTGAGCGACGTGTTGACGCGCTACTGGTTCGGCAGTTGGCTGTTGTCCACGATCATCGCGATGGTTGCGGCGGGACTGCTGGCGTCCATCGTGCTCGGGCTGGTGGATCGCACGCATCAATGGTACGCGTACACCACGGCCGGCATTATCGGACTGACGCTGTTGTTGACGTATATCCAGCCGTTTGCGCTCGCGCCGGTGTTCTCGAGCTATCGCGACTTGCCGCCGGGCGCGCTGCAGAGCGATCTTCCGGCGCTCCGCGCCCGTGCCGGAAACGTCACCGTGCCGGTTGTCGAAGAGATCGTTTCGCGGCGAACGCACGCAGGGTCGTCGTATGTCTTGGGCTGGGGCGGCTCGCAGCGCGTGGTCATATCCGATACCGCCGTCGCCGGCGCGACCCGACCCGAGCTGCGATTTACGATCGCGCGATCGTTTGGATGGGTTGCCGCCAACAGCGCGCTCCACTTGGCGCTGATCTTGGGAGCCATGCTGGTCGTCGGATCGGCGCTGGCAGTCTTCTTGGCCGACCGGATCGGATTCCGGCGCGACGACGATCCGGTTTCGCGCCTCGCGCTCGTGGGAGCGCTGCTCGGGTGCGTCTATTTGGTCGCCCTACCGTTTTTTAACGGCTACGAACGCAACCTCGATATGGCTGCCGACCAGTACGCGCTCACGGTAACCGGCGATCGCGTCAGCGCGATCCGCGGCGCGGTGCGCGGCGCCGATCAAGCGCTGCAGCCGGTGTGTCCCCACCCTTTAGGATACTGGTACTTCGCAACGCGCGCGCCGGCGGGACAACGCATTCCGATTCTTCAGGGGCGCCCTTCGGTCTGCTGGTAGTCCGGCGTTTCGGGCGACTCCCACGTGTTCGCGAACTGCATCGCCGCTTCGATGCCGCGATCGAACCAGCAGGCGACGCCGTCGGTCGCCGCCGACACGATGCCCGGGAGCGCCGCGCGCTCTTCGGACGTGAACGGCGCGAGCACGTGATCGATGCTGTCGGAATCGGGGCGGCCGACTCCGACGCGTAGGCGCGCGAACTGCTCGTCCATGGTCGCGATCAACGAACGCAAGCCGTTGTGACCGCCGTGTCCGCCGAACGCGCGCAGGCGCAGTTTGCCAAACGGGATGTCCATGTCGTCGTAGACGACCAGCAACCCCTCGGGCGGCACTTTATACCACGACGCGATCAGTCTGACCGGTACGCCGCTGTTGTTCATAAACGTTTGCGGTTCCACGATCACTAAGCCGCGCGCGGAATCGTAGGCTTGCCGCGCGCCGTCTTTGACTTTCCAGCGATCGATACCGAGCCGCCGCGCGAATTCGTCGGCGACCATGAATCCGACGTTGTGCCGGGTCTGCGCGTACTCTTTGCCGGGATTGCCCAGTCCGGCGACGAGTTTTACTCCGAAGCTCCTTCGGCCGGCGTTTCTTCGGCGGGTTTGCCGACGATCTCGGGCTCGGCTTGTTCGGTAACCGCAACGGCGGCTTCTTCCAGCAATTTCTCGGTCTTCGAGGGTTCGACCGCGATGACGGTCGCGTCGCCCGGCGTGATCATCTTGAAACCTTCGGGCAGCTGTATTTCGCCCGCGGTCACGTGCTGATGGATGTCGAGCGCGTTGACGTCGATCTCGATGCGATCGGGGAGCTTGTCGGCCGGGCCTTCGACTTCGAGTTCGTGGAGCACGACGTCCATGACGCCGCCCGAGCTGCGCACGCCCTCGGGCGTTCCAACGGTGACGACGGGCAGTTTGGCTTGTACGGTTTCGTCGGCGGAGACGCGTTGAAGGTCGACGTGCAAGATGCGGCGCGAAACGGGATCGACTTGCACCTCGCGCAGCAGCGCGGTATCCACGCGCTTGCCGTCCATCGTGAGCGTGATCAGCGACGTGCGCGCGCCGTGATGCAGAATGTCGTCGAGCGCGCGGCGCGCGAAGGCGATCGCCTGCGGATTGGAGCCGTGCCCGTAAAGGATCCCGGGAATTTTCCCGTCCTTACGGAGCGCGCGCACTTTGGTCGTGCCGGCGCTGTCGCGCCGCTCGATGGTCAGATTCAATTGTTGTGCCATTATGTGACTGCTACAGGCTCCGGCGGGCGTAGTTCATTCATTTTTTTTTCTCCGTCTTCGGTAAAGAGTTCCGAGACGGAACGATTGGTGGTGATACGGTTGATCGCGTCGGCGAACGTCTGCGCGATCGAAAGCTGCGAGAATTTCGGGTGCTCGAGTGCGTCTGAGAACGGGATCGTGTCGGTCACGATCACCTTTTCGATGGGCGAAGCTTCCAGCACCTCGATCGCATCACCCGCGAAAATTCCATGGGTCGCGACCGTATAGACTTTTGTCGCGCCGCGCGACAGGATCGCCTCGGCGGCTTTGGCCAACGTTCCGCCGGTCGAGATCATGTCGTCCACAACAACGGCGATCTTGCCCGAAACGTCGCCGACGATGTCCGTTACTTCGGAGACGTCGGGCTCGGGGCGCCGCTTGAAGACGATCGCGAGCGAACTTCCCAGGCGCTTGGCGAAAAGTTCGGCGCGGTGAACGCCGCCCGCGTCGGGCGAGACGATGACCACCCGCCCGTCCGAAAGCTCTTCCTTTTTAAGATAGTTGCAAAGCGTCGGCATCGCCATCAGATTGTCGACCGGGCCGTCGAAGAAGCCCTGAATCTGCGCGGCATGCAAATCCATCGTCACCATGCGCTTCGCGCCGGCGGTCTTGAGCATGTTGGCGACGACCTTCGCGGAGATCGGTTCGCGGCCGCTCGATTTCTTGTCTTGCTTGGCGTAGCCGTAGTACGGCACGACCGCCGTGATGCGCGAGGCGGACGCCCGCTTCAACGCGTCGATCATCAGCAGCAGCTCCATGAGCGAATCATTGACTCCGCCGCTTGCCGATTTGCAGATCGACTGGATGACGAAGACTTCGGAGCCGCGCACGTTCTCGCCGATCTGCACGCGCGTTTCCTCGTTCTTGAATTTGGAAACGGTCGCTTTGCCGACGTGCAGCTTTAACCGCCGGGCAATGTCCTCGGCGAGTTTTTGATTGGAATTTCCGCTAAAGAGAAGCGGGCTCTGGCTCACGCTCCGAGATTCCTTTGGGGGCGTTCGCAACCCTGGCGGTGCCTGCATCGGTCCAGAGCGTCGTGGCCAACCGTTTTAAACTCGTGGCGCCCTTCAGCCTCGCCGGCGATCAGCCCGCCGCTACCAAGGCTTTGGGCGACGGCGTACTCGCAGGCGATCGCGCGCAGACGCTGCTGGGCGTGACGGGCAGCGGCAAGACGATGGCGATGGCGCGGACCATCGAGATCGCGCAGAAACCGGCGCTCGTGCTCTGCCACAACAAGACGCTCGCGGCCCAGCTCTGCGCCGAATTCCGCGAATTCTTCCCGGAGAACGCGGTCGAGTTCTTCGTCTCGTATTTCGATTATTATCAGCCCGAAGCATACATCGCCCACACTGACACCTACATTGAAAAGGACAGTTCGATCAACGACGAGATCGAACGCTTGCGCCACTCGGCCACGCAGTCGCTGCTCACGCGGCCCGACACGCTCATCGTCGCGTCGGTCTCGTGCATCTACGGCTTGGGCTCGCCGGCCGACTATATGGAGCTTTCGCAGAATCTGAGCGTCGGCACCGATATCGACCGCGACGTGCTGCTGCGCAGACTGATCGACATGCAGTACCGGCGCAACGACCTCAACCTCGTACGCGGAACGTTCCGCGTTCGCGGCGATACGCTCGAATTCATCGGCGTCGACGAGGAACTGGTGCATCGCATCGAATTCTTCGGGGACCGCATCGAAGCGATCAACGTCGTCAACATCCTGACCGGCGAGTACGTCGAGAGCAAAGACGCGATCACGATATTTCCGGCCAAGCATTTCATCACGCCGGACGAAAAATTGCGCCGCGCGATTGGCTCGATCGAGCTCGAGCTCGCGGATCGCCTGAAGTTCTTCAAGGAGAACGGAAAGCTGCTCGAAGCGCAGCGTCTGGAAATGCGCACGCGCTACGATCTGGACATGCTGCGCGAAGTCGGGTACTGCAACGGCATCGAAAATTATTCCCGTCCGCTTTCGGGGCGCGAGCCCGGCTCCACGCCGACGTGTTTGCTGGACTTCTTTCCGAAGGACTGGCTGCTCTTCGTCGACGAGTCGCACGTGACGTTGCCGCAAGTGCACGGCATGTTCGCCGGCGACCGCTCGCGCAAACAATCGCTGGTGGAGCACGGCTTCCGTCTGCCGAGCGCGCTCGACAATCGCCCGCTGACGTACGAGGAGTTTGACGCGCACATCAATCAGGTCGTCTACGTTTCGGCTACGCCGGGGACATACGAGATGGGGCGCAGCTCGCAGGTCGTCGAGATGATCATCCGGCCGACGGGACTGGTCGATCCGGAAGTCGAGATCCGTCCTACGCTCAACCAAGTGGACGATCTGATGGAAGAGATCCGGCTGCGCGTCGAGCGCAAAGAGCGCGTGCTGGTCACGACGCTCACAAAAAAAATGGCCGAAGATTTGACCGACTTTTTGCTCGAGATGGGCTTTAAAGTGCGGTACCTTCACAGTGAAGTCGACACGCTCGAACGCGTCGCCATTCTGCGCGACCTGCGGCTGGGCGTTTTCGACGTGCTGGTCGGCATCAATCTGCTTCGCGAAGGATTGGATCTGCCGGAGGTCTCTCTGGTCGGCATTCTGGACGCCGACAAAGAAGGCTACCTGCGCAGCGGAACGTCGCTGATTCAAACGATCGGCCGCGCGGCGCGTCACGTCGAGGGCAAGGTGCTCATGTATGCGGACGTCGTTACGCAATCGATGGAACGCGCGATCGGCGAAACGCGGCGGCGCCGCGAACGGCAGGTCGCGCACAACCTCAAGCACGGCATCGAGCCCAAGAGCGTGCGAAAAGAGATCCGCGATATTCTCTCGATGGTGGGCGCGACCGAAGAGACGCAGCTCGAGTTGCGCCGCGAGAAACTGCCGCGCGACGTCGCCGTCCGCATGGCCGCCGAACTCGAAAAGAAGATGCACGAGTACGCTGCCAATCTCGAATTTGAAAAAGCCGCGGCGCTGCGCGACGAGTTGGTGGAACTGCGCAAGCAGATCGGCGGCAACGAGTCGCTGCTCTTTCAAGGGAAGGCGCCCAAGATATTCGCGCACGCTCTCAAGGAACTCGTCGGCAGCTAACGCTCGCCCCATGACGTCCGCGATTCGGGTCCATGGTTACGAATCGCAGCCGTCATGGGACTCGCTGGCATGCACAGCTGGTTGCTTGGTGGGGAAGGCGGCAAAGCGGGAAAACGGGTTGGTACCGACATTTTTTGGAGGACGAATATGAAGGCAATCCCTCGCGCTTTGACCGCCGCGCTGGCCGCGTGCGCGATGAGCCTGGCCCTTTTTAGCGGAGCATCGGTGCGGGCCGCCGCAGCCCCGCAAGCGACGCCGGTCCCGAGCCCGATGCCGAATCCCGCAGTCACCCCGGCAGGCAATCCGGTTCCGACGGCGCCCGCGCCCGGAACGGACATGCTGAACAACAACCCCAATGGTAACTGGCTAGAGAAATTCAACCGCACGGCAACGCCCGATCCGGACATGCGCCCGCCGTCGGTGACCCCGCTGCCGCCTTGGTGCAAATCGCTGATGAAACCCGGCGTGAAATTGACGGCGGCCCAGCGAACCAAGCTCAAGACGCAGTGCGTGCGGTAACCCAGTAATCTCCTGAACCCCCGCGCACGCGGGGGTTTTTTTTTGCCCCCGAAAGAGTGCGCTGTGAAACTGCCGCTGGCCGAAGAATCGCGCACGCAAGAGGTTGCGCTGCTGCACGCCGTGCTTCCGGCATCGGCGGGGCCCGTGCTGGTTTCGTACCGCACGCGAACGGGCGCGTTGCTGCGCGTCGCCGGAATTGCAGCGGGCGCTTACGATCGCGAACATCACGACGTCCTGGTACCGGCTTGCGCGCAGCCGCGCGAGCTCGCGCTCGAAGTCGAGCTTGAGGCGCTGCCGACAAACGGCTTGCCGTCGGGCCCGGGCCTGATATGGTGGCTGCTGAACGCGCTGTCGCACCAGAAGCCTCAACGATTTGTGAACGTGTGTCGTGGTGAACAAGACGATGTCATCCTGAGGGGCGCGCCGGCGGCTAGTGTCATCGTGAGCCTGTCGAACGACCCCGAGCAGCGCGTCGAAGACGCGCCAGTCGAGGGGACCATGGCGGAAGCGCTTCCACTCATCGGCCACTCGCATCTCGATGTGGCGTGGTTATGGACGTACGAGCAGACGCGACGCAAAGCGCAGCGGACGTTTGCGATCGCGTGCGATCTCTTCGATCGCGATCCGCGGTTCGTGTTTGCGCAGAGCCAGCCGCAACTGTACCGTTTTGTGGAAGAAAACGACCCGCAGCTCTTCGAGCACGTCCGCGAAGAAGTACACGCGGGCCGTTTCGATCCCGACGTTGCCGCCCTCTGGGTCGAAAGTGACTGCAATATTCCATCCGGCGAATCGCTGCTGCGCCAAATGCTGTTCGCGCACGAGTATTGCACGCAGCGTTTGGGCGTGACGCCGTCGATCGCGTGGCTGCCCGACTCGTTCGGTTTTGCGAACACGCTTCCGCAACTGCTCGCGCACGCCGGCATTCCGTTCTTCGCTACGACGAAGCTGCAATGGAACGACACAACGCGTTTTCCATATCCGCAGTTCGTATGGCGCGGCCCGGACGGAAGCACCGTGACGAGTGCGCTGATCCAGTCTTACGACGGCGGCCCCTATCCGTGGCGAGTGAAGACTGCGCGCGAGCGGCACGAGCCGCTCGTGCTCGGATACGGCGACGGCGGCGGCGGCGTCACTCCCAAGATGCTCGCGCAAGCGCCCGCGGTCGGCCGATGGATCCGTCCGCGCGAATGGTTCGAAGGGCTCGCGACCCGCAGCGAGCCGCTGCCGGCCTACACCGGCGAGCTCTATCTGGAATATCATCGCGGCACGTACACGACGCACCACGACATCAAGTTTCAAAACGCGCTCCTCGAGCGAGCGCTGCTCGAAGCCGAAGAGCTCGTGGCGTGGTCGCAAGCCGTCCGCGCTCCAGCCGCCGCGACCGTGCAGTTCGCGCTGCGTCTTCGCGCCGCGTGGGAGATCGTGCTGCGCAATCAATTTCACGACGTGTTGCCGGGCACGGCGATTGCAGACGTCTACCGGGATGCCGAGAGCGAATACGCGCAAGCGCAAGAGCTGGCGGCCAGCGTCATTGCGTCGGCCGAATCGATGCTCCCGCGCACCGGCGCGCGCGGTGCCGCGGCGCAGTGCGCGCCGCGCGAAGACGGAACATCGTTTGCGTTCGACAACGGCTTGCTTCACGCGCGCATTGGAGCTGACGGTGTCATCACGGAACTCGCCGCAGCCGGCCGGCGCAACGTGGTCGTTGAAGCCAACGCGCTCGCGCTGTACCGCGATCGTCCGCGGCAGTGGGACGCGTGGAATATCGACGACGGTTATCAACGAACGATGCGGCGCATACCCGCGCATGCGGCGCGCATCGCCGGCGGCGTGCTCGAATGCGATTACGATTTCGACGGATCGCCCGGTATGATGCGCATCGAGCTGCTCGATGGTGAGCCGTTTTTGCGCGTCGAGCTCGACGTCGACTGGCACGCTCGCCGCACGCTGCTTCGCGTCGAAAACCGTTTTGCCGTCGAAGCGGATGACGTGACCTACGGTTCGCCGCACGGCACGATCGTGCGGAGTGCACAGCGCGACACACCCGAGGAGCGCGCGAAGTTCGAAGTTCCGGGCCAGCGCTTTGCCGCGGTGCGCGACGCGCGCGGCGAAGGCGCGGCGTGCTTTTCGCTGGACACCTACGGATGGAGCGCGCTTTCGCAAGCCGGCGAAATCGCGCTCGGGCATTCGCTGCTTCGTGGAACGGTTTGGCCGGACCCGGACGCCGACGTGGGGTCGCACCGCCTCAGCTATGCTTTCGCGCCGCTCGGTTCCGCGAGCACCGGAGCGCTGGAACGCGCTTGGCTCCGGTTCGCGCACGAACCGCGCGTGCGCTTATTTACGACCCAAGACGAAAAC
Organism: Vulcanimicrobiota bacterium; assembly: GCA_003136355.1. GTDB lineage: Bacteria > Vulcanimicrobiota > Vulcanimicrobiia > Vulcanimicrobiales > Vulcanimicrobiaceae > Rubrimentiphilum. Next base: position 31,311 of record PLED01000082.1, on the reverse strand, counting down.
GTCTTGGTCGTAGCCTGCAAACCGGCTGAGGATCGCGACGGCGCGATCGTACGCGTGCGTGAATGTAACGGCGAAGCAAGATCCGTGCGTTTGCGCTCCGGCGCGCGCGTCGCTTCCGCGCATGCGGTCGACGCGCTCGAACGTGCCGTGCAAACCGCCGTCTCCATTGAAAGCGAAACCCTGGTCTTCGAATTGAATGCTTTCGAGCTGCGATCGTTTCGCGTGCGATTCGGCCATGCGTAAGCTCGACGCCGTCCTTTTCGATCTTGACGACACGCTGCACGACGACACGATTGCCTTCAGGAGCGCGGCGGAAGAAGTCGCGCGCGAAGTTGCCGCCGAGCACGGCATCGACGCGCTGGCGCTCAAAGACGCGTACGTTGCCGAAGCGGAGGGGTTTTGGAAACGGCTGACCGCCGATCAGGTGCAAGAAATACTGCTCACCAAGCTCTCGTCGCTGCGGTCGCATTTGTGGGGAAGCGCGCTGTCGTCGATCGGACTGGACGATCCCCGTCTCGCCGAGCGCAGCGCCGTCAACTACAATCTGTATCGCAAGAAATATTTCGCGCTCTTTCCCGGAGCGCTCGATCTGCTGACGCGGCTTCGAGCTTCGGGAAAGAAACTGGGGCTGGTCACCAACGGCGTTTCGGAGACGCATAACGAGAAGATCGCGCTGCTGGAATTGAGCGATCGCTTCGATGCGATCTTTCTGGCCGACCAGACCGGCATGATCAAGCCCGATCCGCGGCTCTTCGCCCATGCCTGCGAAAAACTCGGAAGCCGGCCGGCGGCGACAGCCATGGTGGGAGACCGGTACGAGCGCGACATCGCCGGCGCGAATGAGGCCGGCCTTTTCACGATCTGGATGAACCTGCGGGACGAAGCCCTTCCTGAAAACGCCGCCCCGCCAGGGGCCGTGGTCCGGACGATTGCCGAGGTGAGCGCTCTCTTGCTGTGAAACCTAGTCCAAAGGTGCGGCTCTTTGCATTGGGGAGCCTGCGAATTGAAAAGGTGAGGTTATATGCAATCTCCTGAAGGCTTGGGCAACACGTTTGGCCGCGCGTGGGAGCTGCTCTCCAGCAACTGGATCATGCTGGTCCCCGGACTGGTCATCGGCATCGTGGTCTTCGTTATAAACTTTTTCCTGATTGGAGCCGGCGTCATCGGCGGCGCCGGATTGGGCGCCGCGGGAGCGACCGGCATGGGCCTGAGCGCCTTCGGAATGGCCGCGGTGCTCGCAACAATCGTCGGATTGGTCGGCGTGATTCTGACCATCGCTTATACGACCGGCATGGCGGGTGCGGCTTGGAGCACGGGTCGCGCTACGCTGGATGACGGGGCGGCGGCATTCCGTAAGGACGCCGGCTCGATTCTGGTCGCGGTGATCTTGCTGGTGGTTCTGGCGATTGTGGCGTCGTTTCTGTCGGTGATATTGTTTTTCACGCTCGGCTTGCCGCTGCTCTTGTTCGTGCTGTTCTTTCTGTACACGTTTGCTAGCGTTATTATCGGCGGACGATCCGGTAGCGAAGCGCTTATGGACTCAGCGCGAGTGGCGACACGCAACTTTTTGACGACCCTGCTTCTGCTCGTTCTTCTCTGCGTTGTGTTCCTTATCGCAGGCTTGATCGACCGGGCACTCGTCCAGATCCCGATGCTGGGCGGCATCATCGCCGTCTTGATCAAGCAGATCGTCGCAGTCTACGCGACGCTGGTCATCGTCGGTGAGTACATCAAGCTCTCGCGCACGTCTGCCGTAATGGCAGCCCCGCCGAGCGCTGGGCCGCCCGCGACCTACTAGACTCTCGCAACGTATGAACCGGGTGGCGTGTTGAAGTAACGAACATGCCACCCGGTCTCGACTCCATCGTTATCAAGGGCGCGCGCGAGCATAACCTCAAAAACATCGATCTCGCCCTTCCACGAAACCAGCTGATCGTGATTACCGGCCTCTCGGGGTCCGGCAAATCCTCGCTTGCTTTCGATACGATCTACGCCGAGGGTCAGCGCCGCTACGTCGAGTCGCTCTCCTCGTATGCGCGCCAATTTTTGGGCCAGATGGAGAAGCCGGACGTCGACTACATCGAGGGGCTTTCGCCGGCGATTTCGATCGACCAGAAATCGACCTCGCGTAATCCGCGTTCGACCGTTGGAACGGTTACCGAAGTCTACGATTATCTGCGCCTGCTCTTCGCGCGCATCGGGTTGCCGCATTGCTACAGCTGCGGACGCGAAATCAGCTCGCAGACGAGCGAGCAGATCGTCGATTCGATCATGGAGCTGCCCGAAGGCTCGAAAATTCAGCTGCTCGCGCCGCTGGTGCGCGGCCGCAAGGGCGAGTACGCGAAACTGTTTGAAGAGATAGCCAAGGAGGGCTTCTCGCGCGTGCGCATCGACGGCGAACCCCGCGAGTTGCGTGAAAAGATCGTCCTCGACAAAAAACGCAAGCACACGATCGAAGTCGTCGTCGATCGTCTGGTGATGAAGCCGGATATCCGCAAACGGCTCACCGACTCGGTCGAAACGACTGTGCGGCTTTCCACCGGCATCGTCACGGCGTTGGTTGAGGATGGGAAAACGACCCGGGAGCTCACCTACAGCGAAGCGTTTGCGTGCGTTTACTGCGGACTTTCGTTTGAAGAGCTGGCGCCGCGGCTGTTTTCGTTCAACTCGCCCTACGGCGCATGTCCGGGCTGTACCGGCCTGGGCGAAAAAATCGAAATCGATCCATGGCTGGTCATTCCCGATCGCAGCAAGTCGATTGAGGGCGGCGCGATCGTTCCGTGGAGCAAGTCGCTGGGCAGCGGACGCTTCCCGTCGATGAACCCCTACTATCTGCAGCAGCTCGAGCGCGTGTTGCGCCGCTACCGCGTCAAGATGACGACGCCGATCGAGAAGATATCCGACGAAGTCGTCGACGTGATCTTATATGGCACCGATCGCGAGCAAAACTTCGCTTTTGAATCGCGGGCCGGCAAAGTCTGGGAATACAAGGCGACCTTCGAAGGCGTCGTCAATAATTTGGAGCGGCGCCATAGCGAGACGTCGAGCGACTACGTCAAGGAGGACATCGAGAAATACATGTCCGCCTCGGTCTGCCCGCAGTGTAAAGGCGCGCGGCTCAAACCCGAAGCGCTGGCGGTGACGGTTGGCGGTTCGAATATCGACAACCTAACCCGGCTGTCGATCGAACGGTGCGAAAAATTCTTTGCCGAGTTCACACCCAGCCCGCGCGAAGAGCAGATCGCTCATCAGGTTCTCAAGGAGATCCGTGCGCGCCTGGGCTTTTTGACGAACGTCGGTTTGAACTATCTCACGCTCGGGCGTTCCGCAACGACGCTTTCGGGCGGTGAGTCGCAGCGCATCCGGCTCGCGACGCAGATCGGCAGCTCCCTGGTGGGCGTACTCTATATTTTGGACGAGCCGTCGATCGGCTTGCATCAACGCGATAACGACAGATTGCTCGCGACGTTAAAGACGCTGCGCGACCTCGGCAACACGCTGATCATTGTCGAACACGATGAGGACACGATCCGCAACGCGGACGTGGTCGTCGATATTGGACCGGGCGCCGGCGCCGAAGGCGGCTACGTGCTGAGCGCCGGAACGCTTGAAGACGTCATCGCTAACCCCGAATCGGAAACGGGCGCGTATATTTCCGGGCGCAAGTTCATTCCGATACCCAAGCAGCGGCGCGAGCCGCGGTCGTGGCTGCAAGTGCGCAAGGCCAAGGCCAACAATCTGCTCGGCATCGACGTCGACCTTCCGGTCGGCGTCCTGTCGTGCGTTACCGGTGTGAGCGGCAGCGGCAAGTCCACGCTAGTCAACGACGTGGTCGTCAAAGCGCTCAATCAGCATCTGCATCATCAGCCCGCGGCCGGAACGTACGGCAGCGTGCGCGGCGCCGACATGCTCGACAAGCTCGTCGTCATCGATCAATCGCCGATCGGCCGCACGCCGCGAAGCAACCCGGCGACGTATACCGGCGCCTTCGATTTGGTGCGCGAGCTTTTTTCGCTGGTGCCGGAATCGAAGATGCGCGGCTACATGCCCGGCCGCTTCTCGTTCAACGTACGCGGCGGCAGATGCGAAGCGTGTGAAGGCGACGGCATCATCAAAATCGAGATGCACTTTTTGCCTGACGTCTACGTGCCGTGCGAAGTCTGCAAAGGCAAGCGCTACAACGCGCAGACGCTCGAGATCAAATATAAAGGAAAGAACGTCAGCGATGTGCTCGAAATGCGCGTCGACGAAGCGTCAGAATTCTTTTCGGCGATACCGCGCATTCACAACAAACTGCGGACGATTTGCGAGGTCGGGCTCGGCTACATCAAAATGGGACAGCCTGCGACGACGCTTTCGGGCGGCGAAGCGCAGCGCGTGAAGCTGGCGACGGAACTCGCGCGCCGCTCGACCGGCCGTACGTTCTACGTGCTCGACGAACCAACGACCGGTCTGCATTTCGCCGATATCCACAAACTGCTCGAAGTCTTGGACCGCTTGGTGCAAACAGGGAATACCGTGCTCGTGATCGAGCACAACCTCGACGTCATCAAAACTGCCGACTACATCATCGATCTCGGTCCCGAGGGCGGCGACCGGGGCGGCACTGTGGTTGCAGCCGGAACGCCGGAAAAGGTCGCGCGCGACAAGCGGTCTTACACCGGCCAATATCTGCTGCCCGTGCTGAAAGATCAGCGTGCGGTCGGGCACCGCCGGCCCGAGGCAAGCGCCATCGAAGCACTCGAGCGGGAGAATTTGCGCGTTCTCGACGACTTGGCGAAGGGTGACAGGGTAGCCGTCGAAGCCTAAAGGATGGCCCAATTCACGATCGCGATGCTGGTCTGCGCGGATCTGGAACGCTCGCGCGATTTTTATCGCGACGTGCTGGGATTGAAGCTTAAGACCGACGCCGTTCCGGACTGGGTCGATTTCGATCTCGGCGGCGGTGCGTTGCTCGGCTTGCATCCCAAAACCGAACTGCTCGCCGTTCGTCCCGGATCATTGCAGGTCGGTTTCTCGGTGGAAAACGTAGACCGGTTCGTCGAAGAGTGCAGCGCGAAGGGCGTTCCGATCTTTCAAAGTCCGTGCGACGAATCGTTCGGCCGCTTTGCGATGATCGGCGATCCGGATGGATACGCTATCCAGATAATCAGCTCGCCGCGCTAGCAGCGCATGACGGCAACGAACGCTGAGCCGCGCGCGAGAGAACTGCGCCGCTTGATCGAAGACGCCAATCACCGTTACTACGTGTTGGACGATCCGCAACTCTCAGATGCGGACTACGACCAGCTGCTGCGCGAGCTGCTCGATCTCGAGGACCGCTATCCGGAGCTGCGTACGTCCGATTCGCCGACTCAGCGCGTCGGCGCGCCGCCTGCCGAACGCTTCGCTCCGTACGAACATCGCGTGCCGATGCTCAGTCTGGCGAACGCTACCAATGCCGATGAACTCCGCGCGTTCGACGAACGCGTCCGCAAGCTCGCCGGAAGCGCCCAATCCTACGTTGTCGAGCTGAAGATTGACGGGCTTGCGATCTCGCTGCACTATCGCGACGGCGCGCTCGAACGCGGCGGCACGCGCGGCGACGGCCGCGTCGGTGAAGAGGTCACGCCGAACCTGCGCACGATTTCTTCTATTCCTTTACGCTTGCGTCCGGCGAGCGAGCTCGGACCCGGGACAGAAGTCCGCGGCGAAGTCTATTTAAAGAAGAGCGACTTCCAAAATCTGAACGCGGCGCGCGAACGGGCGGGGATGCCGGTTTTCGCAAACCCGCGCAATGCTGCTTCCGGCGGCGTGCGTCAATTGGATCCGCGTCTGACCGCAGAGCGCAAGCTGTCATTTTTTGCTTACTCCTTGAGTGTCATGGTGAGCGACGCCAATACTGTCATGGTGAGCGACGCCAATACTGTCATGGTGAGCGAGAAAAACGATGTCATCCTGAGCGGCCGCGATAAGCGGCCCAGTCGAAGGACGGCCGAGCCTGTCGAGGCCCGCGAGATCGCTACCCAATGGCAGAGCTTGCAAATGTTGAAAAAGCTGGGCTTGCCCGTCAACCCGCATGTCGCGCAGTGTACGTCGATCGACGAAGTGATCGCGTACTGCGAACAGTGGGAAGCGCAGCGCGAAGACCTCGATTACGAGATCGACGGCGTCGTGGTGAAAGTGAACGATCTGGCGACGCAAGAGCGGCTTGGCGCGGCCGGCCGCGACCCTCGCTGGGCGATCGCGTACAAGTTTAAGCCGCGGGAAGCGCGCACCAAACTGCTCGACATCGTGATCACCGTCGGACGAACCGGCACGCTCAACCCCAACGCGGTTTTAGAACCGGTGCAGCTGGGCGGCGTAACCGTTCGCAACGCGACGCTGCATAACGCCGAATACATCGCGAGCAACGATATTCGTCCGGGCGACGTCGTACTCGTAACGCGCGCCGGCGATGTGATCCCGCGCGTCGTCGGGCCCGTTGTGAGCGAGCGAAAAGGCAAGCTGCGCCGTTTCGTGATGCCGGACCGCTGCCCGGTCTGCAGCGCGGACGTTGATCATCCCGAAGGTGAAGCGATGTCGCGCTGCACCAACGCGACCTGCCCGGCACAAGTGCTCGAACGGGTTCGACACTTTTGCTCGCGCGGCGCGATGGATATCGAGGGCATCGGCGACGTTATGGCCCAGCAGTTGACCGAGCTCGGGCTCGTGCACGAAATCGCCGACATCTACACGCTCAGCGAATCGAAACTCGCGGCCGTGCCGCGCAGCGGCGAAAAAACGATTGCCAATCTGCGGCGCAATATCGAGGCGTCGAAATCGCGCGGACTCGCGCGCGTTCTGACGGGACTAGGGATCCGGTTCGTGGGATCGCAGACGGCGCAGATTCTCGCCGGTGATTTCGGAACGATCGACGCGGTTGCCGCCGCGAGCGCGGACGAGCTGCAGCAGTGCGAAGGCATCGGGCCCGAAGTCGCGAGCAGCGTTTCGCTCTTTTTTGCCCAGCGGGCCAACCTTGCGATGATCGAACGGCTGCGAAAAGCCGGCGTTTCGATGAGCGCGCCGAAGCGAACGCGCGCCGCGAACGGAAAACTCGCTGGGAAGACGTTCGTGTTAACCGGGACGCTGCCGAACATGACGCGCGACGAAGCCGCCGCTGCCATAACCGGTGCGGGCGGTAAAGTCACGGGTTCGGTCAGCAAGAAAACGGATTACGTCGTCGCCGGTTCCGATCCCGGAAGCAAGTACGACAAAGCGCAAACGCTCGGCGTCCCAATTCTTGACGAAGCGGGTCTGCGTAAATTATTGTCATCCTGAGCAGCCGTCGAAGGACCCCGAGCAGCGCGTCGTAGACGCGCCAGTCGAGGGGCGAACTTAATATATCCTCACTAACGCGCCGCGCGGCGGGTCGCATGGAATGGCGCTGCCCAGTGCGTCCGCAACGTCGCGAGCGATCACGCCGACGGGGCGCTGCGCGCCGGCTTTTCTCGCAGCAAGTCCGTGCCAGTACACCGCGGCGCGCGCTGCGTCAATAGGCGCAAGCCCCTGTGAAAGCAGCGTGGCGGTCATGCCCGTAAGGACGTCACCCGTTCCGGCGGTCGCCAGCAGTGGCGTGCCGGTCGTATTGACGTGCATGGTTTTACCGTCGTAGATAAGCGTCGCATCGCCTTTGAGGAGGGTGGTTACTCCAGTGCGATCGACGAATTCGCGCAGCCGATCGATACGCTCGCCGGGTTTGATCGTGCCCTTTCCGGAAAGCCGCGCAAATTCGCCAGCATGCGGCGTGAGAACGATGCGTTTTCCGCGCAGCATATCCAGATGTTTTGCGAAATGAAAGAGCGCGCTCGCATCCGCGACGATCGGCAGATCGCAGCGCTTGACGAAATCGCGAACGATGCCGCCGGTCGTATCGTCGAGTCCGAGTCCGGGTCCGATGCCGACGGCGGAACAGCGTTCGGCGACGTCCAAGAGATCCTTAGCGCTGGTCAACTCGACCGCGACTTGCTCGACCAAATGCGCGCGAAGTGCCGGAAGCGCGACGCGCGGAGCCGCCACCGTGACGTAGCCGGCGCCGGATCGCGCTGCGCCGAGTGCCGACAAGATCGCTGCACCCGGAAACTGTTCCGAACCGGCCACGATCAGCGGAGCGCCGGCTTTGCGTTTGTCGGAATCCTGCGCGCGTTTTGGCAGCAGCTGCATAAACTCAGTGTCGTCGAGCGCCGCGAACTCTGCGGGCTGCTCCGCGAGCGCTTTTTCGGATAAGCCGATCTCGGCCAGCCACAGCTCGCCTGCATGCGATCGCGCAGGCTCGAGAAGCAATCCGATCTTTAGCGCGCCGAGCGTAATGGTGACGTCCGCGTCGACGCAAACGTCACCGGCTGCGCCCGTCGCCGTATCAACGCCGCTCGGCACGTCGATCGCCAGCACGGCTGCTGCGCTATCATTCAGGGCGGTAACGGGTGCGTCGTATTTTTGCGGCAGCGGAAGACGCGCGCCCGTGCCCAGCAGTCCGTCCAGCGCAACGGCGCATCCTTCGAGCGCCGCGCGAGCTTGGCCGAAGGTTTGTGGCAGAGAGCGCACGATTACGCCCGCCTCCCCCGCGTGCCGCTCTGCGTCGCGCCTCGCCGCCGACGGTCTATCCGCCAAATCTGCATAGACGATGCGTTCAAACGAAGCCGGCAACATCGCGAGCGCTGCAAACGCGTCGCCGCCGTTATTCCCGCTGCCCGCGAATGCGACGATCTTTGAACCGCGCGCGTAGCGGCGCGCCATTTCAGCGATTCGCTCGCCGGCAGTCCGCATCAGCGCAACATCACCGCCGCCGCTCGACGATGCGGCGTCGACCGCGCGCATTTGCTGCGGGGTAAGGACGCGCACTACGGTCCTTCCAGGATGACGGTAGCGGCGGCCATCTCGTCGGTGTGCGTGATCGACAGGTGGATGACGGTGACGCCGCGCCGCTCCGGCAGTTTTGCCGCTTGGCCGAAAAGCCGGATGGCGGGTTTCCCGCTGCGTTCGTGGATGACGCCGACGCTGCGCCACGGAATCGCGTGCCCAAACGCTTTGCGCGTGGCTTCTTTAGCAGCATAAAACCCGGCGAGACGCTGGGCCGGCTCGCGCTTGCGCATCGCGTACGCCATCTCTTCGTCCGTGTAAACCTTGCGCGCGAACCATGCGAGTTCGGTCTCGTCAAAACGATAGCGCGCAACCTCGGCCAGGTCCGTTCCGATGCCGACGATCATAGCGGGCGTTTTCGCGGAGGCGTCGAAAGAAACCGCCCCAGAGATGGAGATGCAATTGCGCATCGTTCCCGTGAACGGGATCGACCCCGCGTTTCTCTCCCGCCTGGGATTGTGTTTGGCGGAGCGTTTTCTGTACGACGTCGTCGTCGAAAGGTCGCTCTCGCTCTCGCTAAGCTGCCTCAACAGCACGCGCAAGCAGCTCTTTCTTCCGACACTGACGACAAAATTGCTGCGCGAATATGGCGGCCAGGGCGGATTGCTGCTCGGCATTACCGACTTCGATCTCTACAAGACGTCGCAGCGTTTCGTTTTCGGCGACGCCGACGAGCACCGCCGCGTGGCGGCAGTTTCGCTCCACCGGCTGCGCAACGAATTCTACGGGGAAGCCGCCGACGAGAACGCGCTCTTCCAGCGCGCGCTCAAAGAATGCGTTCACGAACTCGGTCACGCGCTGGGATTAAAGCATTGTTACAACGCCCGCTGCGCGATGCATTACTCGAATTCTATTTTCGAAACCGATAACAAGATGCCGCATTTTTGCGAGGTCTGCGAGAAGCGCAGCCGCGCGCGTAGCTGAGCGCTAACGCAAGACGCGCGCGTCGGCCTGCGAGATAACGTGGCGGCCGTCATGCGCATCGATCACGAGTTCTCCCGCGGTTCCGAGTTGCACGGCGGAACCTTCGAGACGTGCGTCGGAGCCGTCTAACCGCAAGCGATAGTGCGCGCCGGGAATGCCGGCCGCGCGTTCCCACGCGCGGGCGATTGTCTCGGGCGCCGCCAACATCTCATAAGAAGCATCGGCGCGCTGCAGGATCGTATCGAGCAATTCGCCGCGATCGAATTCGCGAACGTCGGAAAGAAAAGCGGGCGCGGGATCGATATCGGCCAGCGCGCCGGTTTCGGCCGGCCGTGCGACGTTCAGTCCGACGCCGCAGGCAACCCATGCGTGCGAAGCAGCAACGCGAGATATGCACAGAATTCCGGCGACCTTCGCTCCCTCGAGCAGCACGTCGTTTGGCCACTGCAGCTGCGTGGCGACGTCGAAATCCGCAAGCGCGTCATGCACGGCCAAGCCGATCCAAAAAGCCACGCTCCACAAATCGCGCGCGGGAACCTGATCGGGGAGCGCCGCGGTAAACAAAAGCGCACTCCCCGGCGGCGCGATCCACGCCCGGCCCTTCCGCCCGGCGCCGTTGGTCTGATACTCCGAAACAAGCGTTAGGCCGCGCGCTTGCGGCTCGCCGAGGATCTTCGCCATATCGTCGTTGGTGCTGCCGGTCGATTCGACGCGGCGGATCTGCGAGAAGCGGCTCACGGCTGGGCGGGTTCGGTCGCAAGTCGCGCGCCCCTCGTCAGGCACACTTCGTGCGCTGCTCGGGGTCCTTCGACAGGCTCAGGATGACAATGGGACGTAACTGAGCCGCCTATGGCTATCGAACGTACGCTTCTCTTGTGCAAACCCGACGCCGTGTCGCGCGGCATAACCGGCGACATCATCGCGCGGCTCGAGCGGCGCGGCTATCTCATCATTGCCATGAAGATGATGCAGCTCGACGGTGAGCGCGCGCGCAAGCATTACGCCGAACACGCCGGCAAGCCGTTCTTCGACGGGTTGGTTAAGTTTATTACCAGCGGTCCGTTGGTCGCGATGTGCATTGAGGGTGAATCGGCGATTGCCGGCTGCCGTCAACTGATGGGAGCGACCGATCCGCTGACGGCTGCGCCTGGTTCGATACGCGCCGATTACGCGCAAACGATTGGCCGGAATCTCGTGCATGGCAGCGATTCGCATGAAAGTGCCGAGCGCGAGTTGCAGATCTTTTTCCAACCCGCCGATTTCGTTTCGCGCAAGCACGATCTCGAGCGCTGGATCTTCGAAAAGTAAATGGCCCTGCAGGCGCTGCGCGGCGGCGGCCGGCCGCTCATCGAAGGCGTGCGCGCGCGCGAGGTGCTCGATTCGCGCGGAAATCCAACGGTGGCGGTGACCGTCGCGACGACGTTCGGCGCCGTCGAAGAGGCCATGGTTCCCTCCGGCGCCTCAACCGGCGCGCATGAAGCAGTCGAATTGCGCGACGGAGATAAGTCGCGGTACGCCGGCAAAGGCGTGCTAAAGGCGGTCGCGAGCGTCAACGACGTGATCGGACCGGCGATCGAGGGTCTCGATGCGACGGCGCAGCGCGAAATCGACGAAAAACTGATCGAACTCGACGGGACGGAAAACAAGAGCCGGCTTGGCGCGAATGCGACGCTCGGCGTATCGCTGGCCGTCGTGCGAGCCGCTGCCGCAAGTTTCAGCGTTCCGCTGTACCGTTATCTCGGCGGCCCGTCCGCTTCGCTGCTGCCCGTTCCGCTGATGAACGTCATCAACGGCGGAAAGCACGCAGCCGGCGGTTTGCAGATCCAAGAGTGTATGCTCGTGCCGCTCGGCGCGCCGTCGCTGAGTGAAGCCGTCCGGTATGGCGCCGAAGTCTTTCACGCGCTTGGAAAGATGCTGCACGACGCCGGTCAGCCGACGACCGTTGGTGACGAGGGCGGGTATGCGCCGCATTTGGAAACGCCGGAACAAGCGCTGGATCTTTTGGTCGAAGCCATCGGCGCCGCCGGCTACAAAGCCGGATCGGATATCGCGATCGCGCTCGATCCCGCGTCAACCGAATTTTTCTCCGGCGGAAAATACTATCCGGTCGATACCAAGCGCGCGTTCACGCCGGCGCAGATGGTCGATTTTTATACCGGACTGATCGACAAGTATCCGATCGTCTCAATCGAGGACGGCCTGGCCGAGGACGATTGGGAAGGCTGGGCGCGGCTGACCGAAGCGGTGGGTGCGCGCTGCCAGCTGGTCGGTGACGACATCTTCGTGACCAACACGCAGCGTGTCGAGCGCGGCATCACCGGCGGCGTCGCCAATTCCGTGCTGATCAAGGTCAACCAAATCGGCACGCTCACCGAAACGCTGGAAACGATCGAAGTTGCGCACAAGGCCGGATACACGTGCGTGATCTCGCACCGCTCGGGCGAAACGGAAGATCCGATCATTGCCGATATTGCGGTCGCCACGGCTGCGGGGCAGATAAAAACCGGTTCGCTTTCACGCAGCGATCGCGTCGCGAAGTACAACCGGCTGATGGCGATCGAAGACGAACTGGGCGCGTCAGCGCGTTACGCGGGCTCGCTCGCTTTCAAAACGCTGCGCCGCTAACTTATACTCCGGGCAATTAAAAGCTCGCTCGCTTCTAAAGAAGCGTGCGATGTTTCGCTTCAGATGTTTGTGGCAACACTTGAACCGACACCTTCCCCCCGAACTACACAATGGAGACAAGGGTATGCAACGTCCGCAGAAACTAGTAGCGGCCTTCTTAAGCGCGGCCTTGCTGTGCACGACAGGCATCGCATTCGCTGATAAAGGCGGCAGTCATGATAAAAAGGGCAGCTCGCCTCAAGGACAAAGTTCCGCGCCCGGTAAGGGCAGCGCCCCATCGGCGCAGCACGGCCCCGGCGGTATGGGCGGTCCGCAAACTTCGCCCGGCGCTTTCGATCGCAGCATGAACCACAATCGAACGATGGGCGACGGCTCGCGGGGCAGTGAGTTTGAAGGAAGCGCCGACGGGATCGGGGCCGGGGCGAAAGCCGGCGTCCACGTCAAGCTGGCGAACGGATCGACGCACGACTTTGATATTTCCTCCGCGGCATTGAACTCGCTTAAGGCGCACCAGGACCGCGGGCAGTTAATTTTCTTCGCAAACGGTCAGCAGATCACGGCCGTTTGCAATCGCGGCGAGAAGGACAATATGCGCGTAACCGCGCGTACGGGCGATACCTTCATGCTGCAAGATCAAAGCGGACAGACGCGCCTGATCAATCTTGACAGCAAGACGGCGAACCGGCTGCATGTCAAAGTCGGATCGAATGTACAGGTGACGGCACTGAGCGCAACGAGCGGAAAAATCGTCGCCCTGGATCTCGTCAAGAAGCACGGCTTCGACAAATTCAACGGTGGCCGCGGATTAGAGGCCGCGAAGCTCGACGTCGATCGGCAAAAGGTCGATGCCGACTCGCGTAAGCTCGACAGCGATCGCGCTAAGTCCAAATCTACCGTTGATGTTGACGTCGCGAAGGTCGATATGGATCGCCGCGACGTCGATACCGATCAGATGAAGCTCGATGTCGACAAGGCCAAAGGCAACAAGACCGACATTGATGCGGACCAGCGCAAGCTCGACAACGACAAGAAAAAGTGCGATCGCGATATCGCGCAAGCTGATGTCGATGCGAAGAAAGCCAAGAAATCAGACGTTGACGTAGCCAAAACCGACGTTGATGTTGATCGTCAAAAGGTTGACATTGACCAGCAGAAACTCGATAGCGATACGAAAAAGGGCAAGAAGGCTGACGTTGACGTCGACAAACAGAGACTCGACATCGATGTCGCCAAGCTCGATATCGACAGCAAGGGCAAGAAAGCCAAGAAATCAGACGTCGACGTAGCCAACACCGACGTCGACACCAAAGGTCGCAAGATCAAGAAAAGTAAGTCCGACGTCGACGTCGCTGCCACGACCGGTGGCATGGGCAAATGCGGCCACGGATCGTCGCGTAACGGCAATCCGGCGTTCGCGAACCAAATGGCCAAAGATGCCGCCAATGACGCATCGGGCCACAATCCGCCCGGACTTCCGCACGAGTGCGTGAATCCGGCCGGACATACGCGCGGCTTCTGTAAGTCGTCCAGCAGCGAAAGCATGTGCGGCGGCGGCATGGGTCGCAGCGAGAGCGGCGGCATTTCGCCGACCGATCTGCACGGCGGCATCGCCGCAGCGCCGGTTGGCTCCAATGGCAGCGGCCGCAACGCCGTCACGCCGGTACGCGGCTTCCAGGCTGCACCGGTCAATGGCAGCGGCGGCAGCGCCAACGCCGGTACCTCCGTGCGCGGTTTCCGGCCCGGCGTTGCGCCGGTCGGTGGCAGCGCTGCAGGCGCACCGACGCACGTGCTCGGCGCTTCGACCGGCCCCACCAGCGGGCGCCGCATCGCAGCACTGCCGACGCGCGTTCTTCCGGTAGCGATTCAGCCTGTCGGAAAACGGCGCTGCGTCTGGTACAAGACCGGAGTGCTCGGAGCTTCGACCGGACCGCGTTATATCGTCGGGACCTCCGCGATGGCCGGCAAACCGGTGCTCCACAAGAAGTGTCGCTAGCCCAATCCGTTGTGTAGCGACAGAGAAAGGGCCGCGAATGCGGCCCTCTTCTTTTTGCTAGCCCATATTTCCCCAGTTGTAATGGGGCGGATGCGTTACGTAGGGTGGGCCGCCCTTAATGATGATCTCGGTGTGGTTGTCGAGCTCGATGCTGCGCGGATTTCCCTTGAACGGTTTTCCATTCACCGTAATCTTGAGCTTCGTTGCGCCGCGCGCGCGCAGTGGGCCGGCTTGATACCAGTTCAGCGGCTGTTTCCAAACATCGAAAAAATTGCCCAACGTGAAAAACTTATGAATCGGAACTTCGTCGTGGATCAATCCGTCGGCGGTGTGCGTGTGCAGCCAGTACAGACAGTCGTTGTGGATGCCGATTAAGGCAGGAACCGTCACCCGCTGATAGCCGTCGTAGAGCGCGAGATACTGGTGGATATGAACGACGGCGCCTTCCATGCCTTCGCAGCGGATGCCGTCGATCGGCGGAGGCGTTGTGTAACGCGGGGCGGCGTGACGCGGAATTGCCGCGATCAGGCAGCAAGCAAGCGTGGCGATTATCAGGGATCCCGATCGTTTCATGACCGGAAAAGAACGGTTGTTAGTTGGTGAAGTCCTGCACGAACAGCATCTCGCCGTCCGGACCCTGCACCGCACCGATGCCCACTTTAGAGAAGTGGCGCTGCATGATGTTTGCTAGATGCTCCGGGCTTTGCAGAAGCGCTTGGTAGGCCGTCGGCTCGTCGGGGCTCATGGCGAGGTTCTCGCCGGCCCAGCCGAACGAAATGCGGTCGGCCTTCATACGGTCGAACGGCGATTGTCCGCCCGCCGACTCGTGCGCGAAATAGTTGTGCTGCGCCATGTCGATGCCGTGAGCGCGCGCCACTTGCGTCAAGCGGTTGTCCAGCTTGAGCATGGGCAGCCCGGCGCGGGCACGGGTGGAGTTGAGGTCGGCGAGCATGCGCTTCTCTGCCGCTATGGATATCGAAGCGCTTTGCATGGCTAAGCCAAGCACAATAGCAGGAAACATCGTATATAAGTCATCGGCATATCCGGCGCGAACTTCGCATGCTTGCTTTTAGCAGGCGGGCGCCGGCCCGCCTTCGACGAATGCCCGTTCCGTGAGTACGGCTTCAGCTTCCGATCCGGGGCTTTTAGCGTTCGTCCGGGCGGCCAAAGGCCAGGGCGTCAACGACGAGTTTATCGTCGCGCTGCTGTGTCAGCGAGGCTGGTCCGAGCGGCGCGTCTATGCCGCCTTTTCGTCGTATTATGCCGACGCGCTCGGCATGCCCGTGCCCGCGCGGGCGGGTCGTGTCGAAAATGCGCGAGACGCGTTTTACTATCTGCTGAACTTCATCATGCTGGGATTTTGGACGGTCGCGCTCGGCCAAGTCTTTTACATTTTGATAGCCCAAGCGTTTCCCGACGCGACCCAGACTCCGTATTACGCTGAGTCGTTGCGCGATCAGATCTCGTGGCAGGTTGCCGTCGTCGTGATCGCTTTCCCCGTGTTCATCTTTGTCCATACGTTGATCGGGCGCGAGCTTTCGAAGCGGCCGGACCTCTATGATTCTGCCGTGCGCCGATGGCTCACGTATCTGGCGCTCGTTATCGCAGCGATCGTCGTATTGCTCGACGGTGTCTGGTTTATTAGCGCATTGCTCCGCGGCGAGCTCACGATCCGATTCGTGCTCGACTCGCTCGTGCTGCTGGTACTTGGCGGCGGCGTCTTCCTCTACTATTTAAAGACGATTGACGCCCCCACGACGCAGTCGTGAAACTCGAGCGCCTCTTCGGTGTCGCAGCATGCGTCATCGTGGCGCTGGGTCTGGTGCTCGCCTTCCTCGTCATCGGCCCTCCGGGCCACGCGCGGCTCGTCGCGCTCGACCAGCAGCGTATAACCGATCTCGACAATATCGCTACGGAAATGCACGATCGTTTCGGTGGAACCACCGGCCGCCTACCCAATCGCTTACCTCACAGCTTGGAAGCAAACGATCCGGCGATGCGGCGCCCATACGAGTTTCGGAAGATCGACGCCAAGAATTACATGCTGTGCGCGCGCTTTTCCTTAGCGGCTGAAAGCGAAGCGATTGAACAGCAGTCGCCGTTTCCGCGAAATTGGCCGCACGGTGCCGGCCGAACGTGTTACACATTCAATGTCTCGGCCTCCGGGGTCGCGCCGACCGTCATCCGGCAGTGACGCGCCTAACGGAATGAGAAGACCGCGCGTTGGAGCGCTTGGGGGCCCGTAGCTCAGCGGTAGAGCGGCCGGCTCATAACTGGTTGCGCGCAGGTTCGAATCCTGCCGGGCCCAAGCTCCCAGACCGCGAATCCACGGCCACTACGGCGCCATCGTCTATCGGTTAGGACATCGCCCTTTCAAGGCGGGAAGACGGGTTCGATTCCCGTTGGCGCTACCGATTTAGGCCCGTAACCACGGGTTTTTTTCGTTGCTTGATGCGCCGCGGTTGTCATTCGGTTGCCGTGCACCAAAAACCGGGGGCGTTTTGAGATGAACTGCCGACCTTGTAGAGCGCCTTCGCTCGCTGGTATGCAACGGCAGGTTATGCGTTCTTGCCGTCGTTCGGCTGAAACGCGGGATTCGCCAAGCTTATTAGGGAGCCGATGCGGTGCCATGAGGAGCTAGGCTAGGGAGCGGTAGTAACCCATTTTCTTAGCCCTCACCAGGGTAGTATTGGCCAAATGGGGCATATAGGGCATTATGCCCACTATGGTCAAATCAAAAAAAACCTCACGAGGCGTCGGCAAGAAGCGCGCGGCCCCGCCCGTATCGGATTTCGGCTCGTTCGAGACAAAGATGTGGACCACGATTCCCACGACGGCGCTCCGCCACGACAGCTCTGGAATTGTTAGCCGCGTCCAATACGGTGACGAATCGCTTGTTCTCACGCGCCGGGGCAAACCGGCCGCAGCGATCGTCTCCCTCCGTCTGCTGGAACTCTTGCGCAAACTTGAAGACAAAGCAGAGGCCGATGCCGCAAGAGCGAGCCGCCGCGAAATCGCCAAACTCGGGGCGATCGGCTGGGATGACGTGAAGGCGATGCTCGATCTATAGCATTGAGGTTAGCCGTCAACCCCCGACCTCACGGCACCGAGAAGATCACTGACGGCGATGGCGAGCTTCGGCTGCGCGTTGGTACTTATCGGGTGATCTGGGAGGTCGCGGACAACTTGCGGCGCGTAACAATTCTCGACGCCGGAGACCGTAAGGATATTTATCGCCGCCGTTAGGATTCGAAAACCGCCAAGCGGCGGATTCGAATCCCGTTGGGGCTAAGTTAAAGAGCTCGATTCCATCGAGCTCTTCCGAAGCTCCTATTAGAAGCCCGACATGGTATTACCTTACGTAGCGGCTAGAATACGAACGGCCCAGTCGGGCAGGTCATGCCGGTAGATGCGCCGCTGATGCTTTGACTAGGCGCGACGTTGCCATTTGCCCCGGCGGCAAAAACGTAGACGCCGTCGGCCCCACTGCCTTGGCACGTCGTTACGTAGATGTTGCCTGAACTATCCACCGCTACGCCTTGCAACCCGTTGCCGATCATCGTTGAGGATCCGGTGATCGTCCGCAAGGGCGCGGCGTTGCCGTTGGAGCCGGCCGCGTAAACGTTGACTGCGCCGCAGTTGCTGCACGCATTGTTGACGACGTAGATATTCCCCGAGGAGTCCAACGATATACCAAACGGTGCAGGAGCGGTAGAAGATCCGTGGATGGTGCGCGTCGGCGCGGCGTCTCCACTGGCTCCGGCGGCAAAGTACAAGATCGCGTTCTCGCTTGCATCAGCCACGTAGAAGTCCCCGCCCGGATTGACGGCAAGTTTCTGCGGGACCAGCATGCCGGTGTTCGTCCCGGAAATCGTGCGGGTCGGCGCCACGTTCCCACTTGCGCCGGCGGCGTAAACGGTTACGGAACCTGCGTCTCGATTCGACACATAAATGTTGCCGCTCGAATCCACGCCGATCCCTTCAGGGCCGCTGATTCCGGTGGAAGATCCGATAATGCGCAGTGTCGGCGCGACGTTGCCGCTCAAGCCCGACGCGAAAATGTCGACAGCATTGCGATTGAAGTCGGCCACGTACAGCGTGCCGGTATTATCGCGGGTTACGGCCGTCGGGCCGCTTATCGTTGTGTTCGTACCCCCGATCTGCACTGTGGGGGCGCGGTTGCCGCTGGCCGTTATCGGCCATTCGCCGACGTTGGAGCTCGTATAGCTCGGCACGAAAAGCGTTTGCGGAGCTAAGGTTATCGGAGTTGAATAGATGCCGCCTGAGGTTGCGATGGCGTAGAGGTGCGCGCTGTCGGTTGATATGTTAACGGCCGCGCCGCTCTGCGTATTCCAGCCTGGATTGTTGAGATCGTAGTAGTAAATCGAATTGCCGCTCGAGTTGGCGGTGTAGCCTAAAACGAAGATGCCGCCGATGGTCGTCGCTGCGACCGCCGACGCATTGCCCGGCAACTGCACGAAGCTATTGTTGGTGTTCTCATAATAAATGCTGCCGATCGAATTCAGAACGTATAAACCGCCGGCCGCGATCGTGCCGCTCGAGAGCATGTAGGTGTTCGCATCCCACGAACCCGCGATCCGTACGCCTGAGCCCGGCACTTGCGACCACGTTCCGCTCACGTTATGCCAGATCGCCTGATCGCTGCCGGCGGAATTGCCGTTGGAGAGCACGTAAATCGATCCGTCTTTGGCAGCGGTGATATCGCTGCACCCGCCGCCCAGCGCGGTCCAACTCGCACCGTCATACGAATAGGCGCCACCGCCCGAGTTGATCGCGTACAGCGTGCCGTTGGGTGCGACGGCGATCCGCGATGCCAGGCCGCTGATATTGGTCCACGTTCCGCTGACGTAGTGCCAAATGTATTTGTCGGCTCCGGAAGGCGCAGTTGAGAGCGCCCAGAGCGAACCGTCGGGAGCCGCTGCCGCGAAATTTGCCGCGCCGGGAATCTGCACCCAGTTGAGACCCTGAATCGCGCTCTGCGGGCGAACATTCATGACGCTCGAAGGAAGAATCGCGGTTTTGGCCATCGGCGCGGGCGCGATGGAGCCAGGTGAAACGGACTGCGGTGTGTCGAGCATGATGCCGCCGGTCTGCGGACTCACAGGTCTTGAACCCGAGCATCCCGCCAGCGCTAGGCTAAACGCAAGTGCGGAAAAGAAACAAGAACGAAAGCTCATAACGGCTCCAAATGAAGCTCAGCACCGGTGGGTTGCTGCGCTCGTGTCTTTCAGCTCCGAAGATGCCGCGCCTGCCCCAAGCAAGCGGCCCCGCGCGTAATTCGCTCCATGATGCGTTAAAGATTCGATCTGAAATCTCCGAGAGCACCGCAACAACGCATTCGAATCCCGTTGGGGCTACCAATCAGAGCTCGATCCTATCGAGCTCTTTCCTTATATAAGAAGCAATTGGCCCGTCATTGGCCCGCCACTATCGAGGATTGCATCAAGTATATCTTCATTGCTCGGGCTGATCATTTCTGGCATTACGACCTTGCGAAGCCCTGACATTAGGAAGTCTCAGTCCGGTTTAGGGATATTCAGTCGCGGTTCATTTAATGCCCTGACGGCTCGGAGCCAGTCAACGCCGATCCAACTCTGGTTGCAATTTGGTTGCAGTCGGCCGCAACCGCCGGTATCCAGGTGTGACCCTGTGCGACCACAAAGCCTCGATCAGGCGCTCGCGGAAAGCCGACAGTGACCTTCGGTGACCCTACTTGACCGATTCGATTCCCGTTGGCGCTACCAATTAAGGCCGCCTCAAGTCGCGCGAAACACGAACTGCCGGACAGGCGTGATCCACGTCGGCACTAGTAACCCAAATTCGAGGTCGTATTTACCCTTGGGCACCGGTAACACGTCGCAATTCGAGAATTCTTCCTCTATGAGCGTTTTGAGATCTTGTGCGGTATATTGCAACGCGGGGGGGTGGCGAACCAGTTTGTCCACCACGACGAGCGCAACTGGGAATACGGCCACTTCAAAGCGATAAAACCACTGAGGAACACATGATTCGCCGATGACAAGCGTGCCGCCGGGCTTGAGCACTCTACGGCATTCGGCTATGCATCGGCGAACGTTCTCTCTTGACTGCGCGACTGTAGCGCCAACGAGATGGTGCAATAGCATTACCATTACGACGGAATCGAAACGCGCACCATCGATTGGTATGTTCAAGGCAGAGCCTTCAAGTAAGGTTACGTGTGGCGGGGGGAACGAGCCATCGAAGATATCCAGAGAAAGATCGAGCGCCGTAATTGCTTCAGCCAAACTCGTGTCGTAATTAAAGACGCCGCCATTTCCTATATCAAGTAAGTTGCCCGCATTGGTCAGCTGAGATTCAATCTCCGACCTGAGCTTGCCATGAGCGTTCTGAACGTATTTAGCGTAGGCGTCATTCGATCTGAACCAGACTTTGTTCTTGTCAATGCTTTCGCGCGTCTGCTTTTCCAGATCAGTTGGCATCTCACGAACTTGGCCTTATCTGTACGAGCTACCTACCGTTTCTAGGAACGTGTTTGTGACCATGAAGGCTTAGTAGCCCCTATTTTACCGATTCGATTCCCATTGGCGGTACCAGCGGGCCTGAGTGGGCACGCTTTGGAGCTATGGCGAAACGCGCCAACATGCTCGAAACGCTCAACACCGTCGCCGCCATAGGCACTTTCGTCGTCATCGCGACAACGGCAATAGCTGCGCTCATGCAGCTGCGCCACATGCGCGCTTCCAATCAGCTCGAAGGATTATTGAGCGTTCTGGCCCGCGTAGAAGACGCGAACTTCAATAAATGGCTGACGGATACGCAGCACCAGCTGCCTGAAATGTTAGCCGATCCTGCATA
Source organism: Vulcanimicrobiota bacterium (assembly GCA_003136355.1). GTDB lineage: Bacteria > Vulcanimicrobiota > Vulcanimicrobiia > Vulcanimicrobiales > Vulcanimicrobiaceae > Rubrimentiphilum. The sequence continues at coordinate 10,034 of PLED01000082.1, read as the reverse complement.
TGTTAAGAGCGTTTACGACAACACGTTTGATCGAAATGTCGCCTGGCTCCAATTGGGAAACTCATACGATTGGGTTGGGAGCCTCGTGAAAAATCGGCTTATTCCTATCGACGCCTTTCTTGACGTCTACTCCTTTCGAATCGTCCAGGCGTGGGAGCTGATGGTGCCGATGACCGTACTGGCGCGGCATAAGGTCGGGAATGCCGTCTGGGAAAACTTCGAATACTTGTACGTATGCGGATTGGATTGGACCAAAAAGCACAGCGATGGCACGTACCCCAAACGCATGCGGCGAGCCAACCTGCCCCCGATCGAAGCGGTCGTTCCCGGCCACAAGCGCATCCTCAAAGACCTTGACGTTTAAGGTTGCGTGATTTCGGAGACCGAAATCTTGTTAACGCGCGGCGCGCGGCGAGATAGCGCAGCCCGGCGAGCGGTGACGGCGCTGCCGGCACCGCCGCAGCAAGCACGAGGGAGACGAGCATCACGACAAAACGCGTATGTGACATTCAGGGTGCCTTTCTGGGCTGAGGTGCGGTCGAGCGCGTGCGGGGTAGAAGCAGCGGAAGAGGCGGCCCAAGTTCGGCGGTGTTGTAGAGTTCGCGCGCGACGTCGGCCGGCTTCCACTTATCGCTTGGACCGGCGTTCGACAGCAAGACGATCGCGTAGCCGGTTGCGGGAACGAGTAAATTCATCGTGCCGTATCCGGCGAGCGTACCGCCGTGCCAAATGGCGCCGCTTGGTTCCACAAACCAGCCGCTGGCATAGTGCGTATGCGCGGAGCCGCTCCGCGTCGGAATCTCGAACATGTTGTGGAGCGATGCTCGCGAGAGGATCGTTGCATTGAAGAGCGACCGATCCCAACGCTGCATATCGCCGGCGGTCGAGACCAAATTTCCGGAGGCAAATGCTCTATCGGCAGGCGTCGGAGGTGCGCCCTGCCAGCGGCCGTTCTCGCGCGCATACCCTTGCGCGAAGTTCGAATCGTTACGAGCGCCGAGAACGTATGACCCACGCATCCCAAGCGGCTCGAAGAAGTTCTCGGCAATAAACTGACCGTAGCGCTTTCCCGAGATGCGCTCGATGACTACGCCCGCGACGTTATAGCCGCAGTTGGTGTACGAAAAATAGCTGCCCGGGGCGAAGTCGAGTTTGTGGCGGTTAAGATTGGCGATCAGCGTCGCGTCGTCGATCCTTCCGTCGATCGGCGCTTCGCAGATCTCATCGTCGGCCGGCACGCCGGCGCGCATCGTCAGGAGCTGCGCCAGCGTCATGTCGCGCCCATCTTTGTAGTCCGGAAGATAGTGCGAGAACGGCGCATCTAATGACACGAGGCCGCGCTGCTGCAATAAGAAGATCGCAGCGGCGGCAAACTGTTTGCTCACCGAAGCCAGGGCGCAGCGCGTAGCCGGCTGCATCGGCTCGGCAGGCGAAAGAGCGCGCAGTCCGGCTGCCGCTTCTATGAGCGTCGTGCTCGCATTGCCGATCGAAAAGCTGACGCCTGGGACGGTACCGCTGTCGACGAGGACGCGGAGCAGTCGTTCCACCGCGGCGCGTTGTCTCTCGCTGATCGCACCGCTCGCGGCGTGCGCGAAAGCGGCGCTTGCAAATGGCGCGCCGGCAAGCAGCGCGGTGAAGCGCCGTCGCGTGAGCATCATTCGGGCTCGCTTACTCTCTCGAGTTCCGCAGATACTCCACGTCGACGCGATCTTGTGGCCGCCCGGCGGCTTCCTTGTTCGAAATGAGGTCCGCCTTACCGATGTAGTTCACTTGGACGCCTCCATAGGTCGCGGCGAACCGGTTCTCCCAGGCGCGATCGAAGGTCACCCCATCGATCGTCGTGATGATGTCGATCTGATTAGGTGCGCGTCCCATAATAAAAAACGTTTGCGGGACGGTTAAGTCCTGGACTTGCAGCTCTTCCAACGGAGCGCCGAATGCGCTTAATGCATTCCAGACGCTTTGCGCGTTTTCCCGATCGGTTCCGATGAAAATATCCGCGTCCTTTGTGGCGCGGAGCTTATACTTAGCGCCCTCTGCGTTCAAGGCGCGCAAGAGATCGATCAAGTCGGAGTTCAGATCCATCACTTCCTCGCGCGACCGTCAGGTCTCGGACGATGCTCTAAATGGCCTGCGCGCGTTCGAATGGCAACAGAGCATCTTCGCGCGCTCGTTCCAGGGCAGTTATCTCTTGCGTCGCCCGGCGTTCTTTGGCTCGCTCTTCAAAAGTCTTGCCCATCGAAGAATATTTCGCCAAACGACGCGCCGGTACTCCCTTTGACAGGCGGCGGCGTAACCGGTGCCCAACTCCGCGCTTGGGGGACTTGCTATGATCGCTCGTTGGTTTTATCTTTTGCGCGCCGCCGGCGCCGCCATCGTTCTGATCGCGGTGGCCGGATCAAATCTCTCGGCTGGAGTGACGCGCTCCACGTACAGCGAGCAGGTCGTGCTCGCGAGTCAAAACGGCGTACTCGAAGTCACCCTGACCGCGCATCAAAGCCAGGCACATTTGGATACGGTCTCCGGACCCCTCAAGAACATGATGCTCTTTGCCTATACGGTCAATCGCGGAACGGCCTCAAACGGCCAGATGTCGGGCGACAATCTTTATCCCGCGCCCACGTTGCGGGTCTATCCGGGCCAAACGCTGATCGTTCACCTCAATAACGCGCTCACCGGTTTAACGATCCGCGATTTCTATAATCCCGGTTACACGGCCAAGGGAAAGACGGTTCCCAGGTATCCGGCGCAGCTGTCGGAGGCGCCGATGAATCTGCACGTGCACGGCATTCACACGAGTCCCAAAGGCAACTCCGATAACGTTTTGCTGCATGTTCCGCCGGGGATGGCGAACACGTATACGTATCACATCCCGACCGACATGCCGCAAGGCGCGTATTGGTATCACAGCCACCTGCACACGATCACGACGCCGCAAACGTATTTCGGTCTTGCGGGGCTGCTTGAGATCGGCCGCACCGACGGCAACCTGCCGGTCGTCACGAAGCGGCACATTCCGATCCGGAACCTCATTCTGCAATACAATATGGTCTTCGATCGCATGGGCGGACTCGCGCGGATGAATAATATGAACTGGCCGCAATTCGTCAGCACGCTCGCTATGCCGCGCGGAAATGCGCTTGCGAACGGAACGTACCGTCCGTTGTTGGCGCCGGTGAATTTCTTGCAATCGAAGAAAGGCACGCGCTATTTCACTGTGTGGTACGCAGGCCCGCTCTCGATTCACAACTATCGCGGGCTCTTCCAATTCATCCCAAGTAACTTACAGCAGTTCACGCCGAGCGCCAAAGGCGGAACGGCGATCGCCGCCAATCCGAACCTTCCCGCCTACGACCGCGACGTGCAGTTCACGGTGAACGGATCGTTCCAGCCCGTGCTGCAGATCAAACCCGGTCAGACCGAGATCTGGGTGCTGGCCAACGTCAGCGACATCGCATACATGCCGGTGGAGTTGACCGAAACGGCGACGGGACGGCATCCGGCGATCGCGATCGTCGGCGTGGACGGAAACCCCACGACGACTGTGCACTACCCCGTCATCTACAAAGGCACGCGTCTTTCGATTCCGCCCGCATCGCGTTTTGCGATTGCGGTAACGATGCCAAAGAAGGGCGGCCTACAATTAGATATGCCGCCGCTCGGGCGATCGAAGACGCCGCGGACCGCGCCCGGTATTCTGTACACGAACAACGGCACCGCCAATCCGCCGGCGCAGCTCGGTATGCTGACGGTGGCTCAATCGGCGATCAGTTACGCCGACGGGTTCTTCGTTTTTCCAACGCAAGTCCTGATGCGTGCCATACCTGCGCCGGGCGCCGGACAAACGACCGCGTTCGTGGCCGGACAAAAATTGCACGCGTACACGTCTTTCGAAGATCTTTCACGCGTGAACCCCGACGTCAAGCGCGAGCTGCTGATCAACGGCGGATTTCTCAACAATCATGCCAGCACGGCCGATCCCAAAGCGTTCGTCTACGCGTTCGGCGGGAACGCATTTCCGAACATTCCGCTGATCCAGCCGCGTTTGGGCTCGGTCGAAGCGTGGACGTTCGTCAACCACAACAACGACGAACATCCGATCCACGTCCACGTCAACGATTTTCAAGTTACCAACTTTTCCGACCCCACCATCAGTCTGCACACCGGCGTTGAAATGTGGGGCGAAGATAACGCCAACGTCCCCGCTCCGCTCTTGGGACCCGAAGAGAGCGTCATCGCCCCCGGTCTGCTCTCGATGCGCACGCACTTTGTCGGGTACACGGGGCTGTACGTGATGCACTGTCACCGTCTCAACCATGAAGACAACGGTTTGATGGCGCTGATCGACGTGATCCCGGCGGTCTCGTCGTACGCCGTAGCGTCGCCCGGAACGTCGGGCCGCGCGGCAACCGTAAAGATCTACGACGGCAACGGCGACCGGCTCATTCGCACCGTCACGCCGTTTCCAGGGTCGGCGAGCGTGCCGAGCGTTGCGATGGGCGACGTCAACGGTGACGGCGTGCTCGATCTGATCGCCGGCGCCGGAAAAGGCCATAGCCCCGATGTCGTCGTGTATTCCGGCGCAGCCGTCGCGGGCCGGCATTCGTTTGAAACGGTGCTGACGCGGTTCACCGCATTCGGTTCGAGCAATCGTAACGGCGTTAGCGTTGCAGCGGCGGAAATCGATGGCGGCGCCGACGACAATATCATCGCGGGATCGGGCGCGGGCGTACCGGATCGCGTGAACGTCTACCGCGCACCGAAATCAGGCGCTGTTCCGCAGCTCTTTTCCGCTTTCGTTCCGTACGCCAACGATAGCTCCGGCGTCACGCTGGCCTCCGGGTTTGTCGATTTTATGACCGGACGCAACAGTATCGTCACCGCTCCCGGAAAGGGGAGTGCCGGCCAGGTGAAAGTCTTCGTCTTTTCGCTGATGACGCCCATTGGAAAAGCGAGCGGCGCGGCACAACCCGAAACGAGCGCCGAATTCGCGCCGTTCGGCGCGTCATATCGCGGAGGAATCTCGCTTGCCACAGGCTGGCTCGCCGGCGGACTGGGCGGAGCGCAGACCATCGTGGCCGCGCAGCGCAACGGCGGCGCGATCAAAGTCTATTCCACCGGAACGGCGCTGCAGGGCGCCCCGCCGATGTATTTGGACAACCCATCCGCGCACGAACGCATGAGCGAGTACGGCGTTGTGGCGAGCTTCAACCCGTTCGGCAGATCATCGGATGTGCGCGTGGCAACGACGAGCACAACGATGGGCGCCGATCTGCTGGTAAGCGGCGCCAAATCAGGCCGCGCGCAAGTGGTCAAATATCACTTTGTGCGGCCCACCAAGACGGCGCCGATGCTGAGCGCGGTGCGTCTCGGTGCGGTCGAATCGAAACTCGGCCGGCAAATCGGAACCATCGGGGGGTTCTAAAAGGCGGATTCAGACGAGCGTGAAAATACGGCGCGAGGGAGGGTCCTTCATGGCCGCGCCTTTTTTCAGCGTCGCGCGTTCGACGGCTGCGATTATTGCCTTGATCGCCATCGGCGGCGCAAGCGTTTCGGCGAGCAAACTCGTGAAGCAGCGCCCACTCGACGCCAGGAAAATACCGCAGTTTGTGGAGAACTTGCCGGACTTCTCGGCGCTCGGAAGAGTGAACGGCGACGTACCTTACCGGGTCCGATTCGAGGAATTCCAGCAAAAAATTCTGCCCGCGTCATTCTACGCCAAACTTGCCGTGCCATATTCCGCCGGCACGATGGTCTTCGGGTACGGAATGGATCAGGGCTCTAAGCACTACCCGGCCCTCCCGCTCAAGGGACTCTATCCCGGTTACACCGTGGTGGTGACGCGAGATCGCGTGGCCTCCGTGGATTACCAAAACAACCTGCGACCGGCACACTACGGCGCGGCCACCTTTAACAATCCGCTCGGCCCCAGCCTCGAAAAAACACTGACCGTCGATCAAGGCATACATTGGGCCAATCCCGCTCATTCGCCCATGATGACCGGCGGCATGGGCAATCAGACTCCGTACCTCGGAGCTATTCCCGCGGTAACGCACCTGCACGGCGCTGAGGATCCGTCGGTTTTCGACGGTGGACCGAACACGTGGTTCACGCCGGGCGCAAAGGCCCGCGGCCCCGGTTTTGTCACCAATAAGTACGCCTACCCGAACACCCAAGAACCGACGACGCTGTGGTTTCACGATCATACGCTGGGGACGACGCGACTGAACGTCTACGCCGGGTTGGAAGCGTTCTATTTGATCCGCGGCAACGGCGACGATGGCGTTCCCGGGATGGGCAAGCTGCCGGCCGGGCGTCAAGAAGTCGAACTCGTTTTACAAGACCGGCAGTTTGACACCAACGGTCAGCTGCTGTTCCCCGACGGTTACCCGTCAGGTTTGGACGGCCCGCTGCAAAATCCGAAGCTGCATCCCTATTGGATGCCGGAATTCTTCGGCGACGTCATCACGGTCAACGGCAAGAGTTGGCCCAAGCTGAACGTCGCGCCAAAGCGTTACCGCTTCCGTTTGCTCAACGGCGCCAGCGTCCGGTTCTTCAATCTGCAGTTTTGCGTGAACGGCTGTCAGACCAAAGCGCCGTTTTACGTGATCGGCGACGACGGCGGCCTGCTCGATAAGCCCGTGAAGGTGAACCAACTGCTGTTTTCACCGGGCGAACGTTACGATATAATCGTCGATTTTTCGGGCTTCCGCGGAAAAGCGATCACGATGCGCAATGACGCGGTCACGCCGTATCCGAGCGCGTTTGCGAAGTTCACGCGTTCGCTGCAGGGCAACGTGATGCGCTTCTCTATTGGCTCTAATGCCGTCGCCGACACGAGCTTCAATCCGGCCTCGGGGGGCCGCCTGCGCGGCTCCGGCAGCACCGTCGCTCCGACGCTGGAAAAAATCGTCGCGCTGCCCGGAACGAAAGGCGGCTTGCCGCTGAGTTCGCCGATTGCCGACGGTAAAAAAGTTCAGGTCTACCGGCAGTTAACGCTCAATCCGATCTTTGGCTCGGGCGGATGTCATTGGCCGGGCGCCGGCATGGGCGACGTCATCAACGCCATGCTGCTGAACAACACCAGCTTCGAGGCCAAGGCAACCGAGAAACCGCGAGTCGGATCGACCGAAGTCTGGGATCTGATCGATCTCAGCAACGACGACCACCCGATTCACATCCATCTGGTACAGTTTCAAATCATTGCGCGAATTCCGTTCAATCTGCCGGCGTACGGCGCGGCGTACTACGCCGCGTTCCCGCACGACCGGTGCATTCCTGAACACGGTCCGCCGCGTTCCTATGACGTTCCGAATCGCGCGGGCGCCCTCGGCGGAAATCCCGACGTCACGCCGTTCTTCTTGAAGAAGACGCTTCCGTATTGCATGGACGACGGCAACGCCGACGGCACGACCGGGCCCGCGAGACCGGAAGAGGCCGGGTGGAAAGATTCCGTCATCGCGTCGTGCGGCCACGTGACGCGCGTCGTCGTGCGCTTCACTCCGCAAGATCTGCCGGCGGTGAAGAACGGTAAGCCGATCAACTACACTGGGCGGAACACGTTTCCGTTCGATCCGACGACGGGTCCCGGCTACATCTGGCACTGCCACTTGATCGACCACGAGGATAACGAGATGATGCGTCCGCTGATCATCGTCAAGTGAAGGGCTGCAACTGATGGCCGATAATCTGCTCGTCTGCGCGCGGCCGCGCGCCGGAGCCGAGAACGAATTCGCGCAATGGCCGCCGCGGCTGCAGAAGGCGCTTCTTGAGTTCGGCGGCGCGCTCAGCTGCGAGTTTTGGCCGCCCGCGCCGCCCGATCAAGAAGAATGGGTCGGTGCGCTGCGCTTCGAGTCCGTCGACGCGCTGCGGCGCTGGCGCACGTCGGAGGCGTACCGCACCTTGATCGCTGAGGTCGCTCCGCACGTCGAAGGCGGCCGCGTGACGCAGCTGCTCGGCGGCGCAGCAACCGAGTTCTACGTACAGAACAGCGCGACCGAAGTGATCGTCACCGAACTCAAACCGGGCAAGGAAGCCGAGTACCGCGATTGGGCCAACCGCATCGATAAAATGGAGGGAACGTTCCCCGGCTTCCGCGGATCGTACGTGCAACCGCCGGATCCGGGCGGAACGGTCTGGACGACGCTGCTGCGCTTCGATACGGTCGAGAAACTCAACGCGTGGCTGAACTCATCGGAACGCGCGGCATTGTTGAAAGAATCGGAAGGTCTGGTCGATCACGTGGTGGTGCAGCACGTGGATACGTCGTTTCCGGGCTGGGTGCCGCCCGATCCGGCCACCGGAAAATCGCCGCCCGATTGGAAGACGGCGATGCTCGTGACGCTGATGCTCTTTCCGGTCGTAGCGCTGGAACTGAAGTTTTTAACGCCACGTCTGCTCGCCGTGCTCAATCCTGCGCTGGCTACGATTATCGGCAATGCGATCAGCGTCGGGCTGTTGACGTGGCCGCTCATGCCGCTGGTCGCCATAAAAGCTTTCAAGTGGTGGATGTATCCCGATGGCCGTCCGAGTTGGGTGCGGTTCGCCGGTCCCGCGGCTGTCTTGCTTGGCTACGCGATCGAAGTCGCAATTTTTTGGCGCGTTCTTTAGCGCCTCTTTTAAAAGGAAGCAACTCCGCATGAACCTCAACACCGTCAAAGATCTCAAACGTCCAAAGTCCGCGGACGAAATTCGCCAGTGGCGCGACGGCTACGCCTGGCTGGCCGGTGGAACGTGGCTTTTCTCCGAGCAGCAAGTCCACGTCGACACGCTGATCGACCTGCACACGCTGGGGTGGCCGTCGCTGACGGCCGGCAAAGACGGACTCGAGATCGCGGCGACCTGCCGCATCGCGGAGCTCTATGATTTCAAACCGCCCAAAGAGTGGCGCGCGGGTCCGCTGATCGGCGAATGCTGCCGTTCGTTTCTTTCGTCGTTCAAGATTTGGAACGAAGCGACCGTCGGCGGCAATGTCTGCATGTCGCTGCCCGCGAGTCCGATGGTCTCGCTGGTCGTGGCGCTCGAAGGCGTGTTAACGCTGTGGCCGCGAGAGGGCGCGCCGCGTGAAGTGCTCGCGAGCAATTTCGTCACCGGCAACCACCAAAACGTGCTGGCGTCCGGCGAGTTGCTGCGCAGCATTCGTTTACCCGGCGAAGCGCTCTCCAAGAAGTTTGCGTTCCGCCGTTCGTCGCTCACGCATTTGGGGCGATCGGCCGTGCTGCTGATCGGAACGCGCGCGACTGCGGGCGATTTCATCCTCACGATTTCCGCTGCGACCGCGCATCCGGTACAGATTCGTCTCAAGGGCAGTCCGTCGGCGGCGGAGCTGCGCGACGCGATCGACGCTGCGGTTCCCGATGCGCTGTGGTTTGACGACGTGCACGGCTCGCCGGCGCACCGCAAACATCTGACGTACCATTTCGGTGAAGAGATTCGCAAGGAGCTGCAGGCATGAAGCTCAAGGTCAACGGTAAGGAATTTTCCGCCTCGCCTCCGCCCGGCGAATGTCTGCGCATGTTCTTGCGCGATCTCGGCTGGTTCAGCGTCAAGAAGGGCTGCGATGCGGGCGACTGCGGCGCATGCACCGTGTGGGTCGATAAGAAGCCTGTGCACAGCTGTCTCTATCCCGCTTTTCGCGCGGACGGACGCGAGGTTACAACGCTCGAGGGGCTAGAGCGCGACGGCAAGCTGCATCCGATGCAGCAGGCGTTTCTCGACGCGCAGGCGTTGCAATGCGGCTACTGCACCGCCGGCATGATCATGACCGGCGCGGCGTTGACCGACGCACAGAAAAAAGATCTGCCGCATTCGCTCAAGGGCAATCTCTGCCGCTGCACCGGCTACGGCTCGATCCGCGATGCGTTCGATGGGAAGAAAAATATCGAGACCGACAGCGCCGGAAAGTCGAGCGGAACCAACGTGCCCAATCCGTTCGCGAAAGATATCGTCACGGGACATGCGCGTTACACGACCGACCTCCCGCTGCCGGAAGGCACGTTGCATCTCAAAGTGCTGCGCTCGCCGCACGCGCACGC
>PLED01000110.1 GCA_003136355.1 Vulcanimicrobiota bacterium | reverse complement strand
ACTCCGAGAAGTAGCAACGGGAAAAGGGGGTCTGGAAACGCCGGGCCTCCTTTCTTTTTACGCGCTTTTGGCGGCGTGCGCGGACGCGGGTCCCATTTCGCTTGGCCACGCGCTCGCTGCGGCATCCGGCCTCCGCTTGCCCTGCTGACTGCAGACCGCTCCCGCCATCCATGGCTCCGCGGTTGCAGTCAGACGACCTGCGCCGAAACGGGACCCGCGTCCGCGCACGCCGCCAAAAGCGCGTAAAAAGAAAGGAGGCCCGGCGTTTCCAGACCCCCTTTTCCCGTTGCTACTTCTCGGAGTGTGCAATGGAGCTTCGCACGAATAAAGGCTACCTCCGAGTTCTGAGAATATCCTGAAATGCCGCGAATTTATTTGGACCATGCCGCGACCACGCCGGTGAGGCCGGAAGTGCTCGAAGCCATGCTGCCGTTTTACGGCGCGGCCGGCTATAATCCGAGCTCCGTGCATGCGGAGGGGCGGGCGGCCCGGGCCGCGCTGGACGACGCACGGGAGCGGATCGCGCGCATCCTGGGAGCCAAGGCCAAGGAGATCATCTTCACCGGCAGCGGCTCCGAGGCGGACAACCTGGCGATCGCTGGAGTCGCGAAGGCTGCGCAAGGCCGCGGGCGCCACCTCGTTTCCGTCGTTACCGAGCACCACGCGGTTCTGCACACGCTCGAGGCGCTGCGCGACGAAGGCTGGGAAGTCACGTTGCTGCCCGTCGATACGGAAGGCCGGGTGAATCCGCAAGAGTTTGCGGCGGCGCTGCGGGACGATACCGTGCTTGCGTCGGTCGCATACGCGAACAACGAGATCGGAACCATCGCGCCGGTCGCGCAGCTGGCGGCGTTAGCGCACGCGCACGGCGTGCTCTTCCATACGGATGCGGTGCAGGCGCCGGCGTATTTGCCGCTCGACGTACGCGAGCTCGACGTGGATGTGCTTTCGATTGCAGCGCATAAGTTTTACGGTCCGAAGGGCGTCGGCGCGCTGTTCGTGCGCGAAGGAACGCCGGTGGCGGCGCAGGTGCACGGCGGGGGGCAAGAATTCGCCAAGCGCGCCGGCACCGAAAATCTCGCGGGCATCGCCGGGATGGCGCGCGCGTTGGAATTGGCGGCCGCGGAGCGCGACGAAGCCGCGGTCCGGGCCGGCAAACTGCGAGATCGTTTGCAGGCGCTGGTCTGCGAGCGGCTCGATGGGGTGCGGGTGAACGGCGGCGGGGCGCCGCGGCTGCCCAACAACTTGAACCTGGCGTTTTCGGGCATCGAAGGCGACCGGCTGCTGGCGCGGCTCGATTTGGACGGACTGGCGGTTTCGGCGGGCAGTGCGTGCGCCTCGGGTGTGGTCGAGCCCAGTCACGTCGTCGCGGCCCTGGGACTTCCGCCGGAATGGTCGCGGGGCGTCGTAAGGCTTTCCCTCGGACGCCTGACGACCGAGGAAGAAATAACGCGCGCCGGCGAGATGCTGGAGCGGGGAGTGTCGGGCATGCGCGCCGCATTCGGCTTTTCAAACCAAGCAGAACGGGGAATACTTGGTTCACGCCAAGGCACTGCCGGCGGAGGACACTTTTGAATACGGGCTTTAGTTGGGCCGCCTTTCTCGATGTTGCGGGGGGGCTTGGCGCATTTCTGGCGGGCGTTGGCATCTTTTTCGCGATGCTGAGTTTGGCGCGTACGCTGCGCCGTCTCGACCGTACGCTCGACGGTGTCGACGAGCAGCTGGCCGCCCTCGGGAAACCGGTCGCCGAAACGCTGACGCACGTCGGCGGCATCGCCGATACCGCGGATCGCACGATCGCGCGTTTGTCGGGCGCGGTGTCGTCGCTCGAGCAAGTCGCCGGGTCGGTTGCCAGCGCCGCTAAAGTGACGCAAGAAGCGATTTCGCCCGCGATCGTCAACGTCGGAGCGACGTTGGGCGGCATCAGCGCGGGGCTTCGCCGCATCGTGCGCGGCAATTCGAACGGAGAGCCATCGTGAACGAACAGCAAAACAACGGCAGCGCGCGGCCGCGAGGGAACGGTTTTCTCGGCGGCTTCGTGGCCGGCGCGATTATCGGAGTTCTTCTCGCGTACGTGATCATGCAAGAGGATGCGCGGGACTTGATCGTGGGTAAAGCCCGGGAAGCCGGCAACCGCGCCATGGACGCCACGGGCGACCTGCGCGATCTGTATCAGCGCGGACGGGACGTTGTCGACTCGGCGCGGTCGAACATGAATGACGATCTGACGCCTAAAGCGTCGGAAACATAGGAGCACATGGATATTAAAGTAGACGTTCGGGAATCCAAGGGCGACTCGTACGTCGTCGATCTCAACGGCGAGATCGACGTCTACACTTCGCCTAAGGTCAAGGATGCCATCGGCGAGTTAATCGACAAGGGTCACTACAATCTGGTGATCAATTTGGAGAAAGTGCGTTACATCGATTCGACCGGTTTGGGCGTCCTTATCGGCGGACTCAAACGCGTTCGCGAGCATGGCGGCACGGTGAACCTCGTCTGCACCAATCCTCAGATCAAGAAGATCTTCGACATCACGGGCCTGGTGAAGATTTTCGGCATCTATGACGACGAGGATGCGGCTATGCAGGCGCTGGTGTGAACCAGCCCGTCGTGCATCCGCAAGGCACGCTCGGCGTCGTCGAGCTGCGCATTCCAAGCAAGGCCGAATGGGTTGCCGTTGCCCGCTTGGCGGTAGCCGCGGTCGCCAACAGATTGAATTTCTCGATCGAAGATATCGAGGACGTAAAGCTTGCCGTCGCCGAGGCATGCACCAACTGCATTCAACACGCGGAGGGCAGTGGCCAAATCCAAATCACCTGCGAAACCGGACCCGACGGCTTGACGGTTCGCGTTTGCGACTTCGGGGGCAGCGCGCGCCCGGAGGGAATACGCTCGCGCCGGGCGGATGAACCGACCGTCGGCGGGCTGGGAGTCTTCCTGATCCGTTCCCTGATGGATTCCGTCGAATACGACGTCAACCCGGACCGCGGAACGAATCTCGTAATGACAAAAAAAGTCGCCCATTAGCGTGCCGAGGCGATAGTGCATTCGCATTCGCACACCGACGAAGAGCGTTGGGATAGGCATAAGACGCGCGAGGCTTTCGGGCTTTTTGCCGAAGCCAAGAAACAGCCTGGAACTCCGCAATACGATAAGCTGCGCAGCGACCTGGTCGTCGCGCATCTCAATTTAGTGCGCTATTTGGCCGTGAAATTCGCCAACCGCGGCGAGGCGCTCGACGATTTGATTCAAGTCGGAACCGTCGGCTTGCTCAAAGCGATCGATCGGTTCGATTTGGAACGCGGCGTCGAATTTACGACCTATGCGACGCCGACAATCGTGGGTGAGATCAAACGGTACTTCCGCGACAAGGGCTGGGCCGTCAAAGTTCCGCGGCGGCTGCAAGAACTCAACCTCGCGGTGAACCGCGCCGTCGAAAAACTCTCGGTGAAGATCGGGCGCAGTCCGACCGTCGCGGAGCTCGCGCAGCACTTGAATGCAACCGAAGAAGATATTCTGGAAGCGCAAGAGCTCGGACAAGCCTACAATTTGCTTTCGCTCGACACCGAGTTATCGGGCGAAGGCGACAAGAAATCGCAGACGCTCGCCGATTACATCGGAACGACCGACGCCGGCCTCGCGCTGCTCGAAGACAAAGCCAACCTGGAGCGCGCCTTCGAAGTGCTGAGCGGCCGCGAGCGCGTCATTCTCTACCTGCGTTTTTACGAGAGCGTTTCACAGACGGAGATCGCTAAGCGTTTGAACGTCTCGCAGATGCACGTTTCGCGGCTTCAGCAGAAGGCGCTCGAAAAACTCCGCCACGTGCTTCAGGAGTAGGCCCCAGCCGCAAAACCCGCCAATACCGAACCGACCTTTATGAAGAGCCAGGAGCTGCGCTCGGCATACGTCGAGTTTTTTACGTCGCGGGGGCATAAGCACGTCCAGTCCGCGAGCTTGATTCCGGATGCGATGTCGACGACGCTGTTCACTATCGCGGGGATGGAGCAATTCGTTCCGGCTTTCTTAGGCGACGAGCCGCCGCCGGCACAGAACGTCGTGACCGTCCAACGCTGCCTGCGCGTCGCCGGGGCAAAGAGCGACATCGAACACGTCGGGCGTACGGGCCGCCACGGCACGCTGATGGAGATGCTCGGCAACTTCAGTTTCGGCGGCTATTACAAACGCGAGGCGATCGGCTACGCGTGGGAGTTCGTGACGAAAGTCCTCAAACTCGATCCCAAGCGCATCTACATCACGGTCCACACCGGCGACGACGAAGCGGAAAAGATCTGGCTCGAGCTCGGAATCCCGCCCGAACGGATCACGCGTTTCGATGAAGAGAATTTTTGGACGATGGGCCCGACCGGACCGTGCGGCCCGTGTACCGAGCTCTTCTACGACAACGGACCCGAGTATGCGGCCGGACCCGATGACGACGGACCCAACAAAGGCGACCGTTTCATCGAGTTCTGGAACCTGGTCTTTCAGCAGTTCAATCGCGGCGCCGACGGCGCGCTCGAAGAGTTGCCGCGCAAACAGATCGATACGGGCATGGGTTTGGACCGGACGCTCGCGATTGCCGGCGGTAAGCGGTCGATGTATGAAACCGATCTCTTCACCGGCCTGATCGACGCGCAGCCGCGCGTCGGCAAGACGGCGCTTCCGGAAAAAGATCAGCTGGAACGGCGCAATATCATCGCCGATCACATTCGCGCGGTGACGTTTCTGATTAACGACGGCGTTTACCCGAGCAATAGCGATCGCGGCTACGTGCTGCGCTTTCTGATCCGCCGCGCCATTCGCAACGGGCGTCTACTCGGCTATCCCGATGGTTTCTTGACCGGTCTCGTTCCCGCCGTTGTACAGTCCCTTGAGTCCGGCTATCCGGAGCTGCGGGTAAACCAATCGCGGATCGTCGACGCGCTGCTTATCGAAGAACAAACGTTTGACCGCACGCTCGAACGCGGGATGGCGCGGTGCGCCGCGCTCTTCGATGAGCCCGAGATCCGTAAGAGCAAGCTCGTGCCGGGGCAAGCGGCTTTCGAATTGCACGACACGTTCGGCTTTCCGGTCGAACTGACGCGCGAGATTGCCGCGGAGCGCGGCCTGAGCGTCGACATGCGCGGTTTCGAACAGGCGATGAACGAGCAGCGCGACCGCGCGCGCCGCGACGCCGCGTCGAAGCGGCCGGCGGTGGCGATCGCCGATCTGCCCGCGATCAAAAGCGAGTTCACCGGCTACGAAGGCTTGGAAGGCGAGGGCACGATCGCGGCGCTGCTCAAAGACGGCGAACCGGTCGCGGAGCTGCGCGAAGGCGAACGCGGCGACGTGCTGCTCGACCGCACGTCGTTCTACGCGGAGAAAGGCGGACAGATCGGCGACCGGGGCGCGCTGCGTTCGGCCGATTCCGCGAACGCCGCGTTCTTCGAAGTCACCGATACGCAATATGTGGGCGAAGCGGTCGCGCATGCGGGCGCGGTCCGTTCGGGCGAACTGCGGGTCGGCGACCGCGTCCGCACCGAAGTTTCCGCCGATTGGCGGCGCGAGATCCGGCGCCATCACACCTCGGCGCACTTGCTGCAGCGTGCGCTTAAAGACGTGCTGGGCGACGACGTAACGCAAGCGGGCTCATGGGTAGGCATCGATCGCATGCGTTTCGATTTCCGCTGGCCGCACGGCGCGCTCGAGTCCGCGCAGAAACGCCGGATCGTCCACCGCGTCAACGAGATGATCCGCGAGGATACGCCGCTGGAGACACGCGTGTTGCCGATCGAGGAAGCGCGCGCGAGCGGCGCGATCATGATGTTCGGTGAAAAATACGGCGAGCACGTCCGCGTCGTGACGGCGGGGCCGTCGGTCGAATTTTGCGGCGGCACGCATTCGCATTCGACCGGCGAGCTCGGCTTGTTTCTGATCCTCAGCGAGTTTTCGATCGGCAGCGGCATTCGGCGCATCGAGTCGTGCGTCTCCCAGGCGGCCGAAGAGTACGTGCAGCACCAGCAAGAGCTCGTCGGCAACCTGGCAACCGCGTTGGCAACTAGTCCCGAAGAGTTGCGGGACCGCATCGAAAAATTACAGAGCGACGTCAAGGATCTGCAGAACGCGGTCGGCGACTTGAAAGCCAAGCTCGCGTCCGCCGATGCGCAGAGCTACGTTGAAAAAGTCGAACGCAAAGGCGATCGCAGCTTCGTTGGCGCCGTCGTTCCCGACGCGGGAGCCGAAGCGTTGCGGCACTTGAGCAGCGCGATACGCCAGCGCGTTCGCAGCGGAGCTATCGCGCTAGCCGGAGTCGACGGTGAGACGGTCAGCTTGCTCATCAGCGTCAGTGACGATCTCGTCAAAGCCGGAGTGCATGCCGGTCATCTGGTCAAGCTTGCCGCGCCGCTGATCGACGGGCGCGGCGGCGGTCAGCCGGGTCAAGCGCAAGGCGGCGGAAAGAATCCCGCCGGCGCCGAGGCTGCGCTGAACGCGATCCGCGACGCGGTCCTTCCGGCATGATTGCCGCACTCGCGATGTTCGCCGCATCGCTGACTCCGCCGAAGCTGCTCGATTCGCAGGTCGTACTGAAACGTTACGAAGCGCGGCTCATGGCGACCAAAGACCCGCAGACGCTCATTTTTCTGTACGCCGTTTCACAGGCCGGTCCGCAAGACATCGACCAAATGCACCGTGTCTACCGCAGCGGAAGTCTGGTGCGTGACGAAACGCTCGTCGTCGACGGCGTCAAGCAAAAGACGACGCGCATCGCGCGATACCGAAACCGCTACACCCTGCACGATCTGGCGCCGCGCACGGCGCAGTACGTTTTCCTGTTCGTCCGCCCGATCGTCAGCAACGGCAGGTACGATTACTTGTACCGTGCCGTACCGCTGGGAGCTCCGGCCGCCTTCACCGTGCGGACGATGACCATCGATGGAACGACGTTCTTGCCGCGCGAGATCCGCTTTCACAGTATCGGTGCGGGAGCGCGGGGTGACGGAACGCTCGCATTCACCGCAGCCGGAAAGTATTGGGTGCCGCTTTCGATCGCCGTGCAGGGAACCGTCAACGGCCGCGCCGCGCGCGAACGCATCACATTCAGCGGCTACCAATTCCCGCCGGCTCTACCGCAGTCGACGTTTCATTCTCCGCGAGCGCTGCCTTCGGCGGTCTTGCCGACATTTTAACCGCTCGACTAGCGCCTTGGGCCGCGTGGCTTGTACCGCTAGCGGTATACGCCGCGTCGCTTGAGGGCGCGGTCAGCTACTGGGATACGGGTGAGTCTCAAGTGGTGCCGTGGATCTTCGGCATCGCGCACCCCACGGGGTTCCCGGCATTTACGCTCGCTGCCGGAATATTCGCGCATCTTTTTCCGGCGGGCGCGGTTGCATGGCGCATCGCACTATTCAGTGCGATCGCTATGAGCGCCGCATGCTGGGCGATCTTTGCGTCGCTGCGTGAACTCAAATGCGAAGTCTGGATTGCGCTCGGCGCGAGCTGGGTCTTCGCTTTTGGCGAAGTTGCTTGGACGCGCGGCACGCGCGCTGAAGTGCACGCATTGGCAGCGGGGCTCGCAGCGCTGACGTTATATTTCTGCGTGCGCTGGTACGCGCGCGGCGAATCGCGCGCATTCGCGCTCGGCGCGCTCTCCTGGGGACTAGCGATCGCGACGCATCCGGTAACCGCGCTGCTCGCGCCGGCGCTGCTCGTCGCGCTGTGCGCCCGCGTGCGGATGCTGCGCCTGCGCACGCTCGCGCAAGGTTTGTTCCTCTTCGCGTGTGGCGTCGCGCTTTACGCATACCTTCCGATTCGCAGCGCGATCGTCACGCACGCGCACCTCGATCCGACGCTCGCGTTGGGGGACCCGCCCGGCAAAGCGTTCTGGGATATGAATCATCCGGCCACATGGGCCGGCTTCCGCAGCTTCGTGAGCGGCTCGGATTATGGCGCGCTTCAATCTTTTTCGGCCGCGTTAAGCCCGGAAACGTATCGCACCGGCGCGCCGCCGTTTTTTATCTATCTGTGGCGCGAATTTACCGCCTTGGGAATCTTGGCCGCAGCCGCCGGCGCGATTGCGCTCGCGCGCAGCCGGCTCTGGCTTGCCGTTACTCTGTTCTTCGCAGCAATGTTTCCGGCAGTCTTCGCTTTCGGGTATCCGGTCGAAGCGGATATCGCGCGGTATTTTCTGATTCCGTTCATCGTCACGGCGATATTGGCGGGTTACGGCGCGAATGCGATTGCAAGGGCGATGCCGGAGCTGCGCGTCGTTTCTGCGCTGATCTTGCCGGCGATTGCGGTTACGCTGCTTGTTCTCAATCGAAGCACGTTCGAGCAGCCGAAATCGAGCGGTGCGGAGGGATTGATTCGGACCGTGCAGGGGGCTACGCCTAACGACGCCGTGCTGCTGGCGCCGTGGATCGATTCGACCGCGCTGGCGTACGCCGCGTATGTCGATCGTTCGCTCGGCCGCCGGATTGTCGATAGCGCGTGGCTGAGCGACGAAGCCGGACGCGTGTCCGGCTGGATTCGCGACGGGCGTCATGTGTATGTGGTCGATCGCGTCTTCGGATCAGTTCCGGGCTATCGTTTGATTCGCATTCCGGGTTCGCCCGATCTCTACCGGATCGAAAAACAGTGAAGCTGCGCGGATGCGTGACGGCTGGAATCGTCGCCGCGTTGATCACGCTCGTCGCCGGCCATTTCCGCTCGACGCCCTACAACAACTACGTCCTGCTTGCCGACGCACTTTTGCACGGCCACGTATGGATGGCGTGGCCGGGCGCCTATATCGACGCGCTTGCGTACCGCGGGCAGCACTATGTGATCGAAGGACCCGTTCCGGCGCTGCTGCTTCTGCCGTATGTTGCGATTGCCGGCGTCGCCGCAAATCAAACGCTGCTCTCGGCGATCCTTTGCGGCATCGCAATCGGCGCGGCGTGGGAGCTGGGGGAGCGTTTGGGCCTGGAGCGACCCGCGAACGTCTGGTTGCCCGCGTTCTTGCTGGCGGGAACGGATCTGCTCTGGTGCGCGATGCTCGGCGACGTTTGGTTCATCGCGCATGTCAGCGCAGCCGCGTTCACGCTGCTCGCGCTTGTGGAACTGTGCGGTAAGCGTCGCGGATGGCTGGTCGCGCTGTGGGCCGTAGCGGCGGCGGGTTCGCGCTTTTCTTTGGTGCTCGCGATTCCGGTTTATGCCGCGCTGCTCATCGCTGCGGATCCGTTGCCGCAAAGTTGGCGCGTCGACTCGGCGCGGCTGCGCGCGGTTCTGATCGGGTTCGGCGGCGTGCTCTTGGGAGCGGGCGCGCTCTATGTGGCGTACAACTTCGCGCGCTGGGGAACGGCCGCGGACATCGGCTACACGAGCTGGTATCATCAGGATTCGGCAGGGTCGCCGACGGGTTCGCCTTTCCGCTTGCAGTATATGGGTTACCAGCTCTGGTCGTTTTTCGTGCAGCGTCCGGATTTCTCGGCGACGTTTCCGTGGATACGACCGTCCTACTCCGGCATTGCGCTCACCTGGACCAGTCCCGCGCTCATCTTTGCGCTGTCGGCTAGGAAGCCGTGCGCGTTCGTGCTCGCGATGTGGGCGGCGGCGATTCTCGTTGCGGTGCCGTCATTTCTGTACTACGTTAACGGATTCGCGCAATACGGAATGCGGCACGCGCTAGATTTCATACCGTTTCTCTACGTGCTGATGGTGCTGGGCGCGCGCATTCGCTTACCGTTATGGGTGAAAGCGCTTATCGTTTACTCGTGCATTGCGAGTACGTATGGCATCTGGTACTGGAATGTGTTCTTGCGCTCGGGAAACTAGCGTTTAGAACGTGGTTATCGCCGCTCCATAGCCGACATCGACGAGCTTCACAAACTTACTCATGAGATTGGACGTTTGGCCCTGTGATGCGTTCTTGGAGGCAATCGGAGGACCATACGTGAGAACACCGAGCAATTGGTCACCACTGATCCAGACGATGTAACGGCCCGGAGCTAGGCCGGAAAACATGAAGGAACCTTGCTTACCTACCGGTGCCCGCCGTGTGAAAGCTATCAGCCGCGAATCATACATTGGCGACTGGCCAGGTTGCCCCAACGAATCGAAATACCAGTAAGTGTAAGGAATGGCGGGCACGCAGAAAGCGGTGGCGCCCGTAAAAGGCAAATTCGTCGATCCTAAGATGGAGCCATTCCCATGGGCTCCGTCCTGAAGCGCGGCCACATCGATCGGCGGCGCCTGTGTTTGCGCGCCGGCTACGCTTCCGGCGAGAATTGCCAGCACAATAAATCTAACTAAGAACGACCGCATGTGATCGTTTCAGATTTCGGTATGATTGTTCGAGTGCCTGTGAGCCGATCTCCGTCCGGCTAAGAGCCATCGCGCGCTTCGAACGCATCGCGCAGATCCGCCGCCGTTGTGGCGGGGGCGCTGCAAACATTTCCGCGGCAAAGGTAAGCGGCCGGCGTGAGCTTCGGATCCATTCCGCGATCGCCTAAGGTTTTCGCGTCGTCCGGCGCGATGGTGCGCACGGCGAGCAGCGGATCCGGCAGGGCGCGAGCGGTTTCGCGCAGATCGCTCGTCTGGCCGGGCGTTCCCACCAACACGACGGATGCCGTCCCGCCGAAAAAGCGGCGCAGCGCGCGCGCGAACGGCGCCGCGAACATGCGCATGGCTCCGTAATTCGAGGCATAGACTTGCAGCGTGCGCTCCGCGGCTGCGCGCTTTGCGTCATCGTCATCCAATACGGCAAGGCGCAAATAATTTTCCGCCAGCAGCGAGTTGTCGGCCAGCGGACGTTGCCGCACGGCCAAGTTGCCGAGCTGTTCCTCAGCCCCGGCATGGTCGTAGAATCCGCCGTTGGGCGAAGCGAAAGTCCCGTCGGTCGCGGCCGCTACATCGCGCGCGCGCGCCAGAAAGCGCGGCTCTCCGGAAGTTTCGTGCGCATCGAGCAGTGCGCGCAGGTAGGCGACCTGATCGGTGAGCAACCCCCGCACTTGCGGAGTGCCGCCCGGTTCGAGGAAGTGATAGAGCAAGCCGTTCTCGTCGCGCATGCGCTCGTGCAGTGCGTCGAGCGCACCCTGCGCTTCACCCATCACGCCGTCGTCTTCGAGCGCGGCGGCCGCGAGCGCGAACGCGCCGGCCATCGCCGCGGTCCAATTCGAATACGACGTACGATCGACATAGGGCGCTTCGCGTTTGCGCCGTTCGTCGAGCGGAAGCGCGAAATACGCTTCATCCGCATCCTGACTGCCCGCGAAAAAACCGCTCGGGACGCGCAGCACGGTGCGCACGTAGCGCAGCGCCGATTCCAGCGTCGTTCGAAACGCTTCGTTGCGGGTCGTGCGGGTCAATTCGGCGAGGATACGAAGCAAGGCCGCATGGTCTTCGGTCATCTTTTCGAAATGCGGAATGCTCCAATCGCGAGTGGTCGAGTAGCGGAAGAATCCGCCCTCGACGCGATCGTACATGCCGCCGGAACTCATCGCGAGCAGCGTCTTAGCGAGCATGTCGTAGAGCCGCTGATCGCCGGACGCGCGATACTCTTGCAGCAGAAAGTCGAGCACGTCGGTCATCGGAAACTTCGGCTCGGTGCCGAAGCCGCCGTATTCCGGATCGTAGGCGTCGGAGATCTCTTCGAGTACGCGCGCGATCATCGTTTCGCGCAGCTCGCCCGAAGCGGGGCGCTCGGCTGAGCTTTCCTTGCGCAGATCGACCGCGCGCTCTTCGACGTGCTCGCGATGCTCTTTGTAAAAATTGGCGATCTGGTCGAGTGCGCCGAGCATTTGCTCGGGCGGCATGTATGTGGCGCCCGCGAGCAGCGCACCGGCCGGCGCCAGAAACGCCGTCGTCGGCCAGCCGCCTTGATTGTAGCGCGCGTTAACGTCGGGCCGGCGATCGTTGTCGACGCGCACCGGCACGAAACGTTCGTTGATGCGTTCGATCACGCGCGAATCCGAGTAGCTGGTCTCGTCCATGACGTGACACCAGTGGCACCAGACGGCGGAAATGGCGAGGAGAATCGGCTTCTGTTCGCGCTCGGCCTGCGCGAACGCGGCCTCTCCCCACGTCTGCCAGGCGATTTCGGCGGCCCGGTTTGGCCGCGGCGAGAAATGAAATTCCGAGCTCATGTCACTCGTCTTCCCCTGCGGCGCCGCGCGCGAACGTCGCCCCGTACAGCACGCCCGTAAGGGCGAGGACCGCGAGCAGCGGCACCCCTGCCGGGGACCAGGCTGTGGTTGCTGCCAGGGCCAGGGCGAGCAGCCCGAACGCGAATGCCCAGCGCCGGTGGGTCTGTGCGGTCTCCCCGTAGACCTCGCCTTCGTAGTACGAGCGGGACTTCGCCCGCGAGCGCCACAGGGCGACCGCGGCTAGGACCAGCGAGAGTACGAATCCGGACCAAAGCCACATACCGCTCGCTTCGCCGCCCCCCGGTACGCTCGCTTGCACTCTGGGTATAAACCTCGCCGAGCTACGAAAGGAGCAGTGACTCGTATGGCTGATGGCCCGGTTGTAGTCAACGATGGCAGTGGGGGCGGAGCGGCTGCCGTAGGCATCGTTATCGTCGTCCTCATCGCGATCTTGATCGCGATCTTCGTCTGGCATCCGTGGTCCTCGACGAGCAGCAGCACGTCGACGAATGGCGGAACCACGACTACCAACACCACAACTACTGGAGGAGGTACCAAACCCTAAATGTCTGGTTTATTGTGGACGATTATCGTTATCTTGGTGGTTATTTGGCTGGTTGGGTTTCTGTTTGCGCACATCGCGAGCCCGCTCATCCACATCGTCATCGTGATCGCGGTGATTCTACTCATCATCAACCTGCTGAGCGGCCGAGGAGCGCGAGTCTAGACCCGCGCACCTATCGGCATAATGCCGGCAAGGAAAACAAGCAAAGGAGCGGGCCGGGTGCGCGAACCCGGCTCGCTCAAACGTTATCATTCTAAACGCGATTTTAAAGCGACGCCCGAACCGCGCGGAAAACCGGTTAAGGGCGGCAAGCGTTTGCGTTTCGTCATTCAAAAGCACCATGCGTCGCGGCTGCACTACGATTTCCGTTTAGAAGCGGACGGCGTGCTCAAATCGTGGGCCGTTCCGAAAGGGCCCTCGCGCGATCCGGCAGACCGCCGGCTGGCGATGCACGTTGAAGATCATCCGTTCGACTATCGCACGTTCGAGGGTATCATTCCGAAAGGCCAGTACGGCGCGGGCGAAGTGATCGTCTGGGACGAGGGCTGGTATAGACTGGCCGAAGGTGAGGACCCCGCCACCGAGATCGGCCGCGGAAAAATCAAATTCATCCTTTCCGGAAAGAAACTCGACGGCGAGTTCACGCTCGTGCGCATCAAAGGCCGCGCCGGCGACAGCGGCGATCCATGGCTCTTGATCAAAGACCACGACGAGTTCGTCGATCCGAAATACGATATCGCTAAAGACAACACGTCGGCGAAGACGGGCCGCACGGTCGAATCGTACGCGAAAGATCCGCGCGCGCCGCACTGGGACTCCGGACGTAAAGCAGCGCCACGCGGCGCAACCAAGGAAAAAAAAAGCGCTAAGCGCGATCCGGTTCCGGTCATCCGCACGCCCATGCTCGCGACGCTGGTGGATGAACCGTTCGATGACGACGAGTGGCTCTTCGAAATAAAGTGGGACGGGTACCGCGCGATCTGCACGGTCCGCGAAGACGGAAAAATATCGCTGGTGTCGCGTAACGGGCTGGATTTTTTGGGGCAGTTTCCGGAGCTGGAAGAGTTGCGCGGCGCGTGGACCACGCTGCCGATCGTGGTTGACGGCGAGATCGTAAGTTTGGACGAACGCGGGCGGTCGTCGTTTCAGCGCCTGCAGGGAAGCTTCAACCGCAACCGTCCGAGCGCGCGATCGAGTGACGCGAAGAAATATCCGCTGACCTATGCGGTCTTCGACATCCTCTACGCCGACGGAAAAGACTTGCGAAAGACGCCGCTCGAAGAGCGCAAGGCGATTCTGGAGCACGCGATCGGCGATCCGGACCTCGTACTCTACTCGAAACATGTGATCGGCGACGGCTGCGCATTCTTCGAGCAAGCGCAGCGCCAGCAGCTCGAAGGCATCATCGGCAAGCGGTGCGACTCAACCTATCACGAACGCCGCACGCGCGACTGGGTGAAGATCAAAGCGCAACTGATGCAAGAGTGCGTCATCGGCGGGTTCACGGAGCCGCGCGGAAGCCGCAAAGGGTTTGGCGCGCTCCTGCTGGGCCTCTACCAAGGCAAGAAGCTGTATTATGTCGGCCACGTCGGAACGGGCTTCGACACGAAGACGCTCGCCGCGATGACGGCGCAGCTGAAAAAGACCGAGCGCAAAACGTCGCCGTTTGCGGACGACGTAGATTCGAATACGAAAGCGCATTGGGTCGAGCCGAAGCTGGTCGCACAGGTACGGTTCACGGAGTGGACGCGCGACGGCGTCATGCGACAGCCCGCTTTTCTGGGATTGCGCACGGACAAGAGCCCGAAAGAGTGCGTCCGCGAAGTTCCGCTCGACACGGACGACGTGGCTTAGTGGCGCGCACGACGCAAGCGGCAAAAGTCGGCGGACGGGAACTCACGTTTTCGAATCTGGAGAAAATCCTATTCCCGCGCGACGGCTACACGAAGGGCGATCTGATCGCGTACTACTTGAGCGTCGCGAAGTGGCTCTTACCGTACACGAAAGACCGGCCGTTGACGCTGCAGCGGTATCCCGACGGAATCGCCGGCCAATCGTTCTTCGAAAAGCAGGCGCCGAAATTTACGCCGGACTGGATAAAGACGATCGACGTTTCAGCCGAGCAAGGCTCGCGCAAAATCGCCTACATTTTGTGCAACGATGAAGCGACGCTCGCATGGTGCGCGAACCTCGCGTCCATCGTGTTGCACGTCTGGTATTCGCATCGGCCGACGCTGGAGTATCCCGACTACGCGCTCTTCGATCTCGATCCTGGCGACGGCTGCCCGATGAAGACGCTCGCCAAAGTCGCGCTCGAATTTCACGACATGCTCGCGGAGATCGGATTGCGGCCGCTCGTGAAGACGACGGGCGGAAGTGGTTTGCATCTGGTCATTCCGCTGAAGCCGAAATACGAATATGATGCGATCAAGCAGTTCGCCGAGATCGCGGCGCGGCGCGTGAACCGCGAGCTGCCGAAGCTCACAACGCTCGAACGCTCCATCGCGCGCCGTCCCAAAGGAACGGTGCTGTTGGATTGGGTGCAGATCGGTCGCGGTAAAACGGTCGTCCCGCCCTACGGCGTGCGCGCGCGAGATAAAGCTCCGGTGTCGATGACGCTCGATTGGAGCGAGATCGAAGAGGTCGAATCCAAACGCAGCACGCCCGAAGCGGCGAATGCGCGCTGGACAATCGCCAACGCACGCAAACGTCTGCAGGACGAAGGCGATCTGTGGGCCGGAAAACATTGGAAGCCGGCCGCGCTCGAACCGGCTTTGAAAAGAGCTCAGCGCGCCTGGAGTTAGCGCGGCCCGGCCGCGGAGGGCGGCTTCCTGGGCAGCCCGTACGAGGGGTGGGTCGCTTTTCGGGGGCCTGGTCGGGTATAATCCAAGTCGCAGTTATCCACAGGGGGCATTTCCTTGGCACACGCCATTTGGTCCGGATCTATCAACTTCGGCCTGGTCACCATTCCGGTCAAGCTGTTCACGGCCGTTCGCGGAAACGACCTGTCGTTCAACATGCTGCACGCCAAGGACGAGGGGCGGATCCGCTACGAGCGCATCTGCACCGTCGACAACAAGCCGGTTCCGTGGGACGAGATCGTCAAAGGCTACGAGTACGAAAAGGGCGACTACGTCATCCTCACCGACGACGACTTCAAGAAAGTTAATCCGGAGGCGACGCAGAGCGTCGACATTCTGGAGTTCGTCGAACTCGACAAGATCAACCCGATGTACTTCGACAAGCCGTACTATTTGGAGCCGACCAAACAGGGCCGCCACGCCTACGCACTGCTGCGCGAAGCGCTCGAAAAGGCGAACAAAGTCGCGATCGCGCGCGTCGTGATCCGCACCAAAGAAACGATCGCCGCGGTAAAACCGTCGGGTGATGCGCTCGTGCTGGAAATCATGCACTGGGCCGACGAGATGATCGAAGAGTCGACGCTCGACCTGCCCGGCGAAACCAAACTCCCCGAGCCCGAAATGAAGATGGCCAAGATGCTGATCGACGCGATGAGCGTCGATGAGTTCCAGCCCGAGAAATTTACGAATTCCTACCACGAGGAATTGCTCGCGATGATCGAAGCGCGCGCAGCCGGTAAAGAACTGCCCAAGCCCAAGAAAGCGCCTGCGCGAGCGAAGGTCGTTAATCTCATGGACGTGCTGGCACAAAGCGTCGAGGCGAGCAAGAAGCAGCGCGGCGCGAGATCCGCAGCTGCCGAGAAGCGCGCGGCGCACAAAGCCCCTCCCAAACGCCGCAAGAGCGCCTAAAGTTTAGGCGGTTTCTTCTTTCAGCTGCGCGCGCGGCCGCGGCTCGCGCCGCGTTTGTATCAACCCGGCGATAAGCGCGACGAACGCAAAGAAACACGAGTACGCGCCCGACCATTGAGGGCCGAAGCTGCCCAACGTCGCCGTTGAGATCGGCGGCGAGATGATCCCCGAAAGCGAATCGAGCGACGACGTTACGCCGAGCACCGTGCCCTGCCGCCTTGCATCCGCGGCCACGCTGATCAGCGCCGTCAAGCCGCTGTTGCTAAGCGCCAGCCCAAGACTAAACAGCACCGCTACGATTGCCAACGCATAGATCGAATGCACGATCGCGAGCAAACCAAAGCCGACGAAAAGCGATCCTAGCCCGAGCGTCGACATGCCGCGGTCGCCCAGCCAATCGGAGACCCGGCTGATCAGGAACACATTGACGAAGACGTTGAGCATGGATGTGCTGGAGAAGAAATAGTCGGTTTGCTCCGGTGTGAAATGCAGCTGTCTTGCCAGATAGAGCGCCATCACGCTGAACCAGCCATAAAGCGAAAGCGATAAGGCGAATTTTTGCCATAGCAGCGGCGCGAACGTCTTGTTTTGGAACGTCCGGATGATTTCCGTCGGGCCGACGACTTCTTCGCTTTTCCCGCGCGATTCCGGCAGATAGCGGATCGTTACCAGCAACGTCACGGCCTGCAGCGCGGCCGCGGCGTAAAACGGCGCGCTATATCCGAAGCGCTGGAAGAGCACCGACTCGATCAGCGGCCCGAAGATCATGCCGGCGCCGAACGTCGCGCCGATCAAACCGAACGCGCGCGAACGCTCTCTCGGCTCGACGAGATCCGCAACGTACGCTTGGGTGACGCCGATGTTCCCGCCCGAAAAACCCTCGAGGATGCGCGCGGCAAAGACGAACCCGATGCTGCCGGCGGCGCCCAGCATCGCCCAACCGATCGTCGCGCCTACTTGGCTGATGATCAGGACGCCTTTGCGTCCGATACGATCCGAAACGTTGCCCCAGATCGGACCAGATATCAGCTGGCAGAACGAAAACGTCGAGAAAAGCACGCCGACGACGAAGGGCGACGCGCCGAAGTGCGTTACGAAATACGGCAGAAGCGGAATCAGCATGCTGAAACCGAGGATGTCGATGAACGTGATCCCGAGGATCGGGAAGAGCCGGCGTATCACTCGGCTTCGATGGGCAGAATGAGCGGCTGTATTCTTTCGCTCTTGCGGATGACCGTCAGGCGATAGCTCCGGCGCAAATCGATCAGTGTCAGCAAACGATGCAAATCGTCGATCCCGCGCACAGGTTGCTCTTCGAACGCCGTGAGCACGTCGCCTTCGCGCAGTCCGGCCGTTTCGGCGGGGCTGCCGGGCTCGACCGTTACAATCAACAGTGCGCGCGCGGTCGCCAGCTCGTGAAGCCGGACGAGGCGCCGCGGGATTTCGAGGTCTTGGCCCGCGATGCCGAGGTATCCGCGGCGGACGCGGCCGTCGCGCATCAGCATGGACGCGATGAATTCTGCGGTGTTGACGGCAATCGCAAAACAAATGCCTTGTCCCGGAAAGACTGCCGTGTTTACGCCGACAACGGATCCGTCGCCGGTAACCAGCGGACCGCCGGAGTTACCGGGGTTGAGTGCCGCGTCAGTTTGGATCACGTTGTCGATCAAACGCCCCGATTGCGCGCGCAGCGACCTGCCGAGCGCACTGACGACGCCGGCGGTGACGGTATATTGCAGTCCGTAGGGATTGCCGACGGCGACAACCAGTTGGCCCTGACGCACCTGCGACGAATCGCCGAGACGAGCAGCGATCAAATCGGGCGCGGATATTTGAACGACCGCGAGATCGGTGTGTTCGTCTTCACCGACGAGCCGGCCGGCCAGTTCGCGGCCGTCGAGCAGCGAAACATCTATCCGATCCGATCCGTGCACGACGTGGCAGTTCGTCAACACGAATCCGTCGGGCGTGAAGATAAAGCCCGAACCGTTGCCGCGCTTCTGTCCGGATCGCACTTCGATCCCGACGACGGAAGGGCTTACGGTTTGTGCCGCGTTTGTGACGGCTTCCGAGTAAGCGTCGAGCGGCGAAAGTTCGCTCTGCTCGGAGACGGCGTGAAGGTGAGCGGTCATGGTGCCTTTTGGAACCAGCGGCGCTTTCGCGCGGTTTCACAGAGGGCCGCGCAGGCGCCCCGCGAAGCGGACGGCCTCTAAGCCCAGATGGCGGAATTGGTAGACGCGCTGGTTTCAGGTATCAGTGGCCGCAAGGCCGTGGGGGTTCGAGTCCCTTTCTGGGCAGAAAAACGCGCGCAGCAGCTCGCGCGCTGACCAGCGAAGAAGTTGGACCGCTTCGTCGCGATCGAGTCCGGCTACGTCGACGAGCCAGACAAATGGCTCGATGCCCAACGTCGCAGCAATTGCCAATACGAGCTTCCGATAGCGTTTGCGCGGCAATCTCTTTTTGAGGGGCGCTAGCGCATCGTCAATCCAGAGAATGCGCTGACCGCTCCGCAGCGGCACGGGCGCATATCCTTCCGGTTCCAGCGAGATACGCCACCTGACGCGGAGCGCGAGTTCGTGGCGGAGGATCAGATCGGCAATTGCCTCGGAAGTGAGCTCCAGGCGTTCGAATGGATCTGCGGGAGCAGGCTCCGGCAGAAGCGACGTCATCGAGAGTTCCGGGTGTGCCGCGCTCAACAGCTCCCTCTGGCTCGAGAAGTAGCGGTAGGCCGTCGGGCGAGATATGCCGGCAGCGGCGGCGGCCTGCTCCACGGTCGGCGTCGTCCCCTGCGCCATGAGCGCGCCCGCGGCTTCAACTAGCGCCTGGCGCGTTCGAGATTTCTGAGTCGTGCGGCCGGTTAGCACGTACGGTCTTGACATTAGTAACATGATACTCTAGTATCACAAGTGTTAGTGAGACTTGAGTCTCATAAAAGTCGAGTCCCCATCGAACCCAGGAGAGGATTTGGTTATGAAGTTTCGCTTGGCCGCTGCCCTCGCGCTCGCCGGACTAGTGCTGGTTGCCTGTGAAGGCGGCAATGGCGGAAACCAGATCCCGCCTCCGTCCGGGCCGCTGACATGGAGCATCGTTGCGGGCGCTTCGGCACAGTCGGAAGCGGTTCAGGCGCTGGATTTTTATCCGAACAGCGTCACAATTCACGCCGGAGATACGGTGACGTGGACAAACTTCACGAGCATTCCGCACACCGTTTCGATCCCGCCGGCTGGTCAAAGCCCTCCGCCGGGCCGCCCCAACCCAGCTCCTGTTGGTGGCACGATTTTTGACAACAGCGCCTACATCAGTTCCGGCTTTCTTCTGAATGGTCAAACGTATGCAGTTACGTTTTCAACGCCCGGAACGTACGCATACTATTGCATGGTTCATCCACCTGAGATGAACGGGCAAATCGTCGTCTTGCCCGCAGGTGCACCGTTGCCGACGACGCCTCAGCAGTACCTCACCGCGGCTCTTGCCGACCAAACTCTCGATTTGCAAGCGGGCGCGGCATCGATCCAACAATTTCCATACGCACCCGGAGGAACGCATCTTGCCGCCGGCATTTCACCCGGTCTGCCGGGAACGCAACCTTCAGAGCCTACCGTGATGCGCTTCCTTGACGATACAACGGCGAACTCGAACATCAGCGTCTCCGTTGGAACCACCGTCACCTGGACCAACGAATCGAACAACGTTCCGCACACCGTGACATTTCCGGTCTTAGGTCAAGCACCGCCCGCAGGTCCAGGTGATCTCGTCCCGCCTTCGGGCGGGCCGGCATACGACGGCACCGTGCTGACAAACTCCGGCGTGATGTCGCCGGGGCAAAGCTACACTCTGACGTTTACGAAGGCCGGAACATACGCGTACTATTGCCTCTTTCACGATGGACCGACCGGAATGATCGGTACTGTAACCGTGCATTGACGACCGCCGCTCCGGCGGAGGGCCGGTACAGCCGATGTATCACCACAGTTCGGACTGCGGCATGCGCTCGACACCCTTCGGATATGCGCCGTCGGGATGAGCGTCCTTGAACTGCTTGCAGATCACCGCGATGAATTCAAAGTTATCCCACAACGCCGGCGTCTTCGTTGCAATGCGCCGGTTTGTGATCATGGGAGAGAGGCGCAGCCAGGCGGTGAGAATGATGTCGCCCCACATGTCCGCCGTAAAGGATCGATCCAAAACTCCGCGCTTCGCAAACAAGCCGACGTTCTCGAAGAAATTCGCGACGGTGCGCGCTTGTTCGTATTGGGCCGGCAACGGGACCGCGACCAAATCGGCTCGCGCCGCCGGATCGGCGTAGAGCGGCGGTAATTCGCGATAGACATATAAAATCGCCGTCCGGAACTTTTCCGACTCGAACGTTTCGCGAATCTCGTTGAGCGCCGTGATTTGGTTGCCGCCCCGCATATGCCGTAACTGAATGAGCGCAGCCACGGCCGATGCGGCGACGACGAGCAGCGTCAGCAGCGATGAAACCGCGGTTAGCCATTCGGGTGCCACAGCTGGATTGTACGCAAGATGTCAGGTGCTAGCAAGACCCGCGCGGAGTTTATGAGAACTGATCGCTGGAGGACGGCATGATAACGCTCTGCATTCGTTACACGATCGATCATAATAAGGCCTCGGATTTTGAAGCCTACGCTAAAGCATGGCCGGAAACGATCGAACGCTGCGGCGGCAAGCTGGTTGGCTACTATCTGCCGACCCGAATCGCCGGCCCGACAAATTTCGCGCTGGCGCTAATCGACTTTGAGAACCTTGCCGCCTACCAGCGGTATCGGGAGAAGCTGGGCCAAGATGCCGAGGCGCTCGCAAATGTCGCGCGCATCGAGCGTTCGGGCTGCATCCTGAACGAAGACCGTTCGATCTTGCAGCGAGCGTAATCATGATGGTGCGGCGCGCGTCGCTCGAGGATGCTGCCGGCATTGCAGCCGTCCAAGTTCGGACGTGGCACGCGGCATACGCGGGACTTCTTCCGCAAGAACACCTCGACCGGCGCACCGTCGCATTGCGCACGACGCAATGGAATGACCGGTTACGTTTGGGCGAAGAGGACGTATTCGTCGCTTGCGATCCGCGCGGGATGATCGTCGCTTTCGCGACGGGCCTAGCTTCGAGCGAGCCGGTGGAGGGCTTCGACGGTGAGATCGGAGCGATCTACGTGTTGCCGGTAGCGCAAGGCCAAGGTCTTGGGAAAAGGCTGCTCAGCGCCGTGGGTATGGCGCTGCGAGCCAAAGGCTTTCAATCCGCGTGGCTGCGAGTTTTGTCGGATAACACTCCGGCGCGGCGCTTTTACGAAAAGTTAGGCGCCGAGATCATCTGCGAAACAACCGAGGAGATCGACGGTTTTCTCTACCGCGAACACTTCTACGGCTGGCGAGATCTGTCTAAGCTTTAGGACCCCAGCCCGAGAAAACGCCCGAAGGTGTCGGAATTGTCGTAACGCGTTCGCTCAAGATCGTGGGGCTCGGAGTGTTATTCTCCGGCAGCGCAAGCTGGCTCAGCGGCTCATGCCGCTCGTTCACATTGTTTTTCATCATCAGTATCCTACCTCATGTCTATACGGCGCGATATGACATTTGTTTCGGTGGTTACGTTCCCGCGTCGCCGCCGAAGCGGAAGAGATATTTCACGACGAACCGGTCGAGCGTGCGCGGTGCCGCCGGCGTGCCGAAGTTCAGAAAGAGTTCGTCGCCGCTGCGGAACCGGTGGTGATAGGCGGCCGCGAGATTGACACCGGGAGGCGAAAAACCGCCGCGCCCGCTGACCGAGCGCAGCGATATCGTGAAGTTTTCATACGGGCCGAGTTGGGCCCCAAGCGAAACGCGGCGCAGCCACTGCGAATCGAATGCGCCCGTCGTCATGGCGCGTTCGAAGTTGCCGTCGTATTCCAACCCCAACGAGAAGACGCGTCCGAGCGGCCGCGATGTCGTGAGCGAGTAGATGTGCATATAATCCGGCCCGTTGTCGTTGCTGCCGACAAAACCGAACCCGAACTTTCCGTAGGCCGTCTGGAAATCGACCGGCGTAGCGGTTCCGTCCCGATAGCCTACGGCCACCGTTGCAAGGTTGAACGTATCGGTTCGTCCGCAGAAATAGCCTGGGAACCCCGTGAAGTACGAGCGTGGAAGATTCGGATCGTCGCAGTTTGTGTGAAAAGCGGAGGGGTCGACAAAAGAATAACTGCGCAACTCGTCAATCGACGGACCTATGCCGATTGAGAAAGCGTTCTTGAACGTCGCGTTGAGGAACACGCTCGCGTCGGCTTGATGCACCGCGCCCGATCGGTCCAAGAAGCGGTCGGCATTAAAAAACACGAGGAAATTCTTTATCGCCTTGGTCGACCCGCCGGTATCTCCAAAGAAATTAAAGCCATGGATGTCCGAGTTCGCGGTAATGCCGTCGATGGGATTGTAGTTGGGACTAATGTCGGTGTAGTCGAGATTCCACTCGTAGTTCGGTTTATGTACGTCGATGAAGCCGTTCAAACTGTGCGCGACGCCGCCCGGCACCCACGATCCGTGTTCGCTCGCGTCGTTGATGCCGTACACGAAACCGTTCTTGAGATTGCGCCCTTTGATGCCCGCCTCGAGCGCCGTGTCGCTGCCGAAGATGCTGTGGTGCGCCATCACGCCGTCGGCCCACCACAGAAACGTGCGGTCTTGCAGCGTGTGCGTGTAACCGAACGCCGTGTCGTCGAACGTGTTCCCGGTGGTTTGATCGTAGCCGCGGAAATTCAGGACGCCGAACGCCTGGCGGCCGAACGTTCCTTCCACCTTCTCACCGCGGTCG
>PLED01000092.1 GCA_003136355.1 Vulcanimicrobiota bacterium | reverse complement strand
GACGCCATCCAACTGCCCGCCCACCGCCTGGCCATATCAATGGGCGATGTCGCGGGTCACGGACTCGAAGCGGCGACGATCATGGGTGAGGTGCGCATCGCATTGCGCGCCGCGGCCGTCGCCGAGCGATCGCCCGCCGCCGTTTTGGAGCAGATTAACGGCGTGACGAACTTGCGCAGCGGGATCGGCATGGTCACCGCGATATTCGGTTTCTACGATACGGTCAGCCGCGAACTGACCTATGCGGTCGCGGGACATCCGCCGCCGGCGCTGGTGATTGAGGACGCGTTCGCGGGATATCTTCCGGGCGG
Source organism: Vulcanimicrobiota bacterium (assembly GCA_003136355.1). Classification (GTDB taxonomy): domain Bacteria; phylum Vulcanimicrobiota; class Vulcanimicrobiia; order Vulcanimicrobiales; family Vulcanimicrobiaceae; genus Rubrimentiphilum. The sequence goes on along the minus strand of PLED01000092.1, from coordinate 21,516 downwards.
CGGCGTGCCTCTGGGCATCGGCGATCGCGTGGGAGCCCGCGACTGGGTGATCACCCTGCCGCCGCGCAGCTGGGTTGTGTTTTACACAGACGGCATGACCGAGTACGAACGCGACGTGATCGCCGGCGAAGAACGTCTGCTCGAGGCCAGCGTGCGCGCGTGCGAGTCGGATCCCGAAAATCCGGCAATCGCCTTGCAAGAGCGCATCTTCAGCACGTCGGTCAATCGCGACGACGCCGCCACACTCGCGCTCTCATGCTTCGACGGGCCCGTTCCGAAGCGGATGGAGTATTCCGCGATCCCGATGACCGCGCCGATCGTGCGCGCGATGGTCAATCGTTTTTGCGATCAGAACAATATTTCGCCGGACCAGCGATTTGCCTTGACGTCTGCGATCGGCGAAGCCGTCGCGAACGCCGTCGAACATGCTTACCAGGGCGAGGACCCCGGAAAGTTCGAGCTCCGGCTTGAAGCGCAGGGCGACTGCATCACCGTCGACGTGAAAGATCGCGGACACTGGCGCCCGTTCCAGAAGCGCGACGATCGCGGCCGCGGCATGGTATTGATGCACGAATTGATGGATCGCGTTCGCATCAATTCCGCCCAGCACGGAACGTGCTTGAGCATGGTGCTCAACCGCGAGACGGCCTAACTACTCCGCCGAACGCAATACCAAAGCGGCGTTGATGCCGCCGAACCCCGAGGAATTCGATAACACGACGCGCGCGCTCGCGGCGATCGTTTCGCGCTCGCAGTGCACCGGGCACTCGGCATCGCGATGCTCCAAATTCACCGCTCCGGGGACGACGCGGTCGCGCATGCCCAGAGCTGCGATCGCCACTTCCCAGGCTCCGGTCGCGCCCAGCGCGTGGCCGTGCTGACCCTTTGTCGCCGAAACCGGAATCTCCGGGAGCCGTTCGCCGAACACTCGCCCGAATGCGACCGCTTCGGCGCGATCGCCCAAACGCGTCGACGATCCGTGCGCGTTGATCGCCTCAACTTCAGCGGGCAAAACGCGCGCTTCATCGAGCGCGCGCTGCAGGGCGCCGGCAGTTTGCGAACCGTCGGCCAGCGGCGCGGACATATGATACGCATCGTTCGAGGTGCCGAAGCCCGTGATCTCAGCGTGGATCCGCGCGCCGCGCCCGACCGCATCTTCATAGCGCTCGAGCACGAACATGCCGGCGCCTTCAGCCATCACAAATCCATCGCGCCCGGCGTCGAACGGACGGCTCGCGGTCGCCGGATCGTCGTTGCGCGTCGACATCGCACGCGCGACGGTGAACGCTCCAAACGTCAGCGGCGCCAGCGGCGCTTCAATTCCGCCGGCTAAGGCAGCGCGCACGTCGCCCCGCTTTATCGCGCGATACGCGTCGCCGATCGCAATCGCGCCGGCCGCGCACGAATCCGAGTTCGCCATCGTCGGCCCGGTGATCCCGAACTCGATCGCGACGTTGCTGGCCGCAGCGCCGCCAAAGACCGAGATCGTCAGCAGCGGCCGCACCGAGCGCAGGCCCTCGCGGCGGAAGACGTCGATCTGCTCTTCTGCAAACGCCAAGCCGCCCAACGCAGATCCCGTGTAGACGCCAATCTCCGAGCGCCCGTCAACGGAGAATTTCGCGTCCTCTACGGCGAGCTTGGCCGAAGCGACCGCGAGCTGCGAGAAGCGGTCGGTCCACTGCAGCCGGCGTTTCGTCAAGTAATCCGACGGATCGAAGTCGTCGATCTGCGCGGCCACACGCGAAGGAAAACCGTCGCATTCAAAGCGCGTCAGCGGAGCGACCGCGACCTTGCCGGCCAGCAGATTATCCCAAAATGCGCCCGCGCCGGTGCCTAGCGGCGTGATCAGGCCCATCCCCGTGATGACGACGCGCTGCGTTTCAGCCATCGCTGCCCTCGGCTAACTCTTTCATCCGCAGCAGCGTACGCGTCGCGACGTGATCGATAAAAAACTTTCCAACGATCCAGGTCATGGGGAAGACCAAGGCCGCACGGTGATCGATCGAAACGCGCGTTCCGCCGTCAACCGGTACGAAGCTCCACACGACATCCATCCCTTTGGTCCAGCCGCCCAAGTGACGGAATGCGATCGAAGGCGTCAGCGGGTCATTGGTCTGCTCGGCGCGCCAGCGCACCGGTATCCCGCTGCGCCGCGCCGCCATCTCGACTATGCGCCGGTTACCGGCGTGCTGCAGCACGCGCACGTAACGGTAATGGGGCAGATACTCGGGCCACCGCTCGGTATCCGAGGCATAGCGATACACTCGCGCAGGCGAGGCGTGAATCACAATTTCGTTGCGGGCGAACATCAGGCCACGAGCCGCAGCAAGTTGCCCAGCGCAAGCGCCGGCTCGACCGGTCCGCAACCCGCAATCGCGTCGATCAAGATCTGCGCGCGCTCGGGATCGCGTTCCACGTTTCTCGCAACGCGTTTTGAAAGCGCCGCCGAACCGGTAAACGATCGCACGATGCGGGCGAGTTTGCTTCGGTGCCGCATTTCGCTCGAGAGCTCCGAGGCGTAGTTTTCTATGACCGCCCTTCCGGACGAAGGCATCGCAACAGCCGCGGCGATCGCGCGCGCAGCCGCGATGCCGCCGCGCAAAGCTAGGTAGACGCCCTGGCCGGTGAACGGATCGATGAAGCCGGCCGCATCGCCCGCCAGTAAAACGTTTCCGGCCGTTACGCCGCGAGTGGAATGAGCGAGTGGGCCCACAGCGATGCGCTTCCCTTCGAGCTGCGCACCGGTAAAGCGCGCGGCATCGCCACTTAACGCGCGCGCGCGTTCGCGAATGAATTGGTCTACGTCATTTTTGCGGGCACTGAGGTCTTTTTCGCGCACGATCACCATAATATTTGCGTGCGCCGCATCAAACGGATTAACCGCGAAGTAACTGCTGCCCTCTACGAACATCTCGACGAACCGATCGAGATCCCGCAAACCGCCGTAATGGCCGCCCAAAGCAAACCGTTGCTCGCCCCGCGGAGCAACGCTCAAGCCGCATTTTCGGGCAACGACCGACTGCGCGCCGTCTGCGCCGATCACGAAACGCGCCCGCAAGCCGCGCGTTTCACCGCTTGGCTCTCTCACCGTTAGCAAGCTGCCCGGCGATTCTTCGCGCACATCCTCGATGCGCGCTTGCAAGAACGTCGCGCCGCGAGAGATGGCCGAACGCAACAGTTCGCTATCGAGCCGCAAGCGCGGCAGCGCCCAACCCGTTTTTGAGAAACGCAACTCAACGCGTGCGCCGTTTCCGCTCAAACGAATTCCGTCGAGCCGAGCTGCCGCCGGTGCGAGCACGCTCTCCAAGCCGAGCGTCCGCAATTGCTCGACGGCGCCTGCGCTCAGGTATTCTCCGCAAGCCTTGTTCCGCGGAAACTGCGACTTATCGACGATCAGCGCATTCAGTCCGGCTTGCGCGAGGGCGATCGCCGCGGCCGAGCCCGCGGGGCCGCCGCCCGCGATCACGACGTCAAACATCCCACAGCGCCATGCGGTAAAACGGCATCCGCCGGACGCGCGGGTTTTTCCAGCCCGCTTCGCGCGCCAGCGCGAGAGCTTCGAGCGGCGTATATGCGCGCAGCACTGAAAGGGGCGCATCGTGCCGGGTGAGCCGGTTGCGTGTAAAGATCGAAACCAGCAGCGCGGCGCCGGCCCACGCGGCGCGCGAGCGCCGCAGGTCCGTTACGACCGGCGCGACGCGCGCGACGCGGCGAAGCTCGCGCAGCAGCGCGATGGCCGCGGCCGGATCGCAGTGGTGCAAGGTCAAATTGCACATCGCAACGTCGAAGCTCGTATCTTCAAAAGGAAGCGATACACCGTCGCCGGTGACGAAACGGAGATCCGGATCGCCATGACGCTTCTGCGCGATCTCCAGAACGTCGGGGCTTACGTCGAGGCACGTCACGCGCAAGCTTCTGCCTTGGGCGCGAGCGTTACGCGCTAAGAACTGTGCGGTATCACCCGAACCGCAGCCGACGTCCAAGATCGTTTGGGGCCGAAGCGCGCGGGTCGCGAATTCCACGCAAGAGAGTCCGCCGAGCCAGCGGTTCGCTCTTTCGATATCGCGAAAATTTTCTTCGAGTTCGCCGATTGACTCGACGGTATCGTCGAGAAGTTCGCGTCCTGCTGCACGCAGCACAGGACCCTACTTTCTATTTTTTAAAATACTCGGCGTTGACGGCGGTATAGTTCTGCCATTTTTCCGGAACGTCCGAGTCGGCGAAGATCGCTTCGACGGGGCATGCCGAAACGCACGCGCCGCAGTCGATGCAGACTTCGGGATCGATGTACAGCATCGTGTCGTCGTCTTTACCGTGAATGCAGTCGACAGGACATACGTCCACGCAGGACTTGTCCTTGGTCCCGATGCACGGCTCGGTAATGACGTAGGCCATGTCTACGTATTACGAAGGCGAAAGGACCGGGGCCTTCCCGTCAAACGGCCGGACGGCGTCCTGAAAAAGCCCGCAGCAGCAACAAAAGCAACACCGCGCCGATTAACGCGTAGATGAAACTCCACAGCGGATCGAGCCCGCCGTGTCCAAACCAGCGATAGATGAAACCGCCGATGAGCGCGCCCACGATTCCGACGATGATGTCGGTCAGCACGCCGCCGCCAACGGCACCAGGCACGAGCCAGCGCGCCACGAGCCCGACGATGAGGCCGAAGATAATCCAAACGATAATTGTCCAAAGCATGGGTTCTAGTTTACCACGGGCGGGGCAGCCGAAACGAGCCTAAGGTCGCTTTGGCGACCTTGGGCCTCCAGCCACGCGGACTGCCGCTCGTAATGTTGAAGCCAACATGATGATGAATATTTTGGCCATCGCCGCGCTTGTAGGCCAAACGACGATTTATGCGTCCGGGCAAGCGACGGTCTCCGCGCCGCCCGATACCGCGGTTGTTTCATTCGCTATCGCGAGTCATGCATCAACGGCTGAGCAAGCCACGAGCGCCGGCAACACCATTTACGCACACTTGAACACCGGGATGCGCATGATCGGGATAGCTTCGGCCGACATCAAAACCACGAGCTATAACCTCAATCATGTTCCGCCGCCGCCTCCCTGTCCGCCGCTGCCGATGCAGTCACAGACGAGGACGAGCACGGAATATCCGCAGATCGCTCCGTGCGTTCGAGACCCGCAAACGTACGGCTATTTCGTCAACCGGTCGGTCAGCGTTACGACCCATCACTTGGATATCGTGGGAAAGATCATCGACACCGCGGTTGCGGCGGGCGTAAACAACGTTCAGGGCGTTGATTACTCGATCGCCAATACGCGATCGCTCTTCTTGCGCGCGCTCGCGCAAGCAATCGCTTCGGCGCGAAATGAGGGCGACGCGATGGCGCAAGCGGCCGGACTGCATATCGTTGGCATTCAATCAATCAATAGTCCGAGCGGCATACCGATGGCGATGAGCGCGGGGCGCTTCGCGCCCAACGTGATGGCGGACGTCGCCGTGCCGACACAAATGTCGCCGCCGTCGAGCCTCGACGTGAGCGCCAACGTCAGCGTGGTCTATCTCGCGCAGCCCTAAGCGAAACTCCCCGCTCTGCCGAAGGGTAGCATGACCAGATGACCGGGACGTGTGAACTCTGCGGGCGCCGGCCGGCGACCGTACGCGAAGGCAAGAGCAACCTCTGCCCTTCTTGTGCCATGCGCCGCCGCGCGACCAAAGCCGCCATTCCGCTGGCCGGCGCCGCGCTAACGGCCGCCGCGCTGGTTGCGGGCGGAGCGTTCTTGATCGAAAACATGAGCCGGCGCGAAGGCGGCTCCGCCAAGCCCAACCCGATCGAAGATTGGACGCGGCGCTTGCGCCCAGGAACGCCAACGCTGGCCACATTTTCGCGCGACCTGACAGAGCTCGCGCGCACTGACAAGCTCGATCCGGTCATAGGGCGCGCCGACGAAGTCGAGCGCGTCATTTCGATCCTCGCGCGGCGCAGCAAAAATAATCCGGTGCTCGTGGGCGAACCCGGCGTCGGAAAGACTGCTATCGTCGAAGGCTTGGCGCAGCGCATCGTTTCGGGCGACGTTCCCGCGGCGCTGCGCAACAAACGCGTGCTCGCGTTGTCACTCGGTCCGCTGGTTGCAGGCACCAAATATCGCGGCGAATTCGAAGGACGCGTCAAAAAAATACTGGACGAGGTTCGCCGCGCGTCGCGCGATGTGATCTTGTTCATCGACGAACTCCACACACTGGTCGGCGCCGGCGCGGCCGAAGGTTCGCTCGACTTGAGCTCGATGATCAAGCCGGAGCTCGCGCGCGGGGATTTGCAATGCATCGGCGCGACCACGTTCGACGAGTACCGAAAATACATCGAGTCGGATGCTGCCCTCGAACGGCGCTTCCAGCCGGTCATGGTGAACGAGCCGACCATCGAACAGACGGAACTCATTCTGCGCGGCCTGCGCGAACGGTACGCGCGCCATCACGGCGTCGAGATTACCGACGACGCGGTTAAAGCCGCCGCTTCGCTTTCGGCGCGCTACATCGCCGACCGTTTCTTGCCCGATAAAGCGATCGACTTAATGGACGAGGCCGCGGCTTCGGTTGCGCTCGGTACCAAGGACCGGCTCGGGCGTTCGACCGTCCATGCGGACGACGTCGCCGCGATCGTCACGAAATGGACGGGCATTCCGCAGACGACGCTTACGGAATCGCAGATCAACAATTTGCTTTCGCTCGAGCCGGTGCTCACCAAACGCGTGATCGGACAGAGCGAAGCGATCGCCGCCGTCAGCGAAGCCATCCGGCGCGCTCGCGCAGGCTTGCACGATCCGCGCAAACCGCTGGGGAGCTTTCTCTTCATGGGAAGCAGCGGCGGCGGCAAAACCGAGCACAGCCTTGAATTTCAACCGATGATCGGTCAATCGAATGGGCGAGCCACACGCATCGATCTTTCCGAGTTTACCGAAGCGCACACCATGTCGCGGCTGCTCGGCGCACCGCCCGGATATCAGGGACACGACGAACCTGCGCAGTTAACCGAACCCGTTCGGCGTAGGCCCTATTGCGTTGTGCTGTTCGACGAGCTCGAGAAAGCGCACCCCGACGTCGCGGCGATTCTCTTGCAGATCCTCGACGACGGACGCGTCACCGACGCCAAAGGCAGAACGATCGATTTCCGCCATGCGCTGATCATCATGACGACCAATCTTTCCGACGAAGAACTTCCCGTCGCGTTCCGTCCGGAGTTTCTCAACCGCATCGACGACGTGGTTCATTTCAACACGCTGGGCTTAGAACAGATCGAACAAATCGTCGCGATACACGTCGAGTCGCTGGCCGGACGGCTGGGAGCGCGCGATGTGACGCTCCAACTCTCGCCGGACGCGCGAAGCTTCTTGGCGCGAGAGGCCATAAGCGCCGGCAGCGGCGCGCGTTACGTTCACAGGATTGTGGCGCGGCACGTCAGCACGCCGCTTTCGTCGGCCATTCTGCGCGGCGAACTTCCTAAAGGGTCAGCTGCGGACGTTACCTTCGAGGCCGGCGCGCTGGTTGTCCGCGCCGCCTAGGAGCGATCTTCCGCAAGCCAAACGTCTTCGATTTCTATGCGGGGTTCTTCCGGCGGGTAGTTGCCATTGGGATGGCGGCGATCGTATGCGCGTGAACGCGCCACCAAATACTCGAAGTTGTCGTACACGACCAGACCGCGGCCGCGCCGTCTGATTGCGATGACTTGGCTCAGCATTCGCCAATATTGTTCCGGCGTGCTGTTGTCGAAATACAGCTCTTCCGGAATCAAGCCGTTCTTGACGATGGATCCCAGGCGCTCGTAATAATCGAGCACGCGCATTTCCTTGTGAATCATCCGGTCAACGGTAGGGCCTTCTAGTTCGCGCCGGAACTGCGGGTCGCGCAATCGACTTTCGAGCTCGTGGCTGACGAACTCAAAAGACTCCTGAAGCACGGGTTCATACGGCATCACGAGAATTGCCAACAATCCTTGCAGCTGATTGCTGACGCGCAGATGCCGCAGCTGAATAAGCGCCGCGATGGCCGTAGCAGCAATGACTAAAAACGTTCCAACCGCCGCTGCCGTGCTGAGCGTTTCGAGCGTCACAGAATGCTTTGCACGTTCTTCTGAATGTCGGCGTGCGACATCTCGCCCGCAACGATTTTGCGAATAACGCCGTCGCGGCCGATAAAAACGTGGACGGGCAGGCCATTGATCAAGTATTGCCCTTGCAGCGTCCCGCTATCGGCGACCGCCGGATAGACCAAATGGAATTGCTTGCGGAAGCCTTCGGCTTGGCTCGCGCTTTCTAATTCGTCGATGCCGACGACCTGCAGTCCACGCGCGGCGTACTGCTGCTGCATCTTGTTAATGAAGGGAGCCTCGTCTTTACACGGCGGGCACCACGTCGCGAAAAAGTTCAGGTAGACGGGCTTTCCGCGCAATGACGATAGCGAGAGCGTTCCGCCGGTCGACGTCGGCATCGTCCAATCCGGTGCCGGCTTACCGATATGCGCGATCTGCTTGGAGTTTTGCGAGCACGCTGCTGCGAAAAGCGCGATGCATGCGAGGCCGGCGCGAGATTTTATGATCATCGACGTAGTAACGCCTGGGCGATGCTCAGTGGCACGCCATAATGCTGGCGCAACTCGTATGATTGGTACGCGCCCCCACCGCCCGCAAACTTCTTCCACCCGCTCACAGTCTTCTTGTAGAAATTCTCTCCCCCACCGTTTCCAACCCATTCGAGGAAAGCGTAATTCTTGACGACGCGCACGAACGGAATGATTTCCGCCGCCCCAACCATCAATGCGCGCACCGCGCTTACGTCCGCAGCTGGGCCGACGTCGCGCTGGTCGGTATCATCGCCAGTGGGGCAATCGACCGTTGACGCGCTCAAGACACTGCGAAGGCGCGCAAAATCGGCGGCCGGCAAATAGTGCGCGCGTACTGAGCAGGCCGTAAGCGTCGAGGCGCTACTGAGATCGATCGCTTGCCAACCGAAAGCAAATCTCTTGACGAGAATCTGTCCAGAAGCGACTTGGCCTTCAATTTCAGCGTGGGTAAATTGCAAAACGGCGTAACTCGGGGTTTTGGCCAAAACGCGCACAATCGCGTGGACTCCAGCTGTAGGCTGCAAGAACGCCAGGGCGCCCGCTTGCGGTGTTTGCGGACCAGCCACTATAGCTGCCAATAAAAAAGTTGCAATCATTGAGAATTCCTAGCCAAAAGCCGGGTACGGAACGGCACGAGCGTCGTCTTCCATTTGAGCGAGCAGTTCGTTCGCGTTTGCGAATTTCCGCTGCTCGCGCACGAAGCACAGATCGCGCAGTGCCAGCTCGTGGCCGTAGATCGTGTCGTGGAAATCGCGCAGCCATGCTTCGACGGTTCGGGTTTTCCCATCGAAGGTCGGGTTGGTTCCGATCGAAACCAGCGTTGCGTGGTCGCGCCCTTCGTGCCGAGCTATCCCGGCGTAAACGCCGTCACGCGGCAGCAGTTTGGCGGGAACGGCAAGATTCGCGGTCGGGAAACCCATTCCGTGGCCGCGCCCCGCGCCCGGCATGACCTTGCCGCGAAGTTCGTACGCGTGTCCCAGCAAACGGTCCGCGGCCGGCACGTCGCCGCCGGCAATCAAGTTCCGGATACGTGTGCTGGAGATGCGTTGGCCGTTTTCGTCGGCCGCTATCTCGACCGGCGCGAAAGCGACGCCGTTTTCGCGCAAGACGCGCTCCATCAATGTAACGTCACCCTCACGGGCATGACCGAAGCGAAATGTCCGCCCGACGGCGACGCCGCGCACCCCCAGGTTTTCGATCAGCGTTTTTTTCAAAAACTCGTCAGGGGTTTGGTTGGCAACGGCGGAGTCGAACGGAACGAAAAAACATTCCTCATAGCCTGCATCTGCAAGCAGATCGACGCGTTCTTCGGGCGTCGTTATGAGCGGCGGCTCGGATCCCGGACGCAAAAAGGCTGAAGGGTGATTCGAAAACGTCAGCACGACGGCGCTCCAACCCGGATTGCGCAGCTCGCGTGTCTTGCGCGCGATGTCCTGGTGACCACGATGCATGCCATCGAAAAATCCAATAGCCAGCACGAGCGGTGTATCGTCGGAGCGTTCTAACGTATAGTGAATTTTCAACGCACGCCCCTCGTCATGCNNTCGGGGTCGTTCGACAAGCTCACCATGACACCGATGGTCACCATGACACCACTAGAGACCATCGACACTACAAAAACACTTTGCGGGGTGCCAGCAATGCGCCGTGCGTTTCACCCACGCCGACAAGTGTGCGCGAGGCGTCGCGTACGAAGACGTGTTTCGCAGGCGCGCCCGCGGGCAGCGGCACCATGCGGCCAGCGCGAAAGTCGGCGGAGTGGCGTAAGTCGAGCACGATCGTCGGAAATGGGATGATCGCTTCAGGAGCGATGAGCGCATCGCTCGGCGCATCCGCGATCTGCTCGAGCGTCCGGCTTTCCTGCAGCAAGAATGCTCCCGATCCTTCGCGCACGAGCGCGCCCATATGTGCGGGCAGGCCAATCGCTCTGCCGAGGTCCTCGCACAGCGTACGGACGTAGGTGCCTTCGCTGCACGCAACCCGCAAACGCGCGATCCCATCTTCTGCTCCCAGAAAGGTTAAGCCATAAATCGTCACCGGCCGCGCTTTGCGTTCGACAACCTTGCCTTCGCGCGCAAGTTCGTATAGACGTTTGCCTTCGTGGTGGACCGAGCTGTACATCGGCGGTACTTGCTCGATTCTTCCGATGAACGTGGGCAGCACGTCTTTCAGCCGTTCGATCCAGTTGACCGGAAGCAGGGTTTCTTCCAGCGCTTCGCCGTGCGCGTCCGCCGTCGTGGTGCTGCGTCCCGGAACGAACGCGCAGACATAGGCTTTGCGCTGGTCGGTCAGCAGTGGAATGAGACGCGTCGCTTTGCCGATCGCAACCGGCAGTACGCCGGCGGCTTGGGGATCGAGCGTTCCTAAATGCCCGGCGGCAATTCGCGTGTCGCGTCCGTACAGCCCGTAGATCCGGCGAATGCGCGCGACGATGTGCGCTGAAGTCGGCCCGGCGGGCTTAAAGACATTGACGAAGCCGATCAAAGCCCTTCTGCCACCAACGCTGCGTCGACCGCGGCGATCGCGTCCGGAAGCGACCCCACATACGTAAGACCGGAAGCGCGGAAGTGTCCGCCGCCGCCAAGTCTCGAGGCTGCGGCCTGGACGTTGATCCGTCCGCTGCTGCGCAGGCTCACGCGAATCTCGCCATCGTACGCCTTGAAAAGCGCGGCGACCTCAACGCCTTCGACCGATCGTAAATAGCCGATGATTTCCTCGGTGTCTTCGCCGTCGGCGTGGCACTCGGCCAGCATCGCGTCGTCGACGAACGACCACATGTAGCGCCCTTGGTGCGCCATCTTCGCTTCGCCGAGCGCGCGCCCTAACAGTTTGAGCGCCGGAAAACGTTTGTTAGCGAAAATCTCTTCAGTGATCTGCTCTTTGTCGGCGCCCGAGCCGATCAGCTCCGCCGAGAGCATCAACACTTCAGGGGTCGTGTTGCTATGCATGAACCCACCGGTGTCGGTCATGATCGTCGTCAGCAAACAGGTCGCGATCTCCGGCGTGATTGGCACGTTCATGGCCCGCAGCAAGTGCATGACGCACGTGCCGGTGGAGCACTCGTGCGGCAGCACGTAGTTCAGCGCGCCGAAATGAGCGTTGCCGAGATGATGGTCGATGTCCAGAATGTTTTCGCGCGAGAGTTGCGGCAGCGTCTCGCCGGCGCGGCCCGTGTCGCTCATGTCGCAGAACACCCACAGGGCGTCGCTCGGGAAATCAGCCGGCACGACGTTGCTCACGAGATCGGCGTCTGCCAAAAACCGCAGATTGCGCGGGATGCTCTCACCTTGGAAATAGTGCACGCGCTTGCCGAGGCGTTTTAAAGCCAACCCAAGCGCTAACCCTGCGCCCAACGTGTCGCCATCCGGTTTCACGTGGCTGACCATCACGAACGCTTCGCGTTTGCGAAGCTCGGCGACGACTTCTTCGGTTGTCGCGGCGACCGGCTTCTCGTCGATCACTCGTTCACCCCGCGGGCATCATCGCGCAGCGTTTTGGCTAAAGAAATCGCGAGCTCGGTCGTGCGATCTTCGACGAACGTCAGCGCAGGCGTATGCCGCAGAGCGATCTGATGACCGAGCTCTCCCCGCAAAAACCCCGTCGCGCCCGATAAAGCGTCCATCGTCTGCCGCGCGACGTGCCGGTCTCCGATGATCGACACGAAGACCTTCGCGTGCTGTAGATCCTGGGAGATCTCGACGCGCGTTACGGTCGTGAAGCCCAACCGCGGATCTTTCAGTTCTTGCGTGATGAGCGTGCCCAGAACGCGCTGAACTTCGTGGTCGATCCGCTGGAGGCGCTGCTTGTTCATGCCGGCGCTAATTCCGCTGCGACGGTTTCGATGGCGTAAGCCTCGATGATGTCGCCTTGTTTGAGGTCTTGATAGCGTGCGATCTGTATGCCGCACTCAAAGCCTTCGGCGACTTCGCGCGCGTCGTCTTTGAAACGGCGCAGCGATTCGATCTCGCCGTCAAAGATGACCGCGCTGTCGCGCAGCACGCGTACCTTGGCATTGCGTTGGATCTTGCCGTCCTTGACGTAGCAGCCCGCGATGCTTCCCACTTTGCTGACCTTGAAGATCTCGCGCACTTCAGCGTGGCCCAGCGTCACTTCACGCTTCACCGGTGCGAGCATGCCGCGCATGGCTTTCTTCAGATCGTCTTCGACTTCGTAAATGACCTGATAGAAGCGCAAATCGACGCCTTCGTTTTCGGCCAACCGCTTTGCCGTTTCGTCGGGCCGGACGTTGAAGCCGATCAATACGCCGTTCGATGCGCTGGCCAGGTTGACGTCGTTCGGCGTAACCGCACCGACGGCGCCGTGAATCACGCGAATGTCGACTTCCTCGGTTGAGAGCGACTCCATGCGCGTGCGCAACGCTTCGACCGAACCTTGCCCATCGGCTTTGATGATGAGGTTGAGCGTTTTCTTGCCTTCGGCCGGCATCGACATGAACGTCTCGAGCGAAACTTTTTGACCGCCGGCTGCTTCGATGCGCACGTCGCGACGCCGCGTCTTGCGCTTGTCGGCAGCTTCGCGCGCGACGCGTTCGTCACTCACGACCATCAGCGCGTCGCCCGCGGATGGAACGTCTTGCAAACCCATGACCTCGACCGGAATCGAAGGCCCGGCTTTTTTTACTTGCTTGCCGGTGTCGTCGACCAGCGCCCGGATCTTTCCGAACGTTCCGCCCGCGACGACGATGTCGCCGACGCGCAGCGTGCCGTTTTGCACGAGCACCGTCGCCACGGCTCCGCGGCCGCGATCGAGACGCGCTTCGATGACGGCGCCCGTGGCGCGGCGGTTGGTGTTGGCCTGCAAATTACGGATGTCAGCCTCGAGCAGCACGGTTTCCAGCAGCTTGTCGATGCCGTCACCCGTGCGTGCCGAAACCGGAACCATTTCGATCGTGCCGCCCCAGTCGACGGCTTGCAGACCCTCTTCGGAAAGTTGCTGCTTCACGCGTTCGGGCTGCGCTTCGGCCCGGTCCATCTTGTTCATCGCCACGACGATCGGTACGCCGGCGGCTTTGATGTGCGCGATCGCTTCTTTGGTTTGCGGCATGACGCCATCGTCGGCGGCCACCACCAAGACGGCAACGTCGGTGACTTTCGCCCCGCGTGCGCGCATTTCAGTAAACGCCTCATGACCGGGCGTGTCGATGAACGTGATCTTGCGATTGTTTAATTCGACGGTGTATGCGCCGATGCGCTGCGTGATGCCGCCCGCTTCGCCGCCGGCGACGTTCGCGCTGCGAATCTTGTCGAGCAGTGAAGTCTTGCCGTGATCCACGTGCCCCAGCACCGTAACGACGGGCGGACGCGGCGTGAGCATCTCGGGCTTGTCTTCCTCTTGCTCGACGGTGACTTCTTCGCCCGCTTCTTTCACGACCGCATTGAAGCCGAATTTCTTGGCAACCGAAATGGCGACGTTGCTCGGAATATTTTGATTGATGGTCGCCATGGTGCCCATCTTGATCAGTTCGCCGATGATATCTTTGGCGGGAACGATCATAGACGTCGCCAGCTCTTGCACGGTGAGCAGATCGGGGATTTCTATCGTCTCGAGCTTGGCCGCGGGCGGCGGCGCAACGGCCTCAGGCCGTTTCTTGCGCGTGCGCTCTTTCTCGAGCAGCATTTCTTTTTCGCGATCTTTTTTGCTGAGCTTGTCCTCGTGCGCACCGCGCACGCGATCGCCCGGGCGGCCGCCGGAACTGGGCGCGGGACCTTCGGTGACCGAACCGATGGCGGGACGAAACGGCCGCGGCGGAGTGAGCGGGCGGAACGGTCCGTTGCCTTGCGGCCTGCGCGGCGGCGCGGCTTGAATTAAGCGTCCGGGTTGAGGAACGCGCGGAGCCGGAGAAGCTGATACGGATGTGGTCGGTGGAGGCGCAGCCGGACGCGCGGTTCCGTCGCCGGTGCGGGGAGCGACCGGCTTGACCGCCGGACGGCGAACCGACGTGACGGGCTTGAGGGTAGGAATCGGCTCGAGAGCGGGCGCTTCGACCTTGTCGGGCTCGGCCGCCGCCGGCTTGGCGGCGCGCTTAGGCGCAGCTTTAGCGGGTCCGGCCGCCGCCGGCGCTTTGGCTGCGGGCGCGGGCTTGGCCAAGACTTTGCGAACGAGGTCTGCGATCTGGTCGGGAACGACGCTGAGCTGGTTTTTTGCTTCGAAGACGCCGTTTAAACGCTCGTTGAAGAGCGCAATCAACTCTTTTGAGGTGAGTCCGACCTCTTTTGCGAGCTCGAATATCCGAACTTTTCCGGTAGCCAAAGTTTGCCTTTCACGTTCGCAGGCGTGTAATGTACCTCGGAACGTAAGCCGAGGACGCCTGCGCCGTCCTCACCTCATGCTACGCTCCTTGGAGGCGCGCCCAGCGCGCCTAATCATAGTGGTTAAGCATCATCATTTCACAGAACTCGAACCTTGTTGCAACACATCTTCGTCGGCCGCAGATGCAAGCCCCGGATAGCGGCGGTTCTTCTCGGCCAGCTTCAGGCAATCCGGGGAGGCGCACAGGTAGGTCCCACGCCCCGATAGGCGTTTGGCCGCGTCGAAGCGCCACTCCCGCGGCCCCGTGCGGACAAACCGCCTGAGTGCCGCCTTGGGCCTGCGCTCGCGGCATCCGGCGCACTGGCGCGCCGGAACGTGGTCGCTCAAGGCCCCTACTCGCTCAGCCGCTCGCGTTTGAACTCCTCGAGCTTGCGGATGAGGTCTTCATCGATGGGGGGCAGCGACTCGCCCTCTTCGGCCTCCGCAGCTTCTTCGGCCGGCGGCGCCGCCTGCCGTTCGGCCCGCTCGGCCAAATAGCGTTCGCGCGCTTCCGCTGCCTCGGTTTCGCTCGTGATATCCAATCGCCAGCCGGTCATCTGCGCAGCCAGCCGCACGTTTTGGCCTTCTTTGCCAATGGCCAGCGAGAGCTGGTAATCCGGCACAATGACGAGCGCGACGCCGTCGTCTTCGAAGAGTTCGACGCTCAAGACTTTGGCCGGAGCAAGCGCGTTCATGATCAAATTCATTTGATCAGGATCCCACTTGATGACGTCGATCTTCTCGCCGCGCAGTTCGTCGGAGACGTTTGCGATGCGGCTCGATTTCGGCCCCAAACAGGCGCCGATCGGATCGACTTCGGCGCGGGCGCTGCGCACGGCAACTTTGGTGCGGCTGCCGGGTTCGCGCGCGATCGCCATAATTTCGACCGTGCCGTCCTCAACTTCGGGGACGTTGAACTCCAGCAGGCGCTGCACGAGTCCGTCGGCCGAACGCGACAGGATCACGCTTGGACCCTTGGGTGATTTGCGCACGTCCAAGACGTAGGCGCGGATGAAGTCGTTGATGCGGAAATTTTCCCGCGGCACTTGCTCGGAGAGCGGCAGCATCGCTTCATCCTTGCCGTCGAGCAGTATGTACATATTCCGCTGTTCGAAACGCTGAACCGTGCCGGTAACGATGTCGTTGAGTTTCGCGGCGTACTTATTGTAAACGGTGTCGCGCTCGGCTTCGCGGATGCGCTGAACGATGACTTGCTTGGCGGTCTGCGCGGCGATGCGGCCGAAGTCTTTGGGCGTAACCTCTTCGTCGAAGTAATCACCGGCCTGATACTGCGGCCCCGCCTCTTTGGGCGTGATCTCCAACTTCGGATCGGTGATTTCTTCTGCCACGATCCGGCGGTGAAAGACTTTGTATTCGCCGGTTTGCCGGTCGACCGAGACGATCGCGTTCGCTTCGCTTCCGAAGTGCCGCTTGTAAGCGGTCAATAGCGCCGCTTCCAGCGCTTCGATTAACATCTCGAACGGAATGTTCCGCTCTCGCGAGATATATTGCAGAACGTCTATCAGTTTCTCTTCGGTCATCTGTTCAGGCATGCTGTTTTCTTTGTTCCTTTGCGCGCTTGAAGTCCGCGCGTACGTCGTATTCTAAGTTTGCGCTTTTTATCGTCTCGATCGGCAGCGGCAACTCGCCGCTCTCCGTTTGCAGAATCACCGCGGTTCCGCGAACGCCTTGCAAGACACCGCGATGCGTTTTGGTCCCGCGTACGAGCAGCGACGTGACGATCTTCGCATCGCGGCCTGCAAAACGCGTGTAATCTCCGGGCTTGGTGAGCGGCCGGTCCAAACCGGCGGACTCGACCTCGAGCCGGTAGGCTTCTTCAAAGTCTTGCAGCCGCTTGTTTATCGCAGACGCGATGCGCTCGCACGTGCGAACGTCGACACCGCCTTCGCGATCGATCGTCACGCTCAGCACGCTTTTGTTTCCCGAACCGCGCGTGCCGTGCTGTACGATCTCGACGCCGGCAAAACGATCGTCGCGCGCAATTTCCTCAATCGCGTGCTCGAATTCGCCCGCCAACGACCTTGCCACAAAGACCCCCAAAGAACAACGAAGCGCGGGACCTGCCCACGCTATTGACCTACCGAGCCTAGCATACCCGAAAAATGCGACGGGCCGCAACCCCAGGTGGGGCGGGCCCCTCGCTCTTACCTACTTTGTGTCGGGTTATGCGTTACGAGCACGCTCTTCTTCCGGTCTACGTCCGGATGCCGCTGGGCGCTCGTCTAGCGCTCCTTAAATCGAGCGTGCTCCGCGGGCTCTACTGCCCGGTGGATCTTGCGGTTCCAACCGCCCTCCTTACTTCGTCTCTGTGACAGCTTGATTGTACGCCCGCAAATGTCGGGTTTCAAGAAGCTAGCGCATAAAAGTTTGCTGGGCATTGGGCTTGCTTTTGGCTTGGTTGATCGCTCTTGAAAGGGTGGGGCTGCTACGGAGGGGCGGGGGTGGGGCGCGCATAGGGCACAAGGTTGCCGCTGCAAGGGAACGTCTGGTCGGGCTCGACGATCCATGGGTCCTTGCCGGCGATCGGCTGGCGGATAACCCACCCGGTGCACATTTGGATGCCGGCGACATGCCTGATTGACGTGACGTACATCTTTATGCCGCGTTCCTCGGGTGTCGCGCCCAGCGGCCAAATCTTCCACCGCTGCCCGGTTAAGTTTTCTGTGTAAATGAATTTCGTTATCGCGACGATCGCCGGTGGCGGAGTCGGTTCTGCCGGTTTGAGATTACTGATGTCGCCTTTATACATGCGCGGCGTTGCGATTGCGTACGGTCCCGGCGTCGGCAAGATGTTGCGCAGCCGCTGGTTGAGATTGCGCGACGCTTTTGCTGCCGGCTTTCCTTGCGCGGCCGCAGGCCGCGGCGTTGACTGCACCGTTTGAATCGGTTTGGCGGCCGCGTTGGATTTTACCGGCGCGATGCCTTTGGGTCCGGGTGAACCCAGAGTCTTGGGGCCCGGACTCGCGGCGCCGCCGTGCGAGATCGTTGGTTCTGGGCGACGCGTCGGGCCCGGGCTCGGAACACCCGGGGTGGGTTTGCGAATCTGCACTTGCGACGTCATGCCCGGCGTCACGACTGCTTGCGGCGTGGCCCGCGCGATCAGCGGCGCAAACGTGGCCTGCGGCGCCTTCGGCTGTTCGATCTTTGGCACCGGGCGCGCCGTTGGTGCGGCCGTCGGAGCTTGCGTCGGCGGTGCGGTCGGCGGCGCGTGAATCGTTGCTGCGATGATGCGCGCGGGCACGCTTGTCGGAACCGCCGCGACGATTGGCAGCGGCGTTAATGCGATCTCAGGCTGGGTGGGCTGCGGATTGGGCGCGGCCGAGGCTTCCGGCGCCGGCGTCGGATTCGGCGGCGCGGTCGGCGCAAATTTCGAGAGTTCGTGATGGACGGGCGGGTGCGGCGGCGCCGAA
Source organism: Vulcanimicrobiota bacterium (assembly GCA_003136355.1). Classification (GTDB taxonomy): domain Bacteria; phylum Vulcanimicrobiota; class Vulcanimicrobiia; order Vulcanimicrobiales; family Vulcanimicrobiaceae; genus Rubrimentiphilum. Next base: position 3,194 of record PLED01000092.1, on the reverse strand, counting down.
CGTGGCTGCGCCGCGACCTGCTGCGGCGCGGTGCGCGCGTGAGGAATCGGCGGAGCCGCATGCGGCACGGCGACGGCAACAGTCTTAGGAACCGCTTGGCTCGTCACGGTGACGATCTGCGCGCCTTGCACCGATTCCGAGGAAGCCTGCTCGGAGGACGAGGTCGCTATCGAAAAGAGCAGCGCTGCCAGCAGGGCGTGCAAAATAAGCGAGGCGACAAAACTCGTCGTCAAACGCTGCGGGTGACGGCGATCGTTGTCGTCGCGCGGCACGATTTGAAACTAATGCGCCCATTCCGGCGCAGGAGCCTCCAGAGCGGGCCTCGCAAGCGCGGTAGTTCCAATGGAAACGATTCAAAAACGAACGAAAATAGTCGCGACGATTGGTCCGGCCTCTAGCGATCCGGAGATCATTCGCTCGCTCGTCCTGTCGGGCGCTAACGTCTTTCGCCTGAATTTCTCGCACGGCGAACCGGCCGGACACGGAAAAACCATCGATGCGATTCGTAAGATTGCCGCCGAGCTCGAAACGCACATCGCGGTCTTGCAAGATTTGCCTGGGCCAAAGGTGCGAACGGGAAAACTCGGTGACGCGCCTTCGGTGCGCCTCGAGCGCGGCGCGCCGTTTACGCTAACGACCGAAGACGTGATCGGGAATTCGCAGCGCGTCTCGGTGACGTATAAGCATTTGCCGGCCGACGTTGCCGTAGACAAACGCATCTATCTGCAAGACGGCGCGATCGTGCTGCGCATTCTCGACAAGAACGCGACGGAGATTCACACAAACGTCGAAGTGGACGGCGAACTTCGTCCGTCGCAAGGCATCAACTATCCCGATGGTTCGCTCAATCTCTCGGCGGTCTCCGAACGCGATCTCGAATTCCTCGCGTTCGGGTTGGATAAGGACGTCGATTACGTCGCGGTCTCGTTCGTCCGTACCGCCGAGGATATCGCGCGCGTCAAAACCTTCATCGCCGAACGCAAAAAGACGACACGGGTGCTCGCCAAAATCGAAAAACACGAGGCGCTCGAAGATATCGAGAACATCATCGCGCACGCCGACGGCATCATGGTGGCGCGCGGCGATTTGGGCATCGAGATTCCGCTCGAGCGCGTGCCGATGGTGCAGAAAGATCTCATCGCGCGCTGCAATCGCGCCAGCAAGCCGGTCGTGACGGCCACGCAGATGCTCGAATCGATGACCTCGAGTCCGCGGCCGACGCGCGCCGAAACGACCGATGTCGCCAACGCGATCCTCGACGGCACCGACGCCGTCATGCTCTCGGGCGAGACGGCCTTGGGTGCCTATCCCACCGAGGCGGTGCGCGTGATGGCCGAAATCGCGCGTGAGGTCGAGAAACAGTACCCGCACGAGTTGCTGCAGCTTCGGCGGCTGGAAGGCGTGACGCCCGACATTGCGACGTCGATCGCCGAAGCCGCGACTCGCGCGAGCGCCGAGCTCAAACTGCCGTACATCGTGACCGGCACGACCACCGGTAACGCCGCGCACCATATTTCGGCTTTCCGTCCGAAGGCACGCATCATCGCGCTCACGCCGCTGCCCGAGGTGGCGCGGCGGTTGGCATTAGTGTGGGGTATCGAGTCGCTGGTGATCGAGCGCTACTCGTCGATCGACGTATTGCTGCACATCATGGAGCAGCGCATGCTTTCCGAGGGACTCGTCAGTAATGGCGACTGCGTTGCGTTTACGACCGGCATGCCCGTGGGCGCCGGCGGCACGAACCTGCTAAAGATCCACCAGATACCGTAGCCTTGTCATCCTGAGTAGGGTTCGCTACGCGAACCCGTAGTCGAAGCGGCTAGTGCGTGCCGCTGTCGACGCTAAAGCCGCTGTATGTAGCGGTCACGTCGGCGGACATGCTGGGAATGCGGACGGCCGCATCTTGCTCGGACACGACTTCACGCGCGGCGACCGTGTTGTATTTCTGCGTCATGGTAATCGTCCCGCCGTCGGTTCGCGTCCAGACGGCCTTGTCGATGTGCGCTTTGACTGGGTCGACGGTAATGTCCAGTGTTTTGACGAGCTTGACAGCTTTGGGCACGAGACGCACGACGGGCTCAACTCCGGGCGACTCCGGAACCAGCAGCGAGACGTTATATCGCTGCGGCCAACCGGTCGGATTGGCGAGATCTTCTTCTAAGCCGCTGAGCTGATCGAGTGCTTTAGGCGCATCTTTGAAAACGAACTGATAAAAACCCGGATGCTTGTAGACTTCGCTTCCGCTCACGGTTTTGGTGATCCACGGGAATCCGCGCATGTGCATGCGCACTTGCACGTTCGCGGTATATTGGCTCGGCGCGGCTGGGTTGGAAGCAAGCCGTTGCATGATTTGCCCTAGCGATCCGCCCGGAACCGCCGCGCAGAATCCCGCAAACGCGAGCGCGAGGACGGGCAGCCGGCGAATCGCAACCATAACGTTGCACCTGTACCCGCATTTGCTGAGAGCTTACTTAAAGCTTATGTTAGAGCGTACCGCCGCTCGCTAACTAGCTTTACACGGATAGCCACCTTCACCGTAGCGGACCGAAGAAATCATGGCATCGGCTAGCCGCTGCGTGCTTTGACTCAGCCCGGCATAAGTCAGTTCCATTGTGTCGATTCCGGGATTTCCTATCAGAACGGTCCTCGCACCATTCGATGGACCCGAGTCCCATGCGCGCTTCCCGTTAAGACATATCTTTCGGAGCCCACCCACATCGTAAGCACCACCGCCGAGTACTATCCGCATCAGAGGTTGACCGTGAAGGGTGATATCGAACTCGTCGGTCTCCCAGTTGATTCTTCGCCGTTCCAAATTCGCTTCTGCGGGAATCTTTATTTGCACTTGGCTGTAAGGAAGCGTGATGAGTCTGTACGCTTTTGTTACGCCGGAATCGGCCGAAGATCCGGATGCGGTCAGGCCAAGGAACAGTATGAGCCCGAAAGACCACACGTTTAACGGACTACGCAATTGCCGACCTCCGTTCAGTTGTTTGCCGTAACAGGGTGCGTGCGTGTTTCAATGCGGCGTCGTGCGTTTCGCCCGAAAGCATGCGCGCGATTTCGCCAGTCCGCTCGGCGTCTTTGTCGACTCTTCGCACGGAAATCGTAGTCGCCGAGCGCGACTCGGGTTTTTCTAGCACATAATGTTCGTCGGCCCATGCGGCAATCTGCGCGAGATGCGTGACGCACAT
>PLED01000033.1:39066-39257 GCA_003136355.1 Vulcanimicrobiota bacterium | reverse complement strand
CTGACGCGATAGCCCGGAATCTTCGCCGCGCACGCGTAAGCCCGCCAAATTCTTATTTTGTGAAATGACCCGTTTGATGTAGTCGACGATCTTGCTGACCGGCTGCACGCTTTCGAGCGGAGCGGCGTCGCGTTTGAAAAGTGAGTCTTGCACGCTTTAAGGCTGCGGCGTCGGATCCGGCGGCGGCGCGG
>PLED01000033.1:0-38954 GCA_003136355.1 Vulcanimicrobiota bacterium | reverse complement strand
CCCGGGAAAAATGAAATCGTGCTTGGCGACATTTTTCAACGCACCTTGCATGAAGCGCGCCCAAATGCGAGCCGGAATATTTCCGCCGTAAGACTCGCTCATGGGATAATAGTTGTCGTTGCCAAGCCATACGACAGCCACCAAATCGGGCGTATAGCCCGCAAACCAAGCGTCTCTAAAGTTGGTCGTGGTGCCTGTCTTGCCCGCGGCGGGCCGGCCGATGATTGCGTTAGGATTTCCCGTGCCGTGATTGATGACGTCCTCGAGCATCGTGGTCATAACGTAAGCAGTGCCCGCGCTAATGACTTCGGTTTGCACCGGATAAAGATTATCGAGCACCGGGTTGCCCAGTGAGTCTTTAACAACGCGGAAAGGCGAGGGATCTATGTGTACGCCCTGATTGGCCAGCGTTGAATAGCCGCTGGCTTGATCCAGCGGGCTGATCACCGACGTGCCCAGCGCGAGCGAGAGGTTCGGTTCGAGAACCGATTCCACGCCCATGCGATGCGCGTATTGAATAACGCGGTCGACGCCGACCAGCTGCAGCAATTTTACGGCGACGATGTTGCGGCTCTGGGCGAGAGCCACGCGTAGCGAAATCGGCCCCATGTACCGGAAGTCGTCGTCTTGCGGTGCCCACTGGGTCCCGTCGCCCATTGGATAGCTCACAGGGCTATCGTCGATGACCGTGGTTGGGGGCATCCCGCTATCGATTGCAGCCGTGTAAACGTAAGCTTTGAACGACGAGCCCGGCTGACGGTGCGCCTGCCAAGCGCGATTGAATTGGTTTTGCAGCGAAAAATGCGCGCCGCCGATCATCGCCACGATCTCGCCGGTCGATGGGCGGATCGCAACAAGCGCAGCCTCATCCGCACCAATCCCCTCCGATTGAGCCGCTGCAACTCCCCAGTCCACGGCGCTCTGAGCGATATCTTCCATCTGCGGATCGATCGTCGTGTAGACTTGCAGGCCGCCTTCGTACGTCGCAGCTCTGCCGAACGTCTTTTCGAGCTGGTCCACAACGTAAGTGGTAAACCACGGATCGCGGTAGCCTTGCAAGCCTTCGGGCCGAAGCCCGCTCAACTGCAGCGGCGCGGCGTACGCGTTGTCAGCCTGCGGCTGCGTGATGTAGCCGCTTTCGACCATCCGGTCCAGCACGTGCCGCTGGCGCATGCGCGCGAGCGTAAGATTTACGTACGGCGAATAGACCGAAGGCGCGGCGATCAGCCCGGCAAGCATCGCGGACTGACCGAGCGTCAGCGAATCGGCGCCGCGACCGAAATAGGTATGCGCGGCAGCGTCGACGCCGTACGCGCCCGATCCGAGATAGATCAGGTTGAGATAGCGTTCGAGTATCTCGTCCTTGGTGTAGTACCGCTCGATTTCCATGGCAAGCAGCGCTTCTTGAATCTTGCGCGCGATCGTCTGCTGATCGGTGTAAAAAAGCGCGCGCGCCAGCTGCTGCGTGATCGTCGAGGCGCCTTGCTCGACCCGGTGGTGCGACAAGTCCGCGACGCCGGCGCGCATGATGCCGAAGAAATCGACGCCATGGTGCGAGTAGAAATTATGATCCTCGTTGGCGATGAACGCGTTACGCACCACCGCCGGAATCTTATTGACCGGTAACCAGATGCGATTTTCTTTGTACAGATTTGCCAGCAGCGTGCCATCGCGCGCGTAGAGCCGCGTCGATCGCGCCGGCTGATAGTCCGCCATGCGGCTGATGTCGGGAAGGTTGCGTGAATAGGCGGCAACGATGCCCGCAATCGAACCGGCGAGAAAAAGTATCGCCAGCAAAAGCGCCACGGCGACATAGCGCAAGACTCTACGCACTGCCGTTGCCTCGCGTCACCGAAGAGAGAACGCCGTTGATGAAACGCCCGGAGTCCTCGGTCGAAAAACGTTTCGCAAGCTCGACCGCTTCGTTGATCACCACGGGTTTGGGCGTCTCGGGACGGTGCCGCAATTCAAAAGCCGCCATGCGTAAAAGCAAACGGTCGATGGTCGGCAATCGTTCTATGCTCCACTGCTGCAGCAAGGGTGCTACTATCTCGTCGCTTTCGCCGGCATGTTCCAACGTACCCAAGACGAGATCTTTTACGAAAAAGCGGTGGGCGCTGTCCCCGGACGTGACGAGATATTCGTCGAGCACCTCCGCCGGATCGCGGTGCCCGATTTCGACCGAAAAGAGCGCTTGCAGTGCAAGCTCGCGGCCAAAGCGGCGCGTCGGCATTCCAACGTCCCTAAGCGGCGTCGGCCTGGCGCAAGAGGCCGGGCAGAAAATCGATTGCGTAGTGTCCACTCGTGAAGGCGTCGGTGGCGAGCACTTCGAGACACTGCTGGATCGTGGTGTTCACGCCTTCGATGACGGTTTCGCGCAGCGCGCGCTCCATTCGCGCGATGGCGGCTTCGCGCGTTTCGCCGAACGCGACGATCTTCGCCAGCATCGAATCGTAGAACGGCGGCACCGTGCCGCCCGAATAGATGTGGGTGTCCACGCGGATGCCGGGGCCGCCCGGAAAGACGACGTTGGTCAGCGTGCCCGCCGCGGGCGCGAAATTGTTGCGCGCGTCTTCGGCGTTGATCCGGCATTCGATCGCGTGTCCGCGCGGCCGCAGATCGTCTTGCGTGTATCCGAGCGCTTCGCCGGCCGCGATACGGATCTGTTCTTTGACGAGATCGATGTTGTAAACCATTTCGGTCACCGGATGCTCGACCTGGATGCGAGTGTTCATCTCCATGAAGTAGGCGCGATCGCCGCTGACCAGAAATTCGAGCGTCCCCGCGTTGGTGTAGTGGACCGCCTGCGCTGCGCGCAACGCCATGGCGTACAATGATTTACGGGTCTTTTCCGCGAGATTCGCGGCGGGTGCCTCTTCAATCAGTTTCTGATGCGAAGGCTTCTGCACGGAGCAATCGCGCTCGCCGAGGATAACGATGTTTCCGAAGTTGTCGCCCAAGACTTGCACTTCGATGTGGCGCGGACTGACGATCAGTTTTTCCATGTACAGCCGGCCGTCTTTGAAACTCGATTCGGCTTCGTTTTGCGCGTTGTTAAAGGCGCGCTCGAGTTCGTCGGGGCCCGTCACCACGCGCATACCCTTGCCGCCGCCGCCCGCGGTTGCCTTGAGCAGCACCGGATAGCCGAGATCTTTGGCTGCGCGGCGCGCTTTATCGACTGATTCGAGAATGTCGGTTCCGGGCGTCGTTTCGATCTTCGCTTCGCGCATGACGCGTTTCGCGGTTGCCTTATCGCCCATCGTGCCGATGACTTCGGGCGTCGGCCCGATGAACGTCAACCCGTGGTCGGCGCAAATCTGCGCGAACCGCGCATTTTCAGCCAAGAATCCATATCCCGGATGCACCGCATCGCAATTCGTGATCAATGCCGTCGAAATGATGTTGGGAATGCTCAAATACGAACGCGCCGCGGGCCCGGGACCGACGCAGAACGCTTCGTCAGCATGGCGCACGTGCAGCGACTCGCGGTCGGGCTCGGAAAAGATCGCGACGGTCTTTACACCAAGCTCCCGGCAAGCGCGATTGATCCGCAGCGCAATCTCGCCGCGGTTCGCGATCAGTACCTTTTTAAACACGTTGGATCTCGAACAGCGTCTGCCCGTACTCGACCGGCTGGCCGTCATCGCAGCAGACCGAGACCAAACGCCCCGCGCCCATCGAACGCACCGGATTGCGGATGCCGAGCGCCTCAACGTAGGCCAGCTCGCGATCCGAATCGACCATCTCGCCGGTTACCGGCAGCGGACGGCTGAAACGAAAAATGCCGACGAGGTCGGACTTAATCGCATCGACGTTTTCAGGGGCCGCGGCTTGCGCTTGCGGTTCCGGCGAATCGGCGGTCGCGGGCCGCGAGCTCGCCCGGCGGCGCAGCTCGACGTGGCCGCCGTCGCGTTCGATGCGCAGCCGCACGAGGTCGGTATCCAGGAACGCCACCACGAGCGAGCGCACGCGTTGGACGACGTTATTGCCGGGCATGGAGGCCTACGGGTTCGCTTCCACGGAGGCCCGTTCCGCTGGCGGCAGAGCCTCGACGGCCGCGGCGAACCGCTCGTCGATTTCGGCCAGCGGCACCAGCACGAACGCGCGTTCTAAGAGGCGCGGGTGCGGCAGCTGCAATCCGGGTTCGTCCAGCGACATGTCGTCATAAAATAAGATGTCGAAATCGATCGCACGCGGCCCCCACCGTTCCGACGGCTTTCTTCCTAATCGCCGCTCCAGCGCTTTCAGGCGCTCCAACAATTCGCGCGGCGCAAGTTGCGTTTCGACGATCGCGGCGGCGTTGCAAAAATCCGGCTGATCCACGCGTCCCCACGGCTTCGTGCGATAGAGTCGCGAGCGAGCCGCTACCTTTCCAACCTCACTCAGCGCTTCGATCGCGGCGCGCACGTTGGCGGCCGGATCGCCTAGGTTGGAACCGAGTCCTATCCCGGCTCGGGCCACGCGTGAAACTTCGGATTCGGACGGCGCAGCGTCACACTGGGAGTTGCGCCTTGCAGTATGCCCGGTTTAGCGATCGTGATCTCCGCATACGCGACGCGCGGATCTTCGAGCACGGCCCGCGCGATTTCGGCCGCCAAGCGTTCGATCAGGCGGAACGATGTCGACTCGATGATGCGCGCGATGGTTTCGCGCAGGACGGAGTAATCGATCGCGTCTTTGAGATCGTCGCTGCCGGCCGCCGGACTCAGATCGGCCTCGATAACGACGGCGACGTCGAACGGCTGGGCGGCATCCCGCTCGCCCGGATCGGCTCCATGCCGGCCAAACGCGCGGATGCCGTCGATCCGAATTACGTCCATCCGGGCGGTCTCCAATCGCGCACGATCGCATCGGCAACGCTCGCGACGTCTTTGGTTTGCGAAACGTCATGCACGCGCACGACATCGATGCCGGCGCCGATTGCCAGGGCGGTCGTGGCAGCGGTGCCATAAATGCGATCTTCCGGATCGCGCCCGGTGAGTTTCCCGATCGTCGACTTGCGCGAGGTACCGAGCAATGAAGGAAACCCGAGCGCGACCAAACGCGAAAGTTGTTGCAATATATGCAGATTGTGATCGGCGGTCTTGCCGAAACCGATCCCGGGATCCAAGATAACGTGCTCCGCCGGCATGCCGGCGCGCACCGCGCGTCCGGCGGCTTCTTCCAAGAATGACAGCACTTCGTCCATCACATCGCCATCGTACCGCGCTTCGAGCTTGTTGTGCATCACGACAACCGGCATCTGAAGAGCAAGCGCCGTTTCCAGCACATCGTGCGGCAGCCCCCACACGCAATTGAGCAGATCCGCGCCGGCAGCGTGGGCGGCACGCAAAACACCGCTCTTGTGCGTATCCACCGAGAGGATCGCCGGCGGCGAACGGCGGCGGATCGCCGCGATCACGGGAACGAGCCGCGCGATTTCGGTTTCTGCCGGAACGGGCGTGTGCCCGGGTCGCGTCGATTCGGCGCCGACGTCCAAGATATCGCTTCCGCGTTCCAGTTGCGTGTGCGCGAACGCCACGGCAAGATCGGGCTCTTCAATACCGTCGCCCGAAAAAGAATCGGGCGTGACGTTGACGATGCCCATGACGTATGTGCGCGCGCCCCATTCGAGCGCACGGCCGCGAACGCGTAAAGCGCCTCTATCGCGCGTTCGAAGTTGCAACGACGTTCTCCATCCACCATTCGCGTAACTCGGCGACCACGAACGTCGATCCGGTGACGACGATGATTTCATCGCTCCCCGAGCTGCGCCGCGCAATCGTGAAAGCTTCGACCGGATCGGGAACGGCGCGCCCCCACAGCCCGGCCGATTCGGCGATGCTCGCCAAACGCTGCGGCCTGGCCGCGATTCTTCCGCGCGCTTCGAACGACGTGAAGATCAGCGTAGCCGGGACCTGTGCGAACACGCGTAGTATCTCGCCCGCGTCCTTACTCTCGCCGATTGCGATAACGAAAGTAAAGTGTCTCTCCGGAAACAGCGCGCGCAATGAGCCCACGAGATTTTCGGCCTTGTCGGGATTGTGAGCAACGTCAAAGATCACGCCGGGGTGCGCCGGAAAATACTCCATGCGTCCCGGAAGGGCGACACGGCTTAGCCCCTCTTCGACCGCTTCGCGCGACGGACGCAAGGACTCGGGGAGCTGCTCGAGCGCGAGCACCGCGCACGCGGCGTTACGCTGCTGGAATTCGCCCAGCAGCGGCAGCTCCACATCGTAAACGGCACGCTGTGTCGTCAGTGTAAAGTGCTGGCTGCACGGATTGGACTGCGCGCCTTCAATTTTTACGTGGTCCGGAACGAACAGGAACGGCGCGCCCACCGCGGCGCATTGCGCTTCGATGACGGCGCGGGCTTCGGGCCGGTCTACCGCGCTTAAGAGCGGCACGCCGGGTTTTGCGATGCCCGCTTTGTCCGCGGCGATTTGCTCGACCGTATCGCCCAGAATCTCCGTGTGATCGAGCCCCACGTTTGTGATCAAACTGACCAGCGGACGTAACACGTTGGTCCCGTCGAGCTTGCCCCCGATGCCGACTTCGATGACGGCCGCATCCACGCGCTCCAGCGAAAGATATAAAAACGTCAACGCGAGGAGCGTTTCGTAATATGAAGGCCGCGTGAACTCCATCGCGACCCGCTCCATCGCCGGAATGAGGATGCCCATCAATTCGGCGAACCGCTCCTCGGAGATCGGTGCGCCGTCGATCTTCGTTCGCTCGGTCATCGAGCGCAGATGCGGCTTGGTGTGGAGCCCGGTGCGTTTGCCGGCAGCGGTCAATCCGGCGGCAATCATGACCGACGTAGACCCTTTGCCGCTCGTTCCGCCGACGTGAATCGTGGGATACGTCTCTTGCGGGTTGCCGAGTTCGTCCAAGAACCGGCGCATCCGATCCAGCCGGTAAGGTTCGTGGCGCGATCCGGTTTCGCTGACCAGCTCCAAGACGTAGGCCTGCGCCTGCGCAAACGTCATCGCTTACGGGCCGTGATCGGTTTCGCCGTTTAGTTGTTTAAGCGCGTGCGGAAGAACCGGCAGCAATACACTCATGGTCTCCGAAACCGCCTTTGGATTTCCCGGCAAATTGACGATGAGGGTGCGGTGCCGCACGCCAGCGATCGCGCGAGAGAGCATCGCGGTTGGAACGATCTCAATCGAAGCCGCGCGAATCGCGTCGGCGATGCCAGGAACTTCATAATCGACGATCGCGGCCGTTGCTTGCGGCGTGCGATCGCGTGGAGAAATGCCCGTGCCGCCGCTGGTTAACACGAGCGAGGCGGCGCCCGAATCGCACAGGTCGATAAGCTCGGCCTGCAGTGCGCCGGCGTCGTCGGGCAAGACCGCTTCCCGGACGATCTCGTACTGCGCTCCGAGCAGTTCGCGCATCGCGGGTATGCATGCGTCCGGGCGTTCCCCCGACGCGGCGCGATCGGAAAGCACGATCAGCGCCGTTTTCATTTCGTCTTTTCGAGCAGGCGCACCGACTCGATCGTTATGCCTTTCTCAATCCCCTTAGTCATGTCGTAAATGGTGAGCGCCGCAACGGCCGCTGCGACCATCGCTTCCATCTCCACGCCAGTTTGCGACGTCGTGCGCGCGACCGCTTCGATGCCGAGCACATCTCCATCCCAAGAAAACTCGACGTTGACCGCGCCGAGCGGAATGGCGTGCGCGAGCGGAATCAGTGCAGGCGTCTGTTTCGCTGCCAGTATGCCCGCGAGCTGAGCCGCAACAAGCGCATCGCCCTTTGCAAGCGTGGCGTCGCGAAGCGCTTTCGCAGCTTCGGCCCCGAGCCGGACGCGAGCTTGCGCGCGCGCGGTGCGCACGGTGCTCTCCTTATGCGAAACGTCGACCATCAGCAGATCGCCGCCCGGCCCGAAATGGCGCATTTATTGTGCGGGCGCCATCCGCATCCACAGCAAGCTCAACACCGCCAGAACCGCGTAGACGATCCCGTGCTTGATGTGATGCTGGCCGTCGAACCCGAGCACGTGCGAGAAATGAGCCAAGCCGGTGAACGCCAGCACGGCGGCGATGAGAAAGACGATAAAAAGAACGGTTGCGAGAATTTTCAATGGATCACTCCTAAGCGTGCGAGCGTGAAACAGGCTGCGCCGAAGATCAGGCAGTACCAGCCGAACGGGCGCAGATCGTTACGGCGAAAATAGCGAACCAAGAACGAGACGGCGGCATACGCCGCAATTCCGGCGATGACTCCGCCGAGAACCGCTTGGACGAGTACCACGTGACTTCCCGGTGCGGTCAGAACGCCGATCTCGAAAAGCCCCGCCGCCAAGATTACCGGGGTCGCGAGCAAGAACGAATAGTTCGCCGCATCCTCGTGATTCAGATCGCAGATCAGACCGGCGACCATCGACGCGCCCGAGCGCGAAATGCCGGGAAAAAGCGCCAGCGCCTGCCCGACGCCGATGCCCGCGCTCTGCCCCCAGGTCAGCGCCGGCAGCGGTTTATCGGTCCGGCCGGCCCGCGTCTTCTGCCGCGTGCGCAGCCATTCACCTAAGAACATAACGCCGGCGTTAATCATTAGGAACAGCGCTGCAATCTCTGCACTTCCAAAAAACGCCTGCACCGAATCCTTGAGTAAGACACCGAGAATCCCGACCGGAACCGTGCCGACGATCAGCAGCCACGCGAGCTTCTCGTCAGGATCGCTGCCCATCTTTCCGCGCCAAACGCTGGCCACGAACGCGCGCACGATTCGCACCCACGTCGTGCGGTAATACACCACCAACGCAAGCGCCGTTCCCAAATGCAACACCGTCACGAACGCCAAGAACGACGGATCGGACCGGTTTATCTTCCAATGCAGCAGCGCCGGAATCAAAATCGTTTGGCCCAAACTGCTGACCGGAAACAGCTCCGTCACGCCTTGCAGCACCGCCAGAGCCATCGCTTGCGCGAACGTCACGCGTCGAAGTTACCGTCCACGCTCATGCGCTCCTGTTCGTTCGTAGGGCGCACCGCCGGGACACTCCGCCCCGAAACCGCTCGCAAAATTACGTCCATGTAATTTTGCGGCTTCCTGAATTTTTTGAAAAACAAGTTTTGAAGCTGCCATCCAGGCAGGTCAAAAAATATCAGAGATTTCGGGCCTGAGTGTCCCGGCGCTACGCCCAAACAACTACCAAGCGACAAAGCGCACTCGGAACGTGTACGTGCTCGCGACGCCTTTGCAAGCGAAGTACTGCGGTGTGTATGTTGCGCCGCGAGCCATATCCACTGCGCTTGCATCCAAACCGTCGTTGCCTGACGAGCGCGCGACTTTTGCGTCGGTGACGTTGCCGGAAGGATCGAGCGAAACGTCGATCGCGGCGGTCCCGTTCACACGGCTTGCGCGAGCTTCAGCGGCGATGTTTGACGGATCCGGCGTCGCGCTCAATCCTGCCGGCGCGTTCGGCCGCGTGCAGCCCACGGCAGGAAGCTTCGCAGTTGGAGCCGGATGCGGCGTCGGCGTGACGGCAACGGGCACGGCGCCGGACGCGTTCTTTCCGCCGGTCGCGGTGAGATGCGGCGGAGCGACCTTGGAATGAGCTTTCGAAACGATCGGCACTGACGTGCGAACGGGCGCAGGTGTTTGTCGCGGAGCCGGAGTGCGCCGCGCGATCTGGATGATGCGCACGTTTGCCAGCTGTTCTTGGGTCTGCGAATGCGTGAACGGCCAATACCAATAGACGGCCAGGATCAGATGGAGCAGGAGCGAGATCGCGAGCGCGGCGAGGAAGATTCTGCGGTGTTTGATTACTGGTTCGGGTCGAAGGTGACCTTAAACAGATAGTCGCCCGTTACCGGTTCGCAGTTCACAACTTTCGGTGAATATGTCGACTGGCGCGCTGCCGATTTCGCGGCTTGATCCAGCGCCATGTTGTTGCCGCTCTGGAAAATCGACGCATCGAGCAGGCTGCCGCTCGGGCTCACCGTGACTTTTACTTGAACCGTTACTTGTCCCAGGCCAAGTTCGCGCGCGCTTTCGGGATAATCCGGTGAGACCTGTTGCACCACGGTCGCGTCCTGATAAGGAGTGCGGCACGCCGGCTTGGGCGTTCCGGCGGGCGCAGTACTGGCGGGGTGGGGCGGTGCGGTTCCCTGACCCTGCGGCACACCGTTCTCCGATCCGTTTTTCGGCGGAACGTAGCGATTATTGGTGCTCGAGTTGTTGCTGTTGCTCGTTGTTTTCGGCACGTTGACTTTGAGCTGCGGCTGCGGCTTCGTCTGCGGCGGCGCGGTCGCATTGGGCGGGGGCGTCGGGGTAGGCGGCGGCGTCGGCGTGGGAGGCGGCGGCGTCGGCACCTTCACGACGATCTTTTTGGTGACCGAAACCTTTTCCACTTCCTGCTGCTGATTGCTGGACTTGAGATGCGGAAAGATCGGCGCCAAAATAAGATGGATGAGGATCGAGATTGCAAATGCCCAAAGCAGGAAGCTTCGCGTGCGCCCGCCGCCGGTGATCATCTCGGGCACTAGGTCTTGCTTCCCTCGATCTTATTCGCCAACCCGAACTGCGTGAGATCCTGCGACTTGGCCGCGTCCATGACCTGAAGGATCGTGCCGTAATTGGCTCGGGGATCGGCTTTGATGATCACGGTCTTGAAGTTATGGCCCGTATCGTTTTGCAGCGATGCGAACGCGTCTTTGGCGCCTTGAATCGTGACGACATTCGAGCCGATGGTGATGTTGTTCTTGTCGTCGACTATGACGAGAATCTGCGAAGGGAGAACTTTTTGGCGGTTCTTTGCCAGAGGCAGGGGCGGCTCTTTCGTGACGGCCGCTAGAATAATGAAGATGATGAGGAGAACCAGCAGCACGTCCGTGAAGGGCGTGATGTTGATCGTCGACATGACTTCTTCGTCGCCTTGACCTGTCGAAACAGCCACGAGTTACTTCACCTCTCCACTCATCACGCCGTCACGAATCCGACGTCTTCAAGTCCGGCTGCCCTGGCAGCGTCGAGAATCCGGATGATAATGCCGTAGGGCGCCTTGGCGTCGGCGGTGATCGAAACGTGTTTGTTGCCCCGCTTCAAACGATCCACGATCATAACGTTGTAAATACCGTTCTGATCGGTCTTCACCCCGTCGACATAGATCACGCCCCGGTTGTTGACCACCACCAGAATCTCGTTCTTCTTGGGCGGAGTCGGATTGCTGGAGTTGTTCTTGTTGGCGAGACTTTTCTCGAAACCGGGGGGCACCAAAAGAGCCGCCAAGATCATGAAGATGATCAGCAAGACCAACAGCACGTCCGTAAAGGGCGTGATGTTGATCTCAGCCATCACGTCCTCGTCTTGTTTCGCGGACAGCAGGCTCATCGAGCGCTAGGCCCTTCTACTTGGTGGCGGCGCCGGACGGCTGATAGAGATCCGTCGGAATTGGCGCGCCGGTGTTGTGGAAGTGCAGCATCTCCGCCATTTGATTGGCGGCGACGATCATTTCTTGGTTGTACGTCTTGATGCGGCTCTTGAAGTAGTTGAAGAACACGACCGCGATGACGGCGATGATCAAACCGCTGGCGGTGGTGATCAGCGCTTCCGAGACGCCGGCCGCAACGACCGACGGCGTCGAATTGCCTTTGAGCGCGATGTCGTCGAAGGCGCGGATAATGCCCAAGACGGTTCCGAAGAGACCGACGAAGGGCGAAATGACCGCAATCGTACCGATGATCGCCAGATTGCGTTCCAGCGAATTCAGGTGCTCCATCAGTGCGATCGAGAGCGCGTCCGTGATGTCCGCGCGGTTCTTCTCGCCGCGCAGGAGACCGAATTCCAAAATCTTGGGGAGCATGCCGCGCTGGCTGCGGCAGACTTTGATGGCCCCGTCGATGTCGTCCTGAGAAATCTTCTGCCCGATCGCTCGCAGTAGGCCCTTGGTATCACCGTGCTGCTGTGCAAAGAACCACAGGCGTTCGATCACGATGGCCAAGCCGACTATCGAAATGAGCAAGAGCAGCCACATATCCCAGCCGCCCTTTTGCATGAATGTTATGAAACCGCCAAACACTATTTCTGTCCTCCCGTTCCGCGGGAAAGCATGTGCGCTTTAGAAAGGCGCCACATTGGCCTACCTCTACGGAAAGTCCTCGTCATTTTTGGATGTTCGCCTTGATGAAGCTGTCGATGTTAAACGCAAGGCTCATGTTGCCTTGCGCCTGCGCCTCGGTTCGCGCTTTGTTGAGCGCATCCAGCGCTTGAGTCTTGAAGTCGGCCTTCTGCTTTCCGCCGACTATCCACGCGCCGGCCATGGCAACGCCGAGCGCGTAGTTTGCGAGCGCGTCGTTGGGGTTGAGCGCCAGGGCTTGGTCTGCATAAGGCTTCATTTTGGTCAAGTAATCGTTGGGTACGGCGGGAGTCTTAGACGCGCCGATGATCGTATTCTCTTCCAACGCTGCGGAGGCGTAGGCCGTGACCGCAACGTCCTTGTCGCCCTCTTTGGCGGCCGTCAGGAAGGTCGCCAGCGCATCCTCATGCTTGCCGGCCTTGGACGAATCGTTTCCCGCCGCCAGATATTGATTTCCGATCATGCGCTTCACCGTCGTGTTCGCCGGATCCAACTGCGCGATCTCGTCTTCGAGCGACTTCACCGACGCGGTGTCGCCGGTTTTCATGTACGCCTGCAGCAGCGATGTATCGATGTTGACCTTGGCGTTCTTGTCCATCTTCGGGTCCGCGATCGCAAGCGTGCGCGCCTTTTGCAGATTCGGGATCGCGGATGCCGCGTCGCCGGCTTGCACTTGCGCCGAACCCAGGATGTAGTAGGTTCCGTCGCTCGGCGCCAGCGTCACCGCTTTTTGCGCGAACGAAACGGCCGTCGTGCTGTCCGTGGGCGCGAGTTTCACCGCCGCCATCGCATACGATTGCGCGGCAACCGGAATGAACGGCTTGGAAATATTCGACACTTTTTCGAATGCTGCCGCCGCACCCGAAAAATCTTTTAAGAAATAGTCGGCCGTTGCGAGCTCCTGATTGAGAGTTGAATCGTTGGGCTTGCTCGCGAGCGCCTGCTGAACCATCGACTTGGCGGCATCGTACTTGCCGGCGTGAATGAGCTTGTCCACTTTCCCTGCGGTGCCGGTTGCGACCACGCCGTCAGAAGCGACGCTCTTGCCGTGAAAAGCGATCGTGAAATCGTAAAAGCCGGTGACGGGCGTCTTCCCGCGATGCTGCGGAGTATAGGTAGAGTTCTTAGCAATGTCCATCGCCGCGGCGTTGTCGCCGGAGTTGGTCGAGCGAATGATGCGCGTAACCTTGTGACTGCCATCGGCATTGACTTGAACCTGTATCACCACCGTGCCCGAGCCGGCGATCGGCACGGACGTGTCCGCGCGGTGAATCAATTTGGCTTGTGAAAACTGATTGCTATATGATTGAGCGTTTGCCGGCGTGGCCATTGCGACAGCGGCGAAAACGGCCGCGGCGGCCGCTCCCATGCGGGTGATCCGGATCATGCGTTTATTAAAACCTCGTGCTCGTCTGTATAATGAAGGCCGCGGAGCGTAGCCTTGATACCGCGGATAAACGTTTCTCAAACGACGTTCGTCGCTTGCCATGCGGCAGGACGGCGACGCTCCCCTCCTAGGCGGTCAAGCGGCTAACGTGGCGGACGGCAGCTGCCGCCCCGCCGCGGCGGCGACGGCATGCAGCCTTCCCATCAACGTTTCGAACTGTTCGAACGTGAGCGACTGCGGACCATCCGACGCTGCGGCCGGCGGATCGGGATGCACCTCGACCAACAAGCCATCGGCCCCGGCAGCCAGCCCGGCGGCGGCCATCGGCGCGACCAGCTTGGCCAAGCCCGTGCCATGCGACGGATCGACGATGACCGGCAGATGTGAAAGCGAGTGGACGAGCGGGACGGCTGCCAAGTCCAAGAGATTGCGCGTCGCCGAATCGAACGAGCGAACGCCGCGTTCGCACAGTACGACCTCGGCGTTGCCGGCGACGAGCAAATATTCGGCGGCCAGCAGCCATTCTTCTATCGTCGCCGAGAGACCGCGCTTCAGGAGTACGGGCTTACGGGCATCTCCGACTTCGCGCAAAAGCGTGAAGTTCTGCATGTTCCGCGTCCCGATTTGCAGCATGTCGGCATGTTTGGCGACCAACTCGACGTCGCGCGGATCGAGCACCTCGGTCACGACCGACATGCCGAAGCGGTCGGCCGCATCGCGCAGCAACTTCAGACCCTCCGCGCCCAAACCCTGAAAGGCGTAAGGCGACGTGCGTGGCTTGTACGCGCCGCCGCGCAGCACGTTCGCACCGCTTGCGGCGACCGCTTGCGCGGTCGCCTCGATCTGCTCCCGCGACTCGACACTGCACGGGCCCGCGCAGATCGCCAGCACCTCGCCGCCGAAGCTCGCGCCATTAGGGAGCTGCACGATGGTCCGGCCGGCGCGCGCGTCGCGCCGCACGAGTTTGTACGTATTCGGAAGAGCCGCAAGCCTGTCCATGGCTACCGGAGCAGTTCGCGCAAACGCGCGAGTTCCCGCGCGGTCGCGGGGCGGCTGCGCCCAGCCGGAAGCGTTCCCAACGCGATCGGTCCGAACTGCAACCGGCGCAACTCGCGCACCGGATGGCCGACCGCCTCGAGCATGCGGCGGACTTGGCGGTTGCGTCCTTCGTGGATCGTAATATCCAACACGGTGCGGTCGGCCGGCGATGCGACCACCTTCACGCGCGCGCCCGACGCGCGGAAATCTTCCAGCCGCATTCCGCGCTGCAGCCGCTCGATCTCGTCCTTCGAGAGCTGTCCTTTCACGACGGCGCGGTATGTTTTTTCCACGCCGAAACGCGGGTGCGTCAGCACGTGCGCCAATTCGCCGTCGTTCGTCAGCAGCAACACGCCGGCCGTGTCGTAATCGAGGCGCCCGACGGGTACGACACGCGGCAAACCTTTGGGCAGCAGCTCGCTGACGGTGCGGCGTCCTTCGGGATCGCGCATCGTCGTCACGACGCCGAACGGCTTGTTCAAAACGATGTAGGTATGCGTCTTCGGAAGTGCGACGTTCTTGCCGTCAACTTTTACGCTGGCGTCTTCGTCGACGCTTGTCCCAAGCTCGCGCACGATCTTGCCGTTGACGCGAACCTTACCGGCAACGATCAGTTCCTCGGCCGCGCGCCGCGACGCGACGCCGGCGTGCGCCAAGTATTTTTGCAGCCGCATATTGCGTTATTTTAGATCAGCGCCCCGGGCACCCGGCGGGGACATTTTCCGGCGAAGTGTGCGACTTTTTCGAGCTCGGCCGGAGGCCGATTTCAAAACTTTGTTTTCTCGAAAAAGCGCCCAAACAAAAAGCCGCCATGGAGGGCGGCTTTTGAGTGTCTTCGCCGGACATGCCGAGCGAAGCCGTGCTGAGTCAGTACTTGCCGTTGCCCTCTTCGTTATATCCGCGCGACAGCGAGAGCGCTTCTTTGGTGACGGATTGCAAGAACTCGTCGTTCGTGCGCGTCTGCGCCATCTTGTCGAGGATGATCTCGGTGATGTCGCCGCTGTTGAGCACACTCGTGGCGCGACGCAGCATCCAAATCTTGCGCATCTCGTCTTCGCTGAGCAGCAGCTCTTCGTGACGCGTGCCCGAGCGTTTGATGTCGATCGCCGGAAAAATTCGCGACTCCGCGAGTTTGCGCGTTAGGTTGAGTTCCATGTTGCCGGTGCCTTTGAACTCTTCGAAGATGACGTCGTCCATTTTGGAGCCCGTCTCGACCAGCGCCGTAGCGATGATCGTGAGCGAGCCGCCCTCTTCGATTTTGCGCGCGGCGCCGAAGAAGCGTTTTGGTTTGTGGAGGGACGCGGTGTCGAGACCGCCCGAAAGTGTGCGTCCCGACGTCGGAATAACTTGGTTCCAGGCGCGCGCGAGCCGCGTGATCGAGTCGAGCAAG
Source organism: Vulcanimicrobiota bacterium (assembly GCA_003136355.1). GTDB lineage: Bacteria > Vulcanimicrobiota > Vulcanimicrobiia > Vulcanimicrobiales > Vulcanimicrobiaceae > Rubrimentiphilum. Next base: position 23,075 of record PLED01000033.1, on the reverse strand, counting down.
ATCACGACGTCTTTGCCGATCTCGACCAGACGCTTGGCGCGCTCCATCGTGAGTTCGGCCACGGCGGTGTGATTTTCGGGATGCTCATCAAAGGTCGATGCGACGACTTCACCGTCGATCGTCCGCTGCATATCCGTGACTTCTTCAGGACGCTCGTCGACGAGCAGCGCGATGATGTGCGCCTCGGGATGGTTGATCGAAATGGAGTTGGCGATGTTTTTGAGCAGCGTCGTCTTACCGGCCTTAGGCGGCGAAACGATGAGCGCGCGTTGGCCTTTGCCGATCGGACAGAACAGATCGATGACGCGCGTGGAGAGTTGCGTCGAGCGCACTTCCAGCCGGAACCGCTCGTTCGGGTAAATCGGCGTGCCTTTTTCATAGAGGCGGCGGCCGCGAATTTCATCGGGCAGCAGACCGTTGATGCGGTCGACGCGGATCAGACCGAAATATTTTTCGCCCTCTTTTGGACGGCGTACTTGTCCGTCGACCAGGTCGCCGCGGCGGAGTTCGAAACGCCGGATCTGCGTCTGGCTGACGTAGACGTCTTCGGGACCGATCACGTAGCCGTCACGCCGCAAAAATCCGTAGCCTTCCGGCAAGATGTCCAGCACGCCGTTGGCGGCTTCGAGTCCGGTGCGCTGGGCTTGAATCTCCATGATCTTCGGGATCAGCTCTTCTTTTTTAAGCTTGAGCGGCGACTCGATCTCGAATTCTTTGGCGAGGGTGTTCAGGTCGGCTTTGGATTTCTCCGAAAGTTCTTCGACCGTGAGCAGCTGCGGAAGCGCCTGCTCGGCGACTGCCGGGAAATGTTCGGCGAAGTGAGGCGCGGGGTTGTTGCCAAACTGCCGGTGGCGTCGTGAGCGGCGGCGGCGGTTTCCGCCACCAGGGCGGCCGTCATTGTTGGGACGATGTTCGAATTGCAGTGGATTTTCTCTCTCGTAGAGTCGCGCACGCCGCATAACCAAACGATCGGGCGAGGCTGCCGGACTCGTAGGGCGTGAGCGGGGGAAACGTATGCGCCGCGGAGGTTTAACCGCACGTCGCGACGCCCAAACTATAGCACAGGGCGGTCAGGACGACAAGTGTTTGGGCCCCGAGACAAATCGGCTGCCGCGCTCGAAAAAGCGCAACCTGCGCCGCGAGGCTTTACTGATTCCGATCCTTCGGCTGGTCCCAATCCGCCGCGGATCACTCGAAGTCGCGGCGATCCAAAGCGTCCGGCTGCGCAAAAGATCGACGCCGTCGAGCTCGCAATCGATCGCCAAAGCCTGGCATAAGCGGCCGGGCCCGCGGCAGAGATCGTTCGGGCGCGCGGTTCTGCGGCGCCCTTCCATAAGCTCGAGTCCTTCGAGCGGTTCGAGCGCGCGCACCAAGACGGCGGCACCTTCGTTTTCGCGCTCGCTCGTGACGTTGACGCAAAACGACGTTCCGTAAATCTTATAGACGTAGGCTCGATGGGGAGCTAGAAACATGGAGGCATTACGCCGGCTTTTTCCGCGATAAGCGTGCGAGGCCGGATCGCCGATCACATAAGCTTCCGTCTCGACGATTCGTCCGGCACAGCGGCCGTGCGGAGATTCGCGGACCAGCACGCATCCGATCAAAGCTTTCGCCAGATCGATCGTGCCCGCCGGGAGTTCGGCCGCGCGTAAACGGCGCAAGCGCGCCACGGTTTACGCCGCTACGTGCAGCGCCGCTTCCGACCGGGCGCGGGCGCTGAGATCAGCGTCGCCCGGCGGCAAATCGGCGATTTCATACCTCCGGAATTGGTTGAGCGCGCAGCCCAGCCGCACGTAGGGCATTGCGAGCGGAGGCGGGACGGCTTCGTGCCGGCGCAAGTCGTCGATTAAGCTCCGATCGTCGATCGCAAAACGCACGCTGTCTATTGCCCGGCGCCGCGCGGCGGCGCAGACTGCCGTCAGCGCGGCATACCCGACCTCGCGGCCTGATAGTGCCGGCTGACGCTGCACTCTGAAGGGGACCCGCAACACCCGCGGGCTGCCTTCGCGTAGATTCATGCGCACGTAAGCAACGCCGTTTCCCGCGTCATCCGCCGCATACCCGACGGACGCATTTACCGCTTTCATGCTACCATCGTACCCCGAACGTATGTTCGAGTCAAGGGACGGCGGCCTGCACCTCGCGGGCCCGCAGCGCCTCATAAAGCCCCGCCACCCGCCGGGCCTGGCTGTCTATTCCGAACCTCGCCGCGGCCGCGCGGCTGCGCGCCGACTCGGCCGGATCTTGGGTCTCCGGAAGAGCGTCAATTTCGGAGGCAAAGGCCCGCGCCGAAAGGGCGACGAGGCGGCCTTCCCCGGCCAACACGTCCCGAACAACCGCGGCGTCGGCAGCGATCACGGCCGAGCCGGCCGCCATCGCTTCGACCAGGACGAGGCCTTGAGTCTCGCTGACGCTCGGGAAAACGAAGGCGTCTGCGCTGGCATAATAATCGGGCAGTTCGGAACGCTCGAGCGATCCCAAAAACCGGACGCGATCGTGCACGCCGAGTTCGGCCGCGCGCAACTCGAGCGCTTCGCGTTCCGGACCATCCCCGGCAATTGCCAGCCGCGCGGGCACTTGCGTCAGCGTGAGCGCTTCCAATAGCAGTTCGACGTTCTTTTCGCGTCCTAACCGCCCGACGAAAAGCAGCAGTTTCTCGCCATCTCCTGTGCCGAGTGCGCGGCGCAGATCCGCGCGCATTTTTCCCGATCCGAAATGCGCTAAATCGATCCCGCTGGGCACGACTTCGATGTGCGCGGTTACGCCGATTTCAGCCAAGCGGCGGCGCATCGCCGGGGTCGGCACGATCACGGCGTCGGCAAGATTCGCGAAACTGCGCGTTAGCGTCGAAGCGGCGTAGCGCGTGGCTTTCGGATCGAACGGAAGATAGTGCACGTACTCTTCCAGGCGCGTGTGATAGGTGTAAACGAGCGGCACGCGCAGCCGGCGCGCGTAGCGCACGCTCATCCAGCCGGTGACGAACGGCGAATGCGCGTGCAGCACGTCCAGGTTATTGATAATCCCGCGGCGGTTGCGGCGGCTCACGAGCGGTACCGTCAAACGGTACGGCGTCGAAGTTGGAAGCGGCAGCGACGGCATGCGCAGCGAGCCGTCTCCGTCGTCGGAACCCGGGATGTGCGGCGCGAAGCACTGCACCTCGTGACCGAGCGCGCGCAGGCCCCCGGCCAAGCCGTCTACAGAGGCCACGACCCCGTTGATGATAGGCCGGTAAACCTCGGTAAAAAAGCCGATTCTCATGGGGAGCGTCATCTATTCATGGAACGCTCGGCGGCGCCTTCAGTTAAAAGAGGAGTCTCCTGTTTCGGATACGACTTTTGGCATAGGCCGTCTTTCACAAAGACGTGGTATAGTGCCCGGGAACTGCCGGGCGCCTTCCGAGGCTCCGGCACTCTCGAAGTTATGGCGTGTCCGATCCTGGATCCGTCAGCCGAGACCGACCCTCGAGCCTCAGCCGCTTGAAGGGCAGCTTGTAAGCCGCCTTTAGCCCCGCCGTGGCTCGTTGCAGAAAGGAATTGGGTTGATAGGACGCAGTCCCCGGCGCACGTGCGAGCTAATTGCCGCAGGCGCCCTTACCTTGAGCCTCGTGACCGCAGGCTATCTCACGCACCCCGCCTCGGTCCTGGCCGCAGCCGCAGAAACCACCGGCTCCCAGCAATCCGTCGTCTTTGAATCGCAGCAGACGCAGACCGTGCAAGTGACGTCGGCACGGACCGTCGGCGATTTCCTCAAAGAACGCGGCATCACCGTGGGGTCCGGCGACTACGTGCATCCTTCGGCCGGCACCGCGATCTCGCCGGGCATGCAGATCGACTACTCAGCTTCGGTTCCGGTAACGCTGGCCAACGGCAGCGATCGCAGAGCGATCGCGACCAACGCCGCCGACGTCGGCGCGCTGCTCGAAGAGCGCGGCATTCGCCTAGGGACCTACGATAAAGTCTCGCCGTCGCTGGCCGATCCGATCGCCGCGGGCGAAACGATCCGCGTGACGCATATCGCAAAATGGCTTTCCGCGCAAAGGATCCGCATCGCGCCGAAGATCGTTCACGGCATCGACTTCGCACTGGCGCCCGGAAAAACGAAAGTCGTTTCCGCGGGGCGCGAAGGCGAACAACTGGCGATTCTCAGCTTCATCAGCACCGACGGTAAATTGAGCAAACGCGTCTTGGCCTCGCACGTTCTGCGCAAGCCGCGCGTCCGGATCATCGCCGAGGGCGTCGGGACTTACGCCGCTTTCGCCGACTTCGCGCAGCGCGGGTTGCAGAAAACCGCGTACATCGCGGCCAACGCGATGGACATGATCGCAACGGCTTATACCGCGTCGTGCGCCGGCTGCAGCGGCTACACCGCCACGGGCTACCGTGCCGGCCGTGGAATCGTGGCCGTCGATCCGCGGGTCATCCCGCTGGGCACGAAGCTCTTCATCCCGGGTTACGGATTCGCGATTGCGGGAGATACGGGCGGTGCGATTATCGGCAACCGCATCGACCTCGGGTTCAACTCCTACAGCGATGCGATTCAGTTCGGCCGCCGGCCGATAAAAGTTTACACGCTGCGATAGTTGAAGCGGCTCCCATGCACCCGCGGGAGCTGCTGCAGCGTTTCGGGTACCGCCCAAAGAAACGCCTTGGCCAAAATTTTCTCGTCGATTCGGGCGCAGCGGCGCGCATCGCGCAGCTCGCCGCCGGCTCCGGCCAAGAACGCGTGCTCGAGATTGGACCTGGAACCGGCACTCTGACGCACGCGCTCGTCGAAGCGCGCGCGAACGTGACGGCCATCGAACTCGACGAAAACATGCTGCGCGTCATGCGCTCGCGCGACGATCTGGCGGGCGCGACGCTCGTGCAAGGCGATGCGCTCGCCTTCGATTACACCGGTTTCGCGGCGGGCCAGCCTTGGACCGTCACCGGAAATCTTCCTTACAACATCGCGACGCCGTTGATCTTGCGCTTCGTCGAAATGGAAGACGGCCCGCAAACCATCGTCGTCATGATGCAGAAAGACGTCGTCGATCGCTTGCGCGCCAAGCCCGGCACGCGCGCGTACGGCAGCCTTTCGGTCGCGGTACAGTATGCGATGACCGTCGAGCGCGCATTCACGCTGTCGCCGCGCGCATTTTATCCGCAGCCGAAAGTGGATTCGTCGATCGTCGTTTTGCGGCGCCGCGATCAGCCCGCGGTTACCGTTACCGACGAAGCGCGTTTCTGGCAGGTCGTGCGCGGAGCGTTCGCGTACCGCCGCAAGACGCTCGCGAACAGTTTATCGCTAGCACTGCACATAGAACGCGCGACCCTTACGGACGTGCTTCGCAGGCTCGATTACGATACGGAGATACGTGGAGAACAGCTCGCCATCGTCGACTTCGCAAGGATCGCAGACGCTCTTCCCGCCTGCTAACGGATTTTCAGCCGGACGCGCGCTGATAACGTTTGCTGCGCTACTCCTGGCCGTGCTTATCGGCAACGTCGCTCCCAGCATTCAATGGGTGCTCGCGCATATGACCGACCGCTATACGCTGCAACACCCGCCGGCCGGGATCGCCTTGGGAGTCTTAGCCGGAACCGATGTCGCGGCTATCATCTGCCTGGTCGCACTGCTGCCGTGGGCCGCCGGCACGTCGTTCGCGGGACTGGGATTTCGCGCGCCATCGGCGCGCACCGTTGGCATCGCGGTCATCGGCGCACTGGCTATGGTGATATTGACCGACGGGCTGGAATCGCTGCTTCAGACGGCGCTCCACATCAAGGTGAGCGAACAAGCCGTCACGTTGTTTTTGAGCATGAAGACGCCGGCCACGAAAGCGCTGTTCGCGCTGCTCGGCATCGTCGTCGCCGCCATCGCTGAAGAAATGGCTTTTCGCGTTCTTCTTTTCAACGCGATCCGCAGATACGCCAGATTCTGGATTGCCGCGCTTGCGAGCAGTATACTCTTTGGCCTCGTGCACGCGACGCCAGGAGTTCCGCTCTTGCAAAATTTCATTCTCGCGCTGCCGCTCGCCGTGGGCGGCGTCATTCTCTGCGCCGTCTACGCCAAAACCGAGAATGCTTATACTCCCATGATCACGCACGGTTTGTTCAACGCGGTCTCCTTCGTGGCTCTGCTCTTCGCGCCACAACTCGGGAAGTGAACCTGGCGGTCGACGCGTACAACCTTGCCGCCGACCGGCGCGGCATGGGGCGGTACGTGCGGCAAGTTTTCCGCGGCTTGCAAACGATCGGCAAAAATGACATACGGCTGGTCGTGCGCAACAAACGCACCGGCGAAAGTCTCACCAATCAGCTGCCGTACCCGCTGATCGAAGCGCGCGACTTGCACCGCGACCCGGCCGACGCCGTGTGGTACCCATGGAACGGCATCCGCTTCGAACCGCACGCGCCGGCAATCGCGACGATCTACGATACGTTCGCCTTCACGTTTCCGAACAAGAGTTTTTTCGCGCGCCGGAAAGAGCAGCAGCCGATTCTTCGCGCGGTGCGCGAAGCACAAGCGATTGTGACCATATCGCAGTGGAGCGCAACCGAACTAGGAAAACGCCTCGGCGTCGAACCCGGCCGTATCGCGATCGCGCCGCCGGCGATCGAACCATTTTGGTATCCCGTCCCGCCGGAACGGGAAACGCCGTACGTACTCTTCGTCGCCGGACCCGACGAGCGCAAGAATGCACAGGTGCTTTTCGATGCGTTCGAGGCAGCGTTCGAAGAGGACGCGGTCGAGCTGATCGTCGCCGGCGAGCTGAACCGCAGCGACGAGGCCGCGTTCGCGCGGATGCATGCGAAAAAATCGCGCCTACAGCCGGACGATCGCGAGCTGCGCAGTTTGTACTCGGGCGCGATCGCCGTCGCCGTGCCGTCACTAGCGGAAGGTTTCGGACTGCCGGCGATCGAGGCAATGGCATGCGGCGCACCGGTTGTAGCAAGCGACGCAGCCGCGCTTCCGGAGGCGTGCGCCGGCGCAGCTTGGCTCGTGGATCCTCGCGATCCCATCGCTTGGCGCGACGCGCTGCGGCGGATCTATGTCGATGCGGAGCTGCGCACGCAATTGCGCGTAGCGGGTCTCGCGCGAGCGGCGGCGCTCGATCCGATCGCGCCCGCATGCGTCTTAGTGCGTCTCGTCCACGATCTCGCGCAGCTTCGCGATAAACACTCGCGGTGAAAACTTCTCCGCATGTGCGCGCAGCGTGGCCGAATCGTACGCTCGCGCATCGAACGTTCCCATAACGCGCGCCAGCGCTTCGGGCGAAGGTTCGTCAAAGAACGCGCCCGTCTCACCCTCAACGATCGTTTCGAGTGCGCCGCCCGCGCGAAACGCGATCGCCGGCCGGCCCGCGGCCGCCGCTTCTAACGGCACCAAGCCGAAATCTTCTTCGCCCGGCACGATTGCGGCCAGCGCATTCCCGAGGAGTTCGTTCAGCTCCCGATCGCCGATAAAGCCCGTCATCTTGATCCACGGCGAATCGCCGGCGATCGCTCGCAGCCGTTTTTCGTCAGGACCCGTCCCCGCGACGACTAGCGGCACTTGGGCGATCTGCGCCGCGCGTATCGCCACGTCGATGCGTTTATAGAGCAACAGCCGCGACGCCAGAATAAAATAATTTCCCTCGCCGCGCCCAACCGTGAACCGGTCGAGATCGACCGGACAGTGCAGCACCGTGCTCTCGCGTCCGTAGTAGCGCATGATACGAGCCGCCACGTTGCGCGAATTCGCAATCAGCCGCGTGGGAAGCATCGCCGCGCGCCGGTCCCAATCGGCGAGCTTGCGGACGATCGGCCGCGCCAAACTCAAGCCGACGTAGTCGTCGTAGGCAAAAAGAAAACGGCTGACGGTATTGACGTAGCAGACGTGAACCGCGCCGGGTGGAACGCGAATGCCTTTGGCCCATGCCGTTGTCGAGCTGACGATCGTATCGAAGCCGGAGAAATCGAAACTTTCGAACGCGCGCGGATACAGCGGCGCGAGATAACGGAAAAAGCGGCTCGACCCCGGGACGCGGTTCAGATACGACGCGCGCACGCGGCTGCCGTCGATCAAATCGCCGGTGGCGCGCGCATCGTACAAAGCGGTGTAGACCGGAGCTTCGGGATAGGCTTGCGCGATGTGCGCGAAGACGCGTTCGGCGCCGCCGCGCTGGTTTAAGTAGTCGTGGACGAGCGCGACGCGCAAACTAAGGCGATGGGTTTTGCTGCGGGTCTCGCGGCAGCACGAGCGCGATATTCGGGAAACCGAGATAGCGGACGGCAACGCGCTGCAGATCCGAGGCGGTCGTCTTCTGGATCGCCACGATCGCTTGAGCCGTGTAATCCGGACCTAAACGCCGGCCGACGAACGTGCCGGCCAGCCAGGCGCGATCGCGCAGCGTCGTGGATTGGTCGAGAAAGCGTCCGATGGCAAACGTTTTCATGTCGCTCAGGTCGCCCGCGAGCTTGGCGTGGCCCAGGACATTGACGATCGTGAGCGCGGTCGCGAAGACTTGCGTTGGATTACCGCCGCCGTCGACATACACAACGACGTTCGCCGGCTGCGTATCGAAATTATACGTCGCGCCGACTCCGCGCGAGCCCGACGACGCGGTGGAAAGCGACGGAACGCCCGCAACGTCGGCCAGCGTGCGCTCTAAGAACGACGTCAGCACGAGCATCGGACCGAAATCGCGGCTCGCCAGATCGGGAGCTTTATATTGCGCGACGAGCCACGGTACGGGGATATCGCGCCGCGCGATCAGCTGGCGCGTGTTCGAAGGCAATTGTTTCAGCGATACTTTTACGGGCGCCGACGAACCGGGCCCGAGCACTCCGATCACAGCCTCGAGCGAACCGGGGGCTATGCCGTCCAGTTTGCCGGCCGCGCTCACGACTGTCCCTCCGCGCAAATAGTGCGCCGAAAAGAACGCCTGTGCGTCGTTGGTGACAAAACCGGCCAGCGTCTGCGGTAATCCCAGCGGCGGCATGCCGGCGTCGGAATCGGTATAAAAGGTGCGGTTGAGCATCTGCAAGCCGACGGTCAGCGGAAATTGCTGCGTTCGGGCAATGCGCGTGCCGAGGGCGGTGCGCGCGCGCGCGAGTGCCGGAGCACTAAAGTCCGGTCGCGCGAGCGCGCTGCGGAAACGCGCGAGCATCGAATCGTACGACGCGGGAAGACCTTCCAGATAAAAACGCACGTCGTGCGGACCGACATCGTACGTTATCGAGCCCCCGTCGCCGGCAATCGAATCCCCCAGCGGCACGCCGCCGGCCGGCGTTTGCAGGATCGACTCCGCGACCAGCGCGGCAAGCCCGTTCTGATTTGGACTCTGCCTGTCCAGACCGGCGGGGATCCGCACTTGCGTTCCGATCAGGTCGGCCGCGGGATCGTCTTGACGCACCACCGAGCCGCCCGAGACGCGCGTGACGCCGAAGTTTGCGCTGGCGCCGGCCGGCGCGAACGTGTACGCGAGCAACAGCAGGCCGCACAGTGCGGCGATCGAGCGCGTCACGTTGCCGTGGTCCCGCCCGGAGAGCTTTGTATGAGCCGCACGATGGCCGGATGCTGCAGGTACATGCGCGCGACTTGCGCGACGAACTGCGGGTCGAGCGAGTTCACGGCATTGACGTAAGTATCCGAAGGGTCGCCCGGCGCGTATAGCGCATTGCCTTCGGCCGCATACCATCCCGCGTTGTCCGCGCGCTGCATCGGCGTCTGAATCTGGCTCATGATGTGGTACAGAAACGCCTTGCGCGCAGCGGCAAAGGTCGCCGCATCCAGCGGCTGTGCCATGGCCGCGACAGCCTCGAGCACCGGCTGCTGCAGCGTAGCTGCGGACTCGCCCGAAAGGGTCACCAGAAGAACGCCGGGATCGTGCAGCGTCACGAACTGCCCGCCTATGAATGCGTTAGGCTGCGAGCGCGTCGCGCGAATCACCGTTCCGCCATTCGGATCGAAGAGATAATCCGCAATGAAATCCATGGCGGTTGCGGCGCGCGCATCGGCGATGCGCGGACCGGTCCAAGCGAGTCCCATTCCGGGCACGGAGGCGGCGGCACTGGTTTCGGCGGGCGTGCCCGCCAGCGTGGAGTCGAGCGGAGGCGTATCGAGCGCGGGAACAGACGGCGGCACTGACGCTTTGAGTGCATCGGTGACGCTGCCCGCGAGCGAAAAGATCGCGTTACTCTTGCGAAACGCGCGCGACGCGAACGCTTGCACGTCGGCCGGCGCGATCTTCGCGAATTGCGCGGCGGCGGGGAGCGGCGCGTAATGTGCCGGGCCTTGCGAAAAGAGTTGAGCGAACAGCGCGTCCTGCAGCGTCAGCTCGGAATCGTAGAGTTGCGACACCGCGGCGACGCCGCTATCTTGCGCGGCGAGCTTCAAACCCGCGGCGGTAATCACGGGATTGAAAAACGCGGCGGTCATCGCGCGAAGTACCGCCGGCGCGGAGCCAGCCGGCACGCTCGCGCCGACCATCGATATATCCGGAAAGACTTGGATCGAAAGCGATCCGCCCAGCCGGTTGACGATTTCGCTGAGCGACGATCCGCCGGCCGGTCTCGAAGCAACCGCGGCGGCCAACGCCAAGCGCGCGATTCCCGGGGACTTGAAATCGTAGCCGGCCGACGGTGCGCGATACCACAGCTCGACTGCGGCCGTCGCCGCGGACGGATCGTCGTACGTGGTAACGACCTGCGCGTGCGCGGACGTAAAAAGAGCTGCGCTTAAGCACAAAGCGGCCGCCGCACCGCGCGCGGCCCGAACGATCATGCCGGTTCCGGCGAAATTTTCGGCGGCAGGCGCTTCGGTTTTTCGGCGCGCTTGGGCGCATCGGCCGTCGCGGAGGGCGGCGCGGCTTCAGATGCCGGTTCGACCGTACCGCGGTCGAAAGGACGGCCCGCTAAGATCGCCTTGACTTCTTCGGCTTCGACCGTCTCGTACTCCAGAAGCGACGCGACCATCCGTTCTACTTTATCCCAGTTCTCGTTGAGTAGCGTGCGTCCGCGATCGTAGCAGCTCTCGATGATGCGGCGCACTTCTGCGTCGATCTTCGAAGCGATCTCTTCGGAGTAATTGCGCTCTTCACCAAAATCGCGTCCAAGAAAGACTTGGTGCGTTCCGCGTCCGTACTGGATAGGTCCGAGCGTATCCGACATGCCGTACTGCGTCACCATGCGACGAGCGAGCTCGGTCGCTTTCTCGAAGTCGTTGCTCGCGCCGGTCGTCACGTCTTTAAACTTAATCTCTTCGGCCAGGCGTCCGCCCAGCGAGAACATGACGATGCCGAGCAGCTCTTCCTTCGTGCGGCTATGGCGGTCGTCTTCGGGCAACGACCAGGTGAGCCCGAGCGCAACGCCGCGCGGGATGATCGTCACCTTGTGAATCGGGTCGCCCTTTTCGGTTAAACTTCCGACGATGGCATGGCCGGATTCATGATAGGCCGCGATCTCTTTTTCTTTTTGCGACATCACGATCGATCGGCGCTCCGGTCCGACCATCACGCGATCGATCGCTTCGTCGCAATCGTTCATCTCGATCGTCGTCTTGTTACGCCGCGCGGCCAACAGCGCCGCTTCGTTCAGCAAGTTCTCGAGGTCGGCGCCCGAGAAGCCCGGCGTGCGTTTGGCCAGCGTCTCGAGTTTGACTTCCTTGCCCAGCGGTTTGTTGCGCGCGTGTATCTCGAGAATTTTTTGACGGCCGCGCACGTCGGCCCGATCGACGACGATCTGCCGGTCGAAGCGGCCCGGGCGCAGCAACGCCGGATCGAGAACGTCGGGCCGGTTGGTCGCGGCGATCAGAATCACGCCGGTGTTTTGATCGAAGCCGTCCATTTCGACGAGCAGTTGGTTGAGCGTCTGTTCGCGCTCGTCGTGTCCGCCGCCTAAGCCGGCGCCGCGCTGACGCCCGACGGCATCGATTTCATCGATGAAGACGATGCACGGAGCGGATTTTTTGGCTTGATCGAAGAGGTCGCGTACGCGCGAAGCGCCCACGCCGACGAACATCTCCTCGAAATCCGAACCGGAGATGGAGAAGAACGGCACGCCCGCTTCGCCCGCAATCGCTCGCGCCAGCAGCGTCTTGCCGGATCCCGGCGGCCCCAGCAGCAGCACGCCCTTGGGAATACGCGCGCCGAGTGCTTGGAATTTTTTGGGATACTTCAGGAACTCGACGATCTCGCCGAGCTCTTCTTTGGCTTCGTCAACGCCGGCGACGTCGTTGAACGTCACCTTCGGACGGTTTTCGGAGAGCGTCTTCGCGCGCGAACGTCCGAACGACAGCGCCTGATTTCCTCCGCTCTGAGCTTGGCGGAGTATGAGAAAGACTAAGAAGATGACGACGACGATCGGAAGAAACGTCAGTCCCCAATTCAACACGTTGTTCGACGTGGCGGTCTCAAACTTTACGCTGCCTTTGACGTGGCGCGTGACGCGGTCGACGAACGCGGAATCGCGGTTTGGAAGCGAGGTCGAATAATGCGTTCCGTTGGTGAGCGTTCCGGTGACGTCGGTGCCCGAAGCGTCAAAGGTCTGAACCTGGTTGGCTTGCAGCTTTTGATTGAAAGCGTTGTAATCCAGCGGAACGACGTCGGTCCTGGGCAGCACGACCCAATTCACAATGAGAAATACGACGATCACGGCGCCGAGAATGACGAAGATGTTTCGAAGATTTCTATTCACTGGTGAATGTGCCTTATTCCGAAAATACCCAAGATTGCAGCTGCGCGAGGTAGGGAAGGTTACGGTAGTTTTCTTGATAGTCCAAACCGTACCCTACGACGAAGACGTCGGGCGCGGTCAAGCCCGTGTAATCGACCGGCACCTCGACGATCCGGTGATACGGTTTGTCGAAAAGCACGCACGATTTCAGGCTCGCGGGCTCGCGTCCGGAGAGTAACGATCGAAGGTACTGCAGCGTGAGGCCGTTGTCGATAATATCCTCGACGACGAGCACGTTGCGCCCCTCGATCTTCTCGCTGGTGTCTTTGAGCAACCGCACCTCTCCGCTCGACCGGCTCGAGTTTCCGTAACTGGAAACGACGATGAAATCGAGTTCGATTCTGCTTGGTCCGTCCGGCAAGCGCGACAGGGCGCGTACCAGATCGACCGTGACGTAGAGCGCTCCCTTTAACACGCCCAGCACCAGCAGCGGTTGCCCTGCGTAGTCGCGCGCGATCTGCTTGGCCAGCCGGTCGATGGCGGCGGCGATCTCTTCAGGCGAAAAGAGCGCCTTCTCGATGGTCTCTTTCACTTACGCTGCACGGTTATCGCACCGTCCGCGACTTCGATTTCGACCCCAGGCGCCATGAAAAAACGGCCCGACCCGCCCTGCTGGAGCGCCCGGACCGCAGCCTCGATGTGTTCGAAATCCACGCCACCCAGGGCTTCGTGCTCCCGCAACGCCTCGCGAACCTGCCTGCGCACGGCCGCGGCCGGCGTCGCCCGGAACTCCGCTCCGACCACTTCAGCCGCACGGGCAACCGCCGCGTCCAAGCCCGGGAAGAGCGGTCGCAGCGCCGCCAGCGCGACCCTCACCGCGTTCCGCCGAAGCGTGCGGTCGGCATTGGTTGGGTCGATAGCGTACGGCAGGCCGAAGTGGGCGGCATACGATCGCAAGTCTTCGCGCTCCAGCCGGAGCACGGGACGCGCGAGGTCAACCTCCTCGGCCAACGGTCTGCGGGGCGGCATGCCCGCCAAACCGTCTGCACCGGTTCCTCGGAAAAGCGCGAGCAACACCGTCTCCGTTTGATCGCTCGCGTTGTGCCCGGTCGTAACCACCGAACATCCGGAGTCGCGCGCGAGCCGGACGAGCGCTTCATAACGCGCCTCGCGCATTTCGGCCTCGCCATGACTCGACAGCTGCAGCGCGGCTACTTTAAATGGAAGGCCGAGAGCCGCGGCGACGCGCATGGCGACCGCTTCGTCTTGCCACGCCGAGGTCCGCGCCCCGTGGTTCACGTGCGCGAGCGTCAGCCGGAGGCGCAGCGATTTGGAAAGCGTGGCGAGAATTGCCGCCAGCGCAACGCTGTCGGAGCCGCCGCTGCACGCGACGAGCACGTGCTCGCCCGGGCGCAGCGCACCCTCCCGTTTGACGGCCTGCTCGATCGAACGCATCGGTTTGGCGCCGCGCATCAGCGAGAGTGGCGAGCGATTTCGCGCTCGACGTCGCGCTTGGCGGTGTCGGCGCGTTTGTCCCAAAGTTTTTTGCCGCGCGCCAGACCGATCTCGACCTTCGCCTTTCCGCGCGTGAAATAGAGGCGCAGCGGGACCAGCGTGAGACCTTTCTCCGACGCCTTTCCGCCTAAGCGCGCAATTTGGTCTTTGTGCAGCAGCAGCTTGCGCGGTCGATCCGGATCGACGTTGGAAAAACTTCCCTGTTTGTACGCGGGCACGTGCATGCCCAGCAGCCACATTTCGCCGTCGCGCAAACGCGCGTACGCCTGATTGAGACTGATGCCGCCGGCCCGGATCGATTTGATCTCGGTGCCGGTCAGCGCGATGCCGGCTTCGAGCGATTCCAAAATGTGGAACTCGTGCCGCGCGCGCCTATTGTCAACCGCGGGCGCTGCTTTCTTGACGACTTTTTGCGCCGCCCGGACCTGTTTCGACTTAGCCATTAAAAGTTGGGATTTCGGCGATCGTTCTCGTCTTCGACGCGTCCCTTGGCGACGAAGCGGCCCTCAGCTTCGACGAGCACGATGCCCCCGGCGTCGCGGACGCTCGCTTCGATCTCCAGCACGTTGCGGCGCATCCACTTGATCTTGCCTTGGATGTCGATCGGCGATCCTAGCGGAACGGGTTTACGAAAACGCGCATTCATGCTGGCGGTCACGCCGCGATAGCCTGCGTATCCGGCTGCGTGCGCCATCGCTTCGTCGAGCAGGGCGAGCGCGATTCCGCCATGCGCGATTCCACGCCAGCCCTGAAATTGCTCGCCGAGGGTCGCGCGCGCGTGGACGCCGTCCTGGCTGCGCTCGAACTGCAAATGCATGCCGATTGGATTTTCCGGACCGCAAGCGAAGCAGCGCCCGTCGTCGACCGTTCTCACCGGCCTTGTTCCAGCCGCTGCGCGAGCACTTCGGGCAACCCGGCGGCCAGAATTTTCTCCTGCACGGCTGCGATCGGATAATCGTACCGCACCCACTCGACGCGCTTCTTTTCGGGTTCGTAGAAAACGAACGACGGCTGCGGATTCAGATCGCGCGGCTGGCCCACGCTGCCGACGTCGATGATGTAGCGTTTGGCGGGATCGAGTTCGAGCTCGCCGCCGTGCTGTCGGTGTTCGTGTCCGATGCTTCCGTCGGGTTCCAGCGAATAGTACTCAGCCACGTGCGTGTGTCCGACGAAAATGAGCGGCGCGTCGGTGCGTTCGAAAGCCGCCTTCGCCTGGCGCTTGTCCAGAATGTACTCGAAGTAATTGACCGGCGCACCGTGCACGAGCAAGAACTCGGGAAACCGTACTTCGTAACCCAGACCGTTGAGCCACTCGATGTTCTCGCGATCGATCTTTCCTTGCGTCCATTCGATCGCCGTGCGCGCCGCCGGATTGAAATACTCGACACCGAAATTGTCGACGGCCGCGACTTCGTGGTTTCCCAGCACGCACTCCTGAGCGCGCTCGCGAATCGCGCGCACGCACTCGTTGGGGTTAGGGCCGTAGCCGACCGTGTCGCCTAAGCAGAGCACCGCGTCCTCCGGCTTCACGAGCGCTAGCGCCGCCTGCAGCGATTCGAGGTTTCCGTGAATATCGGAGACGACCGCGTATCTCATGCGATCTCGCGCCACAGCATGCGCAGCCGCGCCGCGAATTCATCGCGTTCGGCCGGCCTGCCGACGCTGACGCGCACGAAACGATCCAGCGGCGGCGCGCTCGGTTTGCGCACGAAGACACCGCGCGCCAGCAGCGCGTTCATGAGTCGCGTCGCGACCTCCGCATCGCCGAAGTCGATGCAGACGAAGTTCGTGCACGACTCCAGGTACGGACGCGCGAGCGAACCGGCGAGTTTATAGTAGTCTTCGCGCCCGCGCGCGGTTTCGACTACGACGTGCTGCGCGAACTCGGGATCCTGCAACGATGCGAGTGCGCCGACCTGCGCGTTCCGGTTCACGCCGTAGTGCAGACGGATCTTTTGAAACGTCGTGACGTTGCGCGGCGTGGCGATCGCGTAGCCGATGCGCGCGCCGGCCATCCCGAACGCTTTCGAAAACGTGCGCACGCGCAGAAGCCGCCCGTGAATGAACTCGGGCATCAGGAGATCATCGGCCACAAAATCGGCATACGCTTCATCCAGAAAGAGCAGCGTCTCGGCAGGCAGGGCGTCAAACAGCCGCACGATCTCGTCCTTGGGCAGCAACGTTCCGCTTGGGTTGTCGGGATTGGCGACGTAGACGATCGCGGGTCGAAGTCTTTTCGCGGCCTCGATGAGCGCCTCGACGTCGAGCATTCCGTCGTGCCGGTAATCGACCGTGGCGATCTTCGCACCGAAACCCATCGCGTGGTAGTTGAAGGTCGGGTAGGTTCCGCGCGTCGTCAGCGTCACCGCGCCGGGAGCCGCGAACGCGCGCACCGCCAAGCCCATCAAGTCGTCGATGCCCGATCCGACGCTGATATTTTCGATTCCGCATCCGTGGCGCGACGCGAGCGCCGCGCGCACATCATACGATTCCGGATCGCCGTACCACGAGATGCGCGGAAGTTCCGCACTCATCGCTTCAACCGCGCGCGGTGAAGGACCGAAAGCGCTTTCGTTGGCTCCTAGGCGCAGCAACTCGGCGTGGCCGCCTTCGCGCATCAGCTGCTCGGGGCCGATGAACGGCGTCATCTGCGGGATCGCCTCAATGTGCGGCGCCGCCAAAAACTCCACGTTCTGCGTCATCGTCCCCCTTATAAGAAGCGCACCGCGGTCACCGTCTCACCGGCCGCGGCGGACTCTACCGTTTCGCCCAAAGTGAGAAATCCGCTTGCGCGTGCGAGCAGGCTCACCGAAGCGGAGTGCATGTCTAAAGGAAACGCGGTGCAGATTCCGGCGGTTTCTTCCAGCCGCACCGGCACGAACTGCGTCCATCCCAACCGTTTGCGCACCGGGTTTGCGAGCAGGGCCTCGACGTGCGACCTTTGCGGAAGGGCGCCGGCGCACTGCGCGACGATTGTCCCCGCGACCGCTTCGAGGATCATCAGCGCCGAGGTGGGATTTCCCGGCAGGCCGATCACCGGCTTGCCTTGCGCCGAAGCCAGCAGCGTCGGTTTTCCGGGCTTGACGCGAAGGCCGTGCACGATCACGCCGGGCGATCCGCAGCGTTCGACCAGGCGTGGCGTGAGGTCGCGCAGGCCGACCGACGATCCTCCGCTCAAAATGACGCCGTCGCACTCCGCAACCGCCGCCTGCAGAATGCGGCCGAATTCGGTTTCGTCGTCGGGCGCGATCGGATAGTGCTTGACGGCCGCCCCAAGCCGGGCGAGCTTTGCCGCCAGCGCCCACCGGTTGGAGTCGCGCACTTGTGCCGGCCCCGGCTTCGCGCGGACGTCGACGATTTCGTCGCCGCTGCTGACGATGCCGAAAACCGGAACGGCGTAGACCGGCACGCTCGCCATTCCGAGCGCCGCGATCGCGCCGAGCTCGGCTCCGCCGATGCGGCGGCCTTCTTCTAATAGCGTCTCTCCCGCACGCATATCCGAACCGGCTGCAACGATGTTGGCGCCGGCCGCGACGGCCGTTTCAATCCGGACGTCTCTCCCGACGGCCTCCGCCTCCTCGATGGGCACGACGCAATCAGCGCCGGCCGGCAAAGCTCCACCGGTCGGAATGCGGACGGCGTTTCCCGCCCCGAGTTCGCCCGCCCACGGCTCTCCCATCCGGATCTCACCTTCGATCCGCAAGGTGCCCGGCGTCTGTTGCGAGCGCAGGGCAAAGCCGTCCATCGCCGATCGCGCGATCGCGGGATAATCGGCATCGGCAATCACCGGCCCGGCAAGAACGCGCCCGGCGGCGGTTTCGAACGCGACGCTTTCGACGGTACGCTCGCGCAGCTCCGCGCGCGAAAAAAAGAGCGCCAGCGCCTGTTCGGGAGCGAGCAGCGCATCGTTTCGAAAACCTATCGTTTGCAGGTCGCTTTGCAAACCTCGCATAATGCGGCGTTCCTTCATATGTTGGATGTCGGTCTCATTCGTCGCGATCCGGAGCGCGTGCGGCTTTCTGCAAAACGCCGCGGACTCGATCCTGCGTTCGTCGACGAAGTTCTGCGCTTGGATGAGGAGTACCGCTCCGCTTTAACGGCGGCCGAAGGCGCACAGGCCGAGAAAAACCGGCTCTCCGCCGAGATCGGCAAGGCGGTCGACAAAGCGGCAGCCGCGCGCGAGCTGCGTCCGAAACTCGACCAGTTGGCTCAACGCTTAGAAGATCTCGAAGCGCGCGTGCGCGAGCTCGCGCCAAACGAACGGCATTCGCCGCTGTACGAGCTCCTTTCGCAATCTCCGAACATTTTGGACGACTCCGTTCCCGACGGAAGCGACGCGTCGAAAAACGTCGTCCTGCGAACGAGCGGCGAACCGACGAAGTTTTCGTTCGATCCGCTGCCGCACTGGGAATTGGGTGAACGCTTGGGCATCTTGGATTTCCCGCGCGCGGCGAAGCTCTCCGGCTCGCGTTTTTCCATCCTCGTCGGTCCGGGTGCGCGCCTGGCGCGCGCATTGACGCAATTCTTCCTCGACCGTGCCGCCGCAAAAGGCTACATCGAAGTCAATCCCCCGCTCCTGGTGTCACGCGACACGATGTGGTCGACAGGTCAATTGAGCAAATTTGCGGACGCGATGTTTCGCGACGACGACGCCGAGTTGTTTCTCGTACCGACGGCGGAGGTTCCGCTGACGGCACTACACGGCGGCGAAATCCTTGCCGCCGATACGCTTCCCCGCAAGTACGCCGCCTTCACGCCGTGCTTTCGCAAGGAAGCCGGAGCAGCCGGCAAAGATACGCGCGGCATCTTGCGCCAGCACCAGTTTGAAAAGGTCGAACTCGTCTGGGTGACGGCGCCGGAAAATTCCGCCGGAGCACTCGAAGCGCTGACGCAAGATGCCGAGGACCTGTTGCGCGAGCTCGAGCTTCCCTACCGCGTCGTCTTGCTGTGTGCCGGCGACGTAGGATTCAATCCGGCCAAAACCTACGATCTCGAGGTTTGGGTTCCGAGCTCGCAGGCGTACCGCGAAATCAGCTCTTGCTCGAATTGCACCGATTTCCAATCCCGCCGCGCCGCGATCCGTCTGAGGCGCGACGCTAAAGCGAAACCTGAACTCGCGCACACACTCAACGGATCGGGCCTGGCTATCGGGCGGACGCTGCTTGCCATTCTCGAGAATTTTCAGCAAGCCGACGGTTCGGTTGCGATTCCCGGCGTCTTGCAGCCGTATATGCGGGCCGAAAAAATCTCAGCCGGCTAGGTAATCCGCCAACGCTTTGACGTAAGCCGAAGGCGCCGGGCCGCCGGCTTGCGCTCCGCGCCGCGTCTCGATCGTCACGCGCGATCGTCCACCGTCCAGACTCACGATGGTGCACGTCAGCCGCTCCGAACCGATCAGCCCGAACGTCGCTTCGATCGTTCCGGGCCGTTCTTCACGCACAACGCCGCCCAGCACGCTCTCAATCCCGTAACGGCAACGTTCCTGTGCAGCATCTTGCGGCAGCTCGAGTTCGACGGATCGCGAGGGATGGAGCGCCGCAGTTTTGCGCGCGTCGATCCCGAGCCAAACACCTAGCCTGCGAAAAACTGTTCGCTCGCCTCCACGCGGCGCACGCCGGAAAGCCCGCTGATGTGCTCGGCGACGGCGCTCAGCCGGCGCCCCATTTCCAGCACCACACTATAGCGCAGCTCTACGCAGTCGCTCTCCGAATCGGCCACAATGGAGACCATCTCGCTCTCAAATGCGATCTTCTCCGAACGCAGTACTTCATCGATCGCTTTCATCACGTCCGCGCCGGGCGTGCACGTGACCAGTAAAGCGATCCTGCGGCGCATGTGAAACATGCGCATGAGGACGTCGTCCGAAATCGAGAGCGCGCCAAGTGTAATACCAGTCGCAACCAAACCGGCCGCGAGCCCGAATCCGTTGGAATATCCAAGCAGCAATCCGATCGCTGCCGACATCCAAATGCTGGCCGCCGTCGTCAATCCGTGCGCGGTCGCGCCTTGCCGGATAATCGCGCCAGCTCCCAAAAAGCCGATGCCGACGACGATGTAGGACGGAATGCGCGTGTCGTGCAAGTGCGCACCCATCGCCGTAAACGCGGCAGCCGCGGTCGCGACGATCAAGTGCGTACGGAAGCCGGCCGCTTTTTGCGCCGCCTGCCGCTGCAAGCCGAGGATACCGCCGAGGACCGCAGCTCCGGCAATGCCGAGTAGCGGCGAAAACGTGAAATCCACCAATCAGCGTTCAGGCATGGCGGACGCACGGACCTGCCGCCATGCTCGCTGTACGGCCGGCGGCAACGTGTCGATGTGCTGCACGAAGAGCGTGACCTGCCAGAGCTGTTTTTCGTTCAGCGCCTTGCCAAAAGACGGCATGCCGGTCCAGCGGATGCCGTGGTCGATCTGCCAATACACCTTGCCGGGCGTGGCCGCTACGCCAAGAACAAACCCTCTTATCATCGTGCCCTTATTCCCCATCGACGTCCCAAGTCTCCGCCGCGCACGCCACAAAAAACGCGTATGCGAATGCTGCGACGAACACTAGCGGGAATTCATACCTCTGCGCGGTAGACGCAGGACATGCATCGTACGTTTACGCTCGCTGTTTTTTTTGCGGCCCTTACGGCATGCGCGGACTCGCGAGCAATGGCCGACCCCGCTCCGCCGCCTACGCCTTCGCCGGCGCCTTCCCCGCCGGTCACCGTCTCGGGCATCATCAGCGACTTCACGTTTACATCGGATAACCCGAATGCCACCGGAGCGCTCGATACGGCGGGCGGCGCGGACCTTTCGTCGCGCACGCAACTCTCAAACGCGCTGATTACCATCGCGCACTCGACCGGTCGACTGCGGTTTTCGCTCACTGCCGGCGCCTACAACTTCCCGGTCGTGGGAGTCGCGATCAATCCGACGTTCCAGAGGTTCGCCAACACGAACCTCTTCGGATATCTACCGAACGCTTTCGTGCAGTACGTGCCGAATGCCAACTGGGCGATCAGCGCTGGGAAGCTGCCGACGCTGCTCGGCCAAGAAAATACGTTCACGTTCCAAAATATCAACATCCAGCGCGGTTTGGTCTGGAACCTGGAACCCGTGGTCAGCAACGGTGTCCGCGTGGCTTACTCCAACAACAATTTTAGCGCCGCGCTCGAATACAACGACGGCTTTTATTCGGGCAGCCGGCGCGCCTTCGAGGGCATGCTCGGCTGGAACCCGACATCCGCGAACAGCCTGCAATTCATCTTCATCATCCCCGATGCGAATACGCCCTCGAATAACACGGCGCTCATCGCAAACAAACGTGAATACGATCTCATGTATACGCAGCAGCTCGGCAAACTGCAGTTGCTGCCGTACGCGTTATGGGTGCAATCGCCGGCGTCAAGCGCGCTGGGCTATGCCAGTTCACAGAGCGCCTTCGGGGCCGTGCTGCTCGCCAATTACGCTTTCAACGGTTCGTTCTCGCTCGGCGGGCGCTTCGAAGCTGTGGGCAATTCCAGCTCGATACATGATTTTAGCTTCAACTCGGATTTGGTCGGCTATGGCCCAGGCAGCAGCGCGACGACGTTCACGCTGACGCCGGCGTACAAGACGGCGCACCTCATCGTGCGCGGCGAGTGGTCGCACGTCGTCGCAAAAAATGTCTTCCCGGGTTTAGGTTTTGGCCCGGGCGGACTGCGCACCAACCAAACCCGTTTGGGGCTGGAGGTTGGCGCGCAGTTCTAAGCGCGGCGCTTAGAGACCGACCGGGTAGGCTTCCTCACCGTGTAGGGTGATGTCGAGACCGGTTTCTTCGGCGTCGCGGTCGACTTTCGTGACGGTTACCTTACTGATCAGCCACAAGAATCCGTATGTGAAGACGAACGCCCACGCGCTGCAGATGATCGCCGACGCAAGCTGCACGAAGAAGAATCTGCTTCCGCCGTAAATCAAACCGTCGGCACCCGCCGGGTTCCACAAACGTGATCCGAAGACTCCGAGCAGCGTGATTCCCAAGACGCCGCCGACGCCATGCACGCCCCACACGTCGAGCGCGTCGTCCCATTGCAATTTGTTCTTGAGCGCAACGGCCAAATAGCAGACGAAGCCGGCTGCTATGCCGATAATGACCGCAGTCACCGGCGAGACGTAGCCCGCCGCCGGAGTGATCGTGGCCAATCCCGCAACCGCGCCGGTCAACAAGCCGACGAACTTCGGCTGGCGGCCGCGCGACCATTCGACCAACAGCCACGTGATCGCCGCGAACGATGCGGCGATATCGGTATTGAGAAATGCCGAGGCTGTGACCGCGTCGACACGCAATTCGGATCCCGCGTTAAACCCGTACCAGCCGAACCACAGCAATCCCGTGCCCAGCGCGATTAGCGGAACATTGTGCGGCTTGTTCTCGATCACGTAGCGCCGCCCGATGAACAGCACTGAAGCCAGCGCGGCGAATCCGGCCGACGCGTGAACCACGATGCCGCCGGCAAAGTCTTCCGCGCCCCATTTCGCAAGCATGCCGTCGGGACTCCACAGCATGTGGACGAACGGGAAGTAGACGAAGATCAGCCAGCCCGTCAAAAACAAGAAATACGCTTTGAAGGTGACGCGGTTCGCGAACGCGCCGGTAATTAATGCCGGCGTGATAATCGCGAACATCATTTGATAAGCGATGTGGACGACGAGCGGAATACCCGCGTCGTTACCCAGGAACATCGTATGCAGGGTCACGCCTCTGAGCATGAAGTACGTCATGGGATTCCCGATCAGCCCGTGCCAATCGGGTCCGAAGCACATCGAATAGCCGAAGACGACCCAGAGAACCGTCGTCCAGCCCAGCGACATGAAGCTTTGGATCATGATCGTGAGCACGTTTTTGCGCCCGACGAGGCCGCCGTAAAAGAAGGCGAGGCCCGGCGTCATCAGCATGACGAGGCT
>PLED01000098.1 GCA_003136355.1 Vulcanimicrobiota bacterium | reverse complement strand
TGACCGGCGGCGGCGCGCTGCTGCGCGGCCTGGACAAACTTCTCGCCGAGGTCTGCGGCATTCCGGTGATCGTCGCCGACGATCCGTTGTCGTGCGTCGCGCACGGCACCGGTATGTGGGTCCGGCTCTAGGCCCTCGGAGATTCACACGCCGGAGAAGATCGACGCGCGAACGGAGCCGCTGGAGGTCGTCGCCGAAGAGGTCTCGCGCGTCGTCTTGCGCGGGGGCATCGTCATCTTTCCGACCGACACCGTCTACGGCATCGGTTGCGATCCGTTCGATCTCGACGCGATCGCTCGCATCTACGGCGCCAAAAGCCGGCCGGCGCACAAACCGCTTTCGCTGCATCTGGCCACCGTCGGCGAGTTTCTGGAATACGTGCGCGATCAGCGCGAGGTCGCTTCGGCCGTGCGGAAGCTGCTGCCGGGTCCGGTCACGATCATCATGCGGCGGCCGGGATTCATCGATCGCGAGATGAGCGCGGGTTTGCCGACCTTGGGATTCAGGGTTCCCGACGATGCCCTCTGCGGCGCTATTCTGGACCGGTGCGGTCCGCTGGCCGCGACCAGCGCCAACGTCAGCGGCGAGCAGCCATACTTCGGGGGCGGAGACGCGGACGCGCTGCCGGCGGCGGATCTCATCGTCGAAAACGGCCCCACCAAATACGGACGGGAGTCGAGCGTCATAGACTTCACGACGCCCCAGCCCGTGCTTCTGCGCGAAGGGGTTGTCCCGTACGAGCGCCTAAGCGAGCTGGTAGGACCTCTCGTACGTTATCGGGTCGCAACATGAAAACGATACACAATCTGCTCCTGGTGCTTGGCGTCGCGCTGCTGGCGGCGGGGCCGCCGGCGCGTCCCGCGGCCGGTTTCAATTTCAGCGACTGGCAAGTCAGCACGGGCGAACTCGACTGGAACTACCAGAGCGGCTCGTTCTCCACGCCCGGACACGTGCGGCTCACGCGAACGGGAAGCGACATCCAGGCCGACCGCGCCAACGGCAACACGAAAACCAAACAGGCCTACCTGCAAGGAAACGTGGCGCTGCACGACCGCAACGGCGTGCTTACCAACTTCGGCAGCGGGACGCTCGGCGGATCCAAATCCGCCACGCTCACATGCGACAACCTGCAAATCGACGGCGTTACAAAAAATTATACCGCTACGGGCCACGTGCACTTCATTCAGGGCGGGAGTTACGTCACGGCCGATCGCGCGATCATGAATGGGTTCAGTCACGATCTGCATCTCTATGGAAACGTGACGCTGCACCAATGAACGTTCGTAAAGCCGTAGCTGCTTCGCTGATTGTGCTCGCCGCGGCCGGCGGAGCTTTGGCGAACGCTGCGCCGAAAAAAGCCTCGCCCCCCAAGAAGAGCTCCGCAACGGTGGGCGCATGGACGCTCACGACGACCGAAGTCGAAGCGAATCTGCGGACCGGCGGATTCAAAGCACCCAAACACGTTACGATGACGCGCGCCGACGGCTCGATCGTTGAAGCGGACAAGGCGACGGGCAATTACCGGAAAAAGCAGGCGGTGCTTTCAGGAAACGTCAGCGTGCACGACGCGAGCGGAACGTTCGGATTGAAGAGTGCGGGGACCGCCAGACGCGATGCGGCGACGCTGACCGCCGATACGCTAACCGTCGATGACGTCACGCATCTCTATGATGCCGACGGCAGCGTCCATTACGTGCAAGGCCAAACGACCGTCGACGCGCAGAAAGCGCATCTCAACGACGTCACGCACCGCCTCGATCTCTCCGGAAAAGTCCATGTCGTGCAAGGCGAACGCACGCTCGACGCGGATACGGCTTCTTATAACACGCTAACCGGCGACGGCGAAGCTGACGGCAACGCTATGATGGTCTTCCCCGGCATCACTCCCTCGATTGCGACGCCGAAACCGATCATTCTGCACGGTCCCAAAATTCCGTAGTCATGGATCCTAGTCTGTTCGGCTCCGCGGCCGGCCCTGCGCCGCTGGCCGCGCGGATGCGGCCGCGCTCGCTCGACGAGTTCGTTGGACAGGAGCAGATCGTGGGCGAAGGCCGCGCGTTACGGCGCGCCATCGAAAACGATACCGTTCCGTCGCTCATTTTGTGGGGCCCGCCGGGAACCGGCAAGACGACGCTCGCGGAGATTATCGCCAACATGACGGGCGCGCACTTCAGCTCACTCTCCGCCGTAAGCGCAGGCGTAGCGGATCTACGCCGCGTCGTCGCGGAAGCGCAGCACCGCCGCGCGCTCGGAAAGCGCACCGTTCTGTTCGTCGACGAAATCCATCGCTTCAACAAGGCGCAGCAGGACGCAGTGCTGCCTTATGTCGAGGACGGTACGATCACGCTGATCGGCGCGACGACGGAAAATCCGTCGTTTGAAGTCATCTCCGCGCTTCTTTCACGCTCGCGCGTTTTCGTTCTCAAAGCGCTGACCGACGAGCAGGTTGGCGCGATCGTCGATCGCGCGCTGATCGATAAAGAAAACGGCCTTGGCGCGCAGTCCGTGAATCTCGAACCGAACGCCCGCGCCGCGCTCGTTTCGCTTTCCAACGGCGACGCGCGCGTCGCGCTGAGCACGCTTGAGTTCGCGGTTAACGCGGCGCCTGCTCCGGAGAACGGAACGCTTACGATTAGCGCGCAACTCATCGCGGATGCGATGCAGCGCCGATCGATCAGTTACGACAAAGGCGGCGAGAACCACTACGATGTTATCAGCGCGTTCATCAAGAGCATTCGCGGAAGCGATCCCGACGCGGCTGTTTACTGGCTCGCGCGCATGCTTGATGCGGGCGAAGACGCGCTCTTCATCGCGCGCCGGCTCGTCATACTCGCATCCGAAGACGTCGGACTCGCCGACTCGCGCGGCCTTTCCGTAGCGATGGCCGCGCAGCAAGCCGTGCACTTCGTCGGCATGCCCGAGGGCTTCTATCCGCTTGCGCACTGCACGCTCTATCTCGCAACGGCGCCGAAGAGCAACAGCGTCGGCCGCGCGTACAGCGCAGCTCTAGCCGACGTAGAAGGCACGCGCAACGATCCGGTGCCCTTACATTTGCGCAACGCGCCGACCGGACTGATGCGCGAATTAGGCTACGGAAAAGAGTACGAGTACGCCCACGCCTCCGAAGAGTACCAATCGCAATCGGGCGATTTGCCGCCGGCAGAGCGGCTGCAATCGTATCTTCCAGAAAATATCGCGAGCCGCTCTTATTTCAATCCGGGAACGCAGGGCGAAGAATCGCGTTTCGTTGATTGGATCAAGAAACGCCGCAAATCCAAACCAAAGTGAGCGTTTTGCGCGGCGTGGGGGGGGGGGGGGGGGGGGGGGGGGGGGGGGGGGG
>PLED01000097.1 GCA_003136355.1 Vulcanimicrobiota bacterium | reverse complement strand
AGACGACGACGGCCCAATTCGTTTCGTTACACGCAAAACAGACGCGCGACAGAACCACGTTCGCTGCCAGAGCTACGAGGCCGATGGCCGCGTACGGCAAAAGGCCGGCGCACAGATCGGTTGCGGTCGGGCCAAAACTGCCGCGTTCGAAAAGCGTCTGCACGATGGGGCGGCCCAATACGATCAACGCGCAAACCGCGGGAATGATGATGAAGTTCACGAGCCGCAAACCAACGGCAACGCTCTGTCCGACACCCGCTCGATTTGATCGCGCGAATTCAGCTGCCAGGAGCGGAAAAATCACCGTCGCAATCGCGGCCGCGAAAATTTGCTGCGGAAAATTCACGAGCTTGGTCGCGTAGTTCATGCCGGCGATATAACCGGGCGTCAACGTCGATGCGAAGTACCGATCGAAAAACAGCGCGGTTTGCCCGGCAGCCGACCCAACGACGATAGGCCCCAGCACGCTGCCGATGGCGCGGAGTCCAGGGTGATGTATGTCGATCGAAAGACGGTACTTACCGGTGAACAAAATGGCCGGGATTTGCACGAGCATCTGCGCCGTCAGGCCGAGTGAGGTCCCCAGTACCAACGAATAGATTCCGATGCGGTGGTTTAAGAGCAAAACGGTACCGATCGTCACCACGTTTAGCGCGATCCCGGTCAAGGCCGCCGAGCGGAAACGGCGATGAGAGTTTAAGACCGCGGTGAAGACGCCAGCTAGACTAACGGCGATGATGCTAGGCATCAGCCAGCGTGTCATGCGGATGGCCACACCCATCTGCGGCGCCGGGAAACCGTGTGCGATGATCGGAACGAACCAAGGCGCTAAGAAGTATCCAAGCACCGCACAGATCGTTAATATCAGGAAAAGTCCGTTAATAACCGTGTTGGCGAGACGCCAGGCCTCGTCGTCGCGGCCGTGCGTGATGTATTCGGAGAACGTCGGTACGAGCGCGCTGACGAGTGCGCCATTGAAAACGCCGAACAAAATCGTCGGGACCACGGCTGCTGCCAGAAAAGTATCCATCTGCCACTGCGTGCCGTAGTATCTCGCACTCACGACTTCGCGGCCGAACCCGAGCAGCGTCGACCCAAACGTCGCCGCCATGATAAAAAGCGTCGAACCTGCCAGCGCGACGCGATTTGGTGAAGCCTGGGAAACGACGTGAAGGCGCGGCTTAATGCGCGCCTTCCTTACGAACCACGGCCGGAATCGTCTTGCACAGGATGGCCAGATCGCTCCACGGCGACCAGGTATCTATGTAGCGATTATCGAGCTCCATCCAATAATCAAACGACACTTCCGAGCGCCCGTTGATCTGCCAGAGGCACGTAATCCCTTGTGGCACCGTTAGGCGCCGCTTCGCGATCGCCGTATAGTGCTCAACTTCGGAAGGTAACGGTGGTCGCGGACCGACCAGCGACATACTTCCGGCGACGACGTTGAAGAGATTCGGCAGCTCATCGACGCTGCTGCGCCGCAGAAACGCACCTATTGCATGTAAGCGCGGATCGTTTCGGATTTTAAAAACCGGCCCCTCAACCTCATTAAGATGAAGGATGTCGTCGCGCATCGCGTGAGCGCCATGCACCATTGTGCGAAGCTTGTACATCCGGAAACGCTTGCCGTCTTTGCCGATGCGATCTTGCGCGTAGAACGGCGAACCGCGATCGACCAGCACGATCGCGAGCGCGGCAATCGCGATGACGGGCAGCGCGAGCAAAAGCAACAACGAGCCGAGGACGATATCGACTGTACGCTTTGCGAAATGCCACCATTTTGGGACACTGCGCTGCACGCGCCCCTCGACAAGCTCGGGGTCCTTCGACGAGCTCAGGATGACACCATCAGCGGGCGAGACTTGCCGGTGTGTTACTTGCATGCCGCCCCTTCGAAAGATGCGGCCACTGTTTTACCCACTACATCCAATCCGTCGATTATTCCGAGATTCGCGCCGGCTGTCGGCCCTAAGTGCACGAACGGCACATGCTCGCGCGTGTGATCACTGCCCGGAGCCGTAGGATCGCATCCGTGGTCCGCAGTGAAGAGCACCTCGTCGCCAGGCCTCAAATATGACTCCAAACGCGGGAGTAGGGCGTCGAGTGCCTCGAGCGCTTCCCCGTACCCGCGGACGTTGCGCCGATGACCGTACTTTGAGTCAAAATCATTAAGGTTGACGAAGATAAATCCTTGGTCGACGCTTTCCAGCAGCGCGAAAGCCTTTTCCATGGCATCGCGGTTATCGGCCACCCTCACCGATGACGCAATGCCATGGCCGCAGTAGATATCGCAGATTTTGCCAACAGCGTGAACCGCGACTCCGTCCGCGGCCAGGCGGTCCAGGATGCTCGGCGGCGGCTCGATCGCGTAGTCTCGCCGGTTCGGAGTGCGCGCGAAGGCGCCGGGGGAGCCGACGAACGGGCGCGCGATGACGCGGTTGACCTCGTGTGGAGGCACGAGCATCGCCCGAGCGCGCTCGCACCAATCGTAGAGCTGCGGAAGCGGCACGACCTCCTCGTGGACGGCCACTTGAAAAACTGAATCCGCAGACGTGTACAGGATAGGCCGGCCCGTGGCCATATGCTCGCGCCCCAGTTCTTCGATGATCTCCGTGCCCGAGGCCGTCTTGTTGCCGAGCGGCGGCTTGCCCGCGATCAGCGTGAACGCGTCGACGACCACTTGCGGAAAGCCGTTAGGGTAGGTCGGGAACGGCGTCTCCGTGATGATGCCGGCCATTTCCCAGTGACCCGTAATCGTGTCCTTACCTTTGCTGCGTTCGCGCAGGCGCGCCACTCGGGCGCGAGGGTCGTTCACGGCCGGAACGCCTCGAATTGTCGTCAAGCAGCCGAGACCGAGTTTCGTGAAATTGGGTAGAGTGAGACCGCCCAGGCGTTCTGCGACGTTACCAATGGTATTAGCGCCGGGGGCATCCCCATAGGCAGGGGCATCGTCCAGCGCACCAACTCCTCCGGAATCGATAACGAATGCGGCAAAACGCGACATCAGGAAGTTCGCCCTTCGAAAAGGCCAGGAGTCTGGCCTCTAGAGAACGCGTCCTCGTGCCCCCCCGCGCCCGCACCCTCAGCGCTATCGCCTGCCTAGCGGCATTTCTGGCCGCCGCGGTGCCTGTTTCCGTTCCGGCCCAAACGCAGAACTACGAAAACGCCTATTTAGTCGCCGCCAACTTCGAGAACGCGAGCCTCCAAAACGTCAACTTCCAAAACGCCAATCTGCAGCGTGCCGACATGGAAGGCGCCGATCTTCGTGGCGCAAACCTGCGCGGTGCGAACCTGCGGGGCGCGAATCTCCAAAGCGCTAGCCTGCAAGGTGCAAACTTGCAAGGCGCGATTCTCCGGAGCGCAAGCCTGCAACAAGCAAATTCTCAAGACACGATCTTTCAGAACGCAAACTTGCAAGGCGCGAATTTGCAAAGTGCGCTTCTGTATGGCGCAGACCTGCGCGGAGCGAATCTGGCGCAGGCCAACCTGTTCGGGGCCAACCTCCAAACGGCGAACTTGCAGAATGCAAATTTAGTTGACACGAACTTGGCCGGGACCAACTTGCTTAACGCAAACTTGCAGGGAGCTCAGAGATTCGCCGTTAGGATGCAGCCGGTTACGCACGTCATGGCGAAGCGCCCTATCACCGCGACGGTTGTCACGAAGCCGCGAGCGGTCGTTAAGAAGGCTACGGCCAAGCCGAAAGCTCTTGCGAAGATCCAACCCGTAAAACACCTTACGGTCGCGGTCGCGCCCGCAAGGACTCCGACTCCGACTCCGACTCCAATTCCGGCAGTTGTTCCGCTACCGACCCCCGCGCCGGCGGCATCGCCTGCCTTGCTAGCCGTGCGTTCCGCGCCGACGCCTTCGCCGACCCCTTCATCGAGCCCCGGACCAACTCTGATTCGATTGAGTGCAAACCGAGTAGCGTTCTTTTACGACCGCTTTCTGGTAGAAGCCGACGGTAACGTGCATGTACACACCTCGGATGGGATGACGATGTCCGGCGACTCGTTTTCCATGGACCTCAAACTGAACCGGTTCTTGCTGGCCGGTCACGTGCATCTGCAGAATTCGTCGGGATCCCAAGATGGTGCTGCGGTGGCCGACTTTCTTGAGTTCAATCGTATCTATTTCGTGCCGCTGACGCGGGCGTCGCAATCGGCTACCGGCATTCCCGATCGCTGGACGTTCATCGGCGGGGATTTCGCCAATCCAGCCAAGGGCCGCGAGATGCCGGGTGACACATTTTACTTCCCGGATCTCGGTAATGCGAAGCCGTACATTATCGCAACGTCGGCCGTGATCGGATCGCACTCGTTCGTCCGGTTCGGCGGCGGACGGTTCGACGCCGGAGAAGGCCTCGGAGCATATGTCCCCGTTCCGTCGTACTACGTCAACTTTTCGACGGACCAGCATCTGGGCGACAATTCGCTGGCAGGTGCCAACTACGACGCTACGTGGGAATTCGCGGGCAACGCCAACGCGATTAGCGCCCTCCACTTCCGTTACGACACGGTCAACAAAACCTACATGGCTTTCGAGCAGCATCTCAGCGGAAAAAAAGCGTACGCTGTTTTCTCGCTCAATCCGATGACAAGGCCGTCAAAGTTTTGGTCTCTCCTGTTGTCCGACCGCCCGTCCGATCGGACCCAGATACGTACGTTCACGCAGCTGCACACCTTTCAATTCGGGCTGAAATCGCCGTTGGAATCGCAACAGGTGACGACCGTTCAAGCGACGCAGGCGCTCAGCGGATCCTTTCTGCAGGCGAACTATCAGTTCGAGAATTTTTCGCTGCTGCCGCTGGGCTGTTATCAAGGACACTGCACCGTACCGAATCACCCATCGAGCTTGTTCATCACGGGACAGACGTTTGATCATCCGCTGACGCCCTACTTCGATCAGGACGCTCGCATCTGGGCGCACCTCACCTACGGCTTTGGATTTCAGCACGATAGTTTAGGGCTTCAAACGCTTGGAGGCGTCAACTACCCTACGATTTGGCAACATCAACTCGGTTTCGAGATGTACATGCCCAATCTGAAGTTCGGGCCCGATCTGAGCATCCCAACGAAATACTACGCGATCAATGCATCGTTTGAGAAACAGCGCCAGTGGAATTCGACGCCGCACTACATCGACACCACGCAAGGTAAGATTAGCCTGAGTAAAATCCTCAATAGACAGGTGCTCGCCTACCTAGATTACTCGGTCGAGAATGTGGGAGACATCTATAGCGGCAGCTTGCAGTCGACGGTCTATCCGGGCTTCACGCCGATCGTGAACGGCATTTCCTATCCCGGCTATCAAGCGTTTCACGGCATCGCGACGTTCCGGACTTTGAGCCTCGGCGTGAACTACAGCAACGGCGGGAACGTCGCGTTCAATCTGCTCTTGCGCAAGCACACCGACTTTCCGGCGCCTATTCCGTTCTTCTTCCAATTCGCGCAGCCCGATCTGCTCGGTAATTCCGCGGTGCAAAATTATCTTGGGCAGCCGCCCTACGACGCGACCGCCGACTTGCGCTTGCGGATAAATCCGCACATGTCGATCGACATACAACGCACCTACTATTTCAATTATTCGAACCTGCGCTGGAGCCCGCAATTCGTTTTCCAGGTACTCCAATGAAGTTCGCTTTGCGCATTGCGACGGCGATCATGCTTGCGATTGCGATTTTTTCCGCTACGATCTTTCAAGCGTCGGCTCAGGCCGGCACGGTGGTCGTGACCGCACAAGTCCTCGACTTCCAAAACGGCTACGTCTTCATTACGACCGGGGACGGATTTCGCGTCTCGCCCAACCTGGCAGTCGTCGCTTACAACACCGCAAAACCAGCCGGTCCGCCGCAGCCACGCCAATACGCGCGCATGACATTCGATCCGGCGGGAACCGTCATAAAAATCGAGCTCTCCAACTCGAAGATTGCAGCCGAAGGGGATCTCGCAGCCGTTCGCCATTTCGCCATCGCACTCTCAACGCCGATCCCGAATCCCGACCTCGCGCCGCGCACGAGCATCTCGCCATGCTCAAATGTGCGGCCGGGAAGATCGGTGATTCTGAACATTACCGTGGAAGTTCCGCCGAGCACGCCGCTGGCCGACACGATTTATATGACGAGCGACCAAAGCGGCTGGAATGCGCAAGCGTACCGGCTGGATCGCAGCGACTCGCTCCATTACCGCACACAGCTGAAGTTGCTATCGGGAACGGTCTTACACATACTCTTCGATCGTGGGTCGATGCAATCGATCCAAGTTGGACAGAATGGGATCGAACAGACACCCTACCCAATCTGCATCGCCGACGAAGACGCGCAGACTTTTACGAAAACGATCTATCACTGGGCCGATCAGCAAGCCGGCGCGTCGATGCCGATCCCGCAGACTATGCCGACGCCGTATAATCCGGCGCCGTTCCCGAATCTGCCGCCACAACCGCGCCCAACAAGCGCGCCTTAGGCGAATCAATCAGGCAGAACAGCAGCGCAGCCGCGTTTGCTGCCAGCAATACGTGGATGACGGCGTTCAGCGTCGGATGGAAAAACGCAATCGCGAGGGGCTCAATAACAGCCATTGCGAGCAGCGGACCAACGAACCCAAAGCGGTGCAGCCCAACTTTATAGGTTACGACCACGTTTGTGATGCCTAGCAAGCTCATCGCGACCCCGTACTCAAAAAGATACGGCGCCGCTCCGATGAAGGCTGCTCCGTACGTGATCCGTATGACGATTTGAGGAACCAGGTAAAATACCGCGAGCCCCACGCCGGCTAAAGCCGCTGTGAGCGCTACCCCTTGCATTAAAATAGTTCTGGCGGGCTTGCCGGCCACTGCGTGCTGCGCGGCTTTCGGCAAGATCAGAAGCGGCACAAAACCAACAACGAAGAAGAGCATTTTCCCGCCAAACGATGCGGCGCTGTAAATTCCGGCGTCGGTGACGGAAAAGAAATGCTTGACGAGCGTTACGTCGATGTAACCCATAAACGTGATCGCAGCCGTTCCGACAATCGCGCCGCCCATCGTCGCAAACAAACGTCGCGCGCCGATGGCTAGTGGCGCACGAACATTTTCCCAATGCCCGCTTGCCGCCGCAAGCGTATAACCCAGACTCAAAAAGCTCGCGACGGCATACGCGGCGAAGGCTCCCGTCACACCGTAGCCTGCATAGACCAGCGCTACGGCTAGCCCCACCCGCGCAACCGCATCGATCGATATCGAGATCGCAAAGGCGACAAAATCTTGAGTACCCTGCAACACTGCGCGGACAGCCGGCAAGAGGAGACCGCCTCCAAGCGCACAGGATGCGGCGACGACTTCCGCGGTTGCGGAGAGGTGAAGATAACCGGCAATCTGCCAACGAAACGCGATTGCCAAGAAGACGACCAGCGCCGACAGGATGCCGCTGCCTGTCAGGACGCGCACCGAGAGAGTACGTATTTTCCCCCGATCGTCGACCGCGTGGAACTCGGCTACGAACTTCACGACGACCATGGTTGCAATAGCGGCGGGAATTCCAAAAATTGCCAGGACCGCTATGATGGACGCGAACGCGCCATAGTCGGAAATGCCGAGCCGCCGGCTAAGAACGAAATGGATAGCGTAACTCAGAACGTTGATGAGCATCCACGACGCGAACACGATCGCGCCGTCGCGAACGAAACCGCCGCGCAGTGCTCGGCGGGCGTCCCGTTCTAGGTTCGGATTTTCAAGCATTGGCCTCGCGTTCCAGCATTAGGAAACTGGATCGCGGGCTCCTACTCCGGGCTATCGCAGCGAGAGTATGATATCGCGCGCGACGTAAACGTTGACGGTGTTCATCGCGACGATTTGAGCCGGATAGTCCTTTAAAAAGCGGCGCGGAATATGCGGCAGCGTGTACTTGAGCTCCCAGATGCCGAAGTCCAAGCGCGTGAATCGCACGACCTTGCCGATAACTCTCAGTTCGACCGCCGGAACGTTGGTCGACGTGATGACTTTCGCGTAGAATACGTCGCCGCTGTGAAACGTCTGCTGGTTCATGCTGATCGCAAGGATTTGCGGCGGAGCTTCGGGCGGCAAAACTAGCGGAGTCGGTAGCGGCGTCGGCGGCACCGTAGGGGACGGCTGGGGAGAGCCTAACGGTGATGCCGTGGCAGCAGGCGAGGGCGCGGCGGTTGGGGCCGGGCCAGGCGGAGTTTGCGCGAGCGCGACAACGGGGAGTGCGAAGGCAAACAGCGCGAAAGCGATCTTCATCTCCACGCTAACGTATCGTGATGGGCAAAGAGCTCGAAACTGATTCGCCGCGGGCATTTTGAGCGGTCACGACTATCGTGTATGTGCGGTGCAGAAAAAACGGCAAATTTGGGACGCGATATGACAGAGCAAAGTAGCCGCTGCTTACTTTCTGCAGACCCGACGAGTAACCGGCGATACTTGCCTGCACGCTTGTCACGTTTGCCGACGTCTGCACCGTGCCGGTGACGACTTGACCACCCGTAACGACGGGCGAGCTCAGCGACACACTCATAATCTTTGGCGACTCATTCTGCGTAAACTTCGGCGCCGGCGGGGCCGCCGAAACAGTCGGAGATACGGCCGCTGCCGGCTGTGGAAATGCGACCCTTCCCTGCGGCGACCTTGTGGGCAAGGGCGTCACACCACGCTTTGGCGCGATCGATTGAAGTGGAACAGGGCCTCCCGAGCCGATGCCCGAGAGCATATGACTGTACAATTCAAGAGCCGCGACGCCGGCAAGCGCGAGAATCGCAAGGACGCTGATGATCAAAGCGCGCGACATGGTTCGTTCATGCTCGTACGCCCGGCCGTTCCATTCCTGCGCTAGAGGCCACCCGCTCGACGCGCGGCGAACCGCATGAACCATGGCTAGCAACGCGGCGCCCGTTACCCTAAGCGTGGTCATACCCTTATATGATGAAGAGGAAAATGTCGCGCCCCTCGTCGAGCGCGTGTCGGGAATTTTGGAGAACCTGCCCGAGCATCCGACCTACGAAATCATTTTCGTTAACGACGGAAGCACCGACGCGACGGCTCTGCGGATCCGCGAACAGCTGCAGCGCCGCCCGCACATCGTCTTCGTAAACCTCTCCCGGAATTTCGGCCATCAGCTGGCCGCTACAGCCGGGTTGGACGTTTCGCGCGGTGAGGCGATCGTACTGATGGACGGCGACTTGCAAGATCCCCCCGAGCTTATCCCTGAGTTCGTCGAACGCTGGCGCGCGGGATACGATGTCGTTTACGCGGTTCGGCGCACGCGCAAAGGCGAGAGCGCTTTCAAACTCGCAACAGCACGCGCGTTTTACCGGATCATACGGCGCCTCACCAACGTATCGATCCCGATGGACGCCGGCGACTTCCGGCTGATGAGCCGCAGAATCGTCGAGGTACTCAAACGCTCGCGCGAACGTCACCGTTTTCTGCGCGGCATGGTCAGTTGGGCCGGCTTCGCGCAAACGGCGGTCGAGTACGATCGCGACGAGCGTCTCCATGGGACGACCAAGTATCCGCTTTCGAAGATGCTGCAGTTCGCGATCGACGGCGTCACGTCGTTTTCAGACGTGCCGCTGCGATTTGCATCGTACTTAGGATTTACCGTCAGTACGGCCGCCTTCTTGTATGCGATCGTCATTATCTTTTTTCGATTATTTCGCTTGGGTATTCCGGAATATACGCGCGGGTGGGCGTCCACGATGGTCGCGATCCTATTCCTCGGCGGCGTTCAGCTCATCGGTATCGGCATACTCGGCGAATACATCGGGCGCATCAACGACGAAGTGAAAGGCCGCCCGCTGTACTTAATTTCCGATATCGAGCGATCGTAGGCTACGTAACCATGTCGTAAACCAGCGGTGGGGGTTCCACCGGTTCGGCTCCGATTTTGAATGACGATTCAAGGTTGCGCACGTGCTCTTTATCTTTACCGTATACTCGCGCAAGCGGCTGCCCAGCTTCAATGCGATCGCCGATCTCCACATTGACGAACAAACCGCCGAGCGCGTCGTTGCGGGAAAGCCGCCGCCCGGCATTTCCCAAATGCACCACATCGATTGACTGCACGAACCCCGCCTGTGAAGCTTTCACGGTAAGCGGTTTGGGGTCTAGTTCCATAGCCTCGAGCGCTCCACGCGACGCACCTTGAGCTTCGACCATTTCTACGAGCTTTGCGTAACCGGTTCCGTCGGCTAGAGATTTGGCCGCGCGCTCCTCGCCGCCGGTAATCTCTGAAGCGTCCAGTAGTGCAGCGACGACTTTCAGAATGAGCTGTACCCCTCGACTTCGCTCGGGGTCCTTCGACAAGCTCAGGATGACATCAGAGTGCTGCAAAAGGTCGCGGGCTTCGACCATTTCTATCCCGGTGCCGACGGTGCGGCCGAGTGGCTGATGCATATCGCTGACAAAGGCTACCGCCTTGCGGCCGAACCCTTTGCAAATCTCGACAAGCCAGCTCGCGAGCTCGCGAGCTTGGTCGGGCCGCGGAGTAAATGACGCCGGACCGGTCTTGACATCGAAGACGATCGCATGCGCGCCGCACGCAATTTTTTTCGAAACGATCGACGCCGCGATCAATCCCATCGCCGGAACCGTACCGGTACGATCGCGTAGATTGTATATACGTTTATCGGCGGGAACCAGCGCTTGGGTCTGCGCGGCGATCGCACAGCCGATCGTTTCTACTTGGCGGATGAACGTATCGAGCGAAAGCGCGGCGTTGAATCCGGGAATCGCTTCCAGCTTGTCGATCGTGCCGCCGGTGTGGCCGAGCGCCCGACCTGAAAGTTTTGCCACGCGCGCACCGCACGCCGCGGCTAACGGAACCGCGACCAGCGACACGATGTCGGCAACGCCTCCGCTCGAATGCTTGTCGACGACGATACCCTTGCCGCGATCGAATGAGATCGTTTCGCCGCTGCGCACCATCGCGTCGGTAAGTGCATGGGCTTCTTCGAAGGTCATCCCGCGCCAAACGCAGGCCATGAACAGCGCGGCGGTCTGCGCTTCGTCGATGCGGCCTTCCATGAAGCCGTCGATGATCGCGTCCCAGTCTGTCGCCGACAGTGCGTGGCCGTCGCGTTTGCGTTCGATGCAATGGCGCATCGCCGTATCGTCCATAACGCCGGGGTTCGCGGCCGCCATAGCGAAGCCCGCCGCGTGACGACGTACGCCTTTCCGGACGCATTTGCAGCGATGTCGTACGCCGCGCTTTTCGTTGCGGGCGCGCTCATAACGATGCGCCGGCCCATCTATGCCGTTGTGTTGCTCATCGTCGTCCAGCCGTTCGCGATTTACGGTAACGCCTGGGTGACGACCGTAACGCTTCCGAAAGCGGCACTGCTCGGCGTTTTACTCGGCCTGGCCACGTACCGCGGAGTCTGGCGGCCGCTGGCTTCGCCGGCGCCGCGCGCACTTCTGATCGGCGGCGCCCTGGTGTTGGGCGCGACAATGCTCTCGGGAATCCACGCGACTTATGGCGGCCCGGTGTTGCGCGAATCGCTCAAAGCGGCGGAATACATTTTTTTGTTCATTGCGGTCGTGTGTGCATACAATCTCGAGCCCGATGCCGCGATCATAAGAAATGCGTGCGTGGCCGTCGTGACGCTCGTCGCGCTATTCGCGCTCTCGCAAGAAGTCTATGGCGCAACCTCAAGCCTACGATTGAACGGCCATGAATTGGTACGCGTCGCGGGGCCGCTGGAAGGGCCCAACCAGCTCGCAGGCTATTGCGATGTCGCGATTCCATTGCTGTTTGCGTTTGCCGCTGACTCACCGGCGTTGGTTATCGCGTTATCGCTTTTTCTTCTCGTGCTTGCAGACGTGCTGACGTTTTCGAGAGGCGGCGGGTTTGGCGTTGCCGGCGGTATGCTGGCCGTTGCGCTGACCTACCGGCGGCAGGTCTTTGCGCCGCTTGCGTTCATTGCGGCCGGCGTCGCCACCGGCTTGCTGCTGATCGGCTTCCTCGCTCATTCGCCCGCGATCGTTCGCGTGTGGGATAACGCGATCACGTCGGGCGGCGTCGGCACGCGAACGAATCTGTGGCGCGCGGCGTTCGCGCTGTGGCGTTCGCATCCGGTTTTCGGCATCGGCGCGGGAAATTTCGAGCTCGAAATCGCTCAGACGGGCCTGCGAGGCGTTCGCACGCACGCGAACAGTTTGTACTTACAATCCCTGGTCGAAGGCGGAATACCGTCGCTGGCTGCCACGCTGTGGCTGACATACGTCTCCATCGCCACATTTGCAAAGGACCGGCTGCGATCGCCGTTTGTCGCCGCCGCATTCGCCGGTAGCATCGCGCTCGCGCTGCATCAGATTTTCGATTTGCTGGTGTTCTATCCGAAAGTGGGCGGGTGGTGGTGGATCGTGCTCGGACTGGGAGCAGCGCAACTCGCGGCGGCTCCGGTTCGGGCGCGCGACCCGGCATGCGGTTAGCGTTTCTCGTTCCGTTAGGATTTGCGGCCGGCGCCATTGCGTGCCGGCTGCTGCTTTTGCATGCGCCCGCCATGTTTGCCGTCGACCGCGCGCAGCCGCTGGTCGTGGTGACGTATTGGGGAAGTTTCGGTTTTACGATGTGGCTCGCGCTGTTCGCTGCGATCGCGATCGCAAGCGTCGGGTATATTGCTGCGCTTCTCAGCTTATCCCCTCGACTTGCGACCGTACCGGCCGCTGCTCGGGGTCATTCGCCCTTCGACAAACTCAGGATGACAAAGCTCATGAT
This sequence comes from Vulcanimicrobiota bacterium, assembly GCA_003136355.1. Lineage (GTDB taxonomy): Bacteria > Vulcanimicrobiota > Vulcanimicrobiia > Vulcanimicrobiales > Vulcanimicrobiaceae > Rubrimentiphilum. Next base: position 12,916 of record PLED01000097.1, on the reverse strand, counting down.
GACATCGAGTGCCACGATGACAACGAGTGGCCTTGCGTGCGGCGCTGCGCTGTTTTTTCCCGTCGTGTTTTCGAGCGACGTCTATGCGTACGCCGGGTACGGATTGATGGCGTTGCACGGATTGAATCCCTACGCACATGCGGCCGTTACGTTGCGCAGTCCGCTGATGGATGCGGTGTTGTGGCAATGGGGAAATCCGCCGCCGGTTTGCGTGTACGGCCCGGCGTTCGTGTGGTTCGCGCAAGCGATCGTCGCAATCTTTGCCGGCTTCGGCCCCGCCGCTCCGCTCTGGGCATTGCGCGTCGGCGCGTGCGGCGCGCTCGTTCTCTGCGCTCCGCTGGCATTCGCCGCATTTCCCGAACGCACGCGCGCAGCCGCGGCGGCGGGCATCGCACTCAATCCCATTGCGATCTGGGCGGCAGCCGAAGGGCACAACGACGTGTACCTTGTCGCGATCGTGTTGGCGGGGTTCGCTTTGATCGCACGCGGGCGCCCGCTGACGGGCGCCGCCGTCGTGGCGTTGTCTGCGCTAGTGAAAGCGCCCGGATTATTGGCCGCGGCCGCCGCTCCGCTAATGTTCGCTGCGAGCCGGTCGCGCTCTCGCGTGCTAGCCGGCTCGCTAGTAGGATTCGCCGCCGCGGCGTTAATCGCGTGGCCTGCGCTGCTGCAGCTTTCCCGCAACGCCGGACATGGAAGTTACTTTCCGCAATTCTCGCTGCAGTATGCGCTGAACGCGGCGTTCGGGGCATCGATGGCGATTGCGCTCACCGTCGCGCTCGTTGCCGCGCTAGCAATCGGCGGATGCGTTCTCTTATGGAAAGAGAATCGCAGCGGCGTTGCGTTGCTGGTGCTCGCATTGTGGATCGCCATTCCCAATCCTTATCCGTGGTATGCGCTCTGGATTTTGCCGGCGGCGCTTCTCGCGTGGGAAACACCCGCCACATGGGCGATCGTGGCGCTCACGCTGAGTTCGGTCCTACGCTATCTTCCCGATGCTACGACGGACGTCTCGCGCGCAATCAGCGCTGTCGTCGCGACAGCGCCGCTCGCGGCGGCAGCGTGCGTGTTCATTTGGTGTACGAGACGTTCGCATTCGATCGCCCGAGCGCTCCGCGTCGCAAGGCCCGATCATTCCTAGGGTTTGTAGTCTACGCGCAGTAACTTTATACTCAGTTGACGCGTGTCGTCGTTCAGCCCGAGTTGCTTCGGCACATATACGATCGACATGCGCATATCGGCGGTGAGCTGAGCAATCTTCGCCTGATTTTGCGAAAGCGTGAAACTCACCTTATGAATGCCGGCACTTAGCTTTAGAAGCGCACCTGTCTTAACCCCGTTGAAAAGAATTTCGACATGTTCCGGCCGAGCGGCAAAAACTGCGATGCGCGGGACCTCGAATGTGAAGATAACGATCCGATCTCGGCGGGGCTTATCCAATGCCAACGAGGGGCTCCCGTTCAAAAAACAGCAGAGATCGGGAGCGGTATCGAGATAGAGGCCCTGTTGCGCACCGGCCTTCCAGCTGCTAGGCGGCTTAACTCCGGGCGGATAATACGACTGCAGCAGGTCGACAAGACCACGATTCGACAGCCCTACTGGCAGGCGCCTGATTTTCGTTCGAAATTGATCTTTTGTATAGTCTCCGATGAAACGGCCGTCCCGGTTGAATAAAATGACGAGGTCGTAATCGCTCCATCGTATTCGCCCGTACGTGATCGCTCGAGCGTCCGACTGATTCTCGATCGGCGGAAAGCCCGGCTCCGTCGCCACGGACCATTCGCCGCGAAAGTTCAACTCTCGCGAAAGAAATAACGCGCTCTCCATGAAGGGCCACCGCCCGAACTCCAACCCGCACAGAAGCACGGCACGTGAGGCGCTGATCTGCGGGTTGAGCGAATGAAGCGCTGAGACCACCGCGCGGTTCTGCGCGAGTGCAACCTCGGTCCAGCGTTTTGGAGCGAGGTACTGCGTCGCCTGAAACCCTAGCGCGAAGAGCAGCGAAAGAGCAAGCGCAAATCGTACTGCGACGTTCATTTTTGTGCTAATACGTGGAGCATCGGCGGCACCGAGCCATGCCAGCGGAAAGAGCAGCATAAGCACGGGCATCGGCACCCATTGGTACGCGATGTCCAAATGGTTGGGAAGCACACAATACGGAATGTAGAGGGATAACGCAGCGACGAGTAAGGCGACGCCAATCTTCAGGCGTCGACGAAGCCACAGGCCGGCTCCGGTCACGGTCAGGAAGACGAGAAAACCGGCATTCAGAAGCGATGACAAATAGAAACGAGCGCAAAGGAAGAGCGACGGGGCCGATAGATCGATTTTGTAGGGATAGGCGCCCCGCGCGTTCATTTTGATAAATGGCGAATGGGTGAGCTGGCTGTCACCGAATGCCGCCGCGACGACAACGAGCGGTAATACCGCCAGAGTCAACGCAAGCGCCGGCGAGGCGCGATTACGAAACGCGGCAACGATACAGTAGATGACGATCGCCGGGATGAGGCCTTCATTCGCAAGCGCGCTTAGGACGAACAAAATACCGGTGAGACCGAGGGTAGCGATCGCATTCTTCTTTGTGTGCGTCTCGCAGACGTAGACGCCCAGAAGCCCGCATAAAAGCGCAATGTGGAAACCAACATCGTAACCGGGTTGCCGATAAAATCCCGGGCCCGCCATCGCCCACATTAGCGTACCCAATACGATCAACCACGGGATCGTACGATGGAGGATCAGCCGCTCAAGCAGTACGATCGCCAATGCGAGATCGATCAATACGATCGTATCAAGAAAGAGCAAAGAACCAACGAGCCCAAAATGGCCCGCGAGCAACAGTGCTTCGTAAAAAAGAGGACGCGGCGACGTCAGAAAGCCGACAAAATTCAACCCGCGCGTTACAAAATCAACCGACCAATACATGTCCGGGTGATATGGAATTGGAAGCGCGATATATCCCGGGAAGACAAAGCGTTGCGTTAAGCAATACGCGACAACTGCGGTCACCAGGACAATAACGAGCCTGGAGAGCCCGCTCATCATCGTCTCGTCTTTATTGTATGCAGTAGACGCTTGCGTTCGGGCCTCCCGGAAAACCATAGGACGGTCCCTGACCCTGCGTTCTACCGTTTTCTGTAACATTGTCGTAGATACGAACTTGGCGCGCGTACTCGGTATTCGCATCGCGTACTAACGCCGCAACGGCTTTTCCTAAACGCGCACGGGCCTGCGTCTGCGACGATCCGATCGCGCGAAGCGACGAAACTTGCGCTAGGCTTCGGGCAATTGTGTAGTAGCCTGCGACGTGCACGCGCAATCCGGCGTCGCTTGTTGCGGCGGCTTTTTTTATCGTACGGACGGAAAGCGTCAGACTCGCGCTCGCGGTAAACGAACTCGAAGCGCGTACGACCCGCACGTGCGAGACGGCCGGAGCCAACTGCAGCTGCGGACGAAGCGTGCACGGCGCAGATGCAACTGCGGCTAGAACGAGCGCGGAAAACACGAGGTCCGATTCATTCGAGTGGGGGGAAACCATCTCCGGGAGACGGGGGTTGGAGCACCGTTGGCCCCTCGTNNGGGCGCTGCTCGGGGTCCTTCGACAGGCTCAGGATGACATTTATCGGCTCAGGATGACATTTATCGGCTCAGGATGACAACAACAAACAACGCTCCGGCCGTTTGGCGACCGTAGCAGCAAAAGACCGAAACGACCTAGCCCCCGGGGAAACGCTCGCGGGGAGGCTGGTCCACGCCCTGCAGGGCGCCAAGCCCGTCGCCGGGGTCATCGAGCGCCTGCGCCAGCGGCGCGGCTTCTACGCACTTCACGAGACGATCCCGGCCGCGCGGCCGGCACTCCTGGCGGCCCTCTATCGAGCCCTGGGCGGCCAACTCTTCGTTGCCATGCCGACCGCGGACGCCGCCGAGCGCGCCTTCACCGACCTGCTCTATTTCCTGGAAGAGGACGAGGCACGGAGCGTTTCACTGCTGCGTTCCCGCGACGAAGCCGTCGGCGTTCTGGAAAGCCCCTCCGAGCATTCCGCGCGCATGGCGATGCTGGCCGAACTGGCCGACGGCAAGCCGGGAATTATTCTCGCGCCGCTGGGCGCGCTTCGTCAGTACGTCATGCCGCACGCGCTGTTTATGGAATCGCGCTTCACGCCGCGCGCCGGCGGCGAAGCGGGCTGGGATCGCACGCTGAGCGAGCTCTACCGATTGGGTTACCGGCGCAGCGATGTCGTGAGCGCCGCCGGCGAATATGCCGTGCGCGGCGGAATCGTCGACGTGTTCCCGCCGACCGCCGATCGTCCGGCGCGCATCGAATTTTTTGGCGACACGGTCGAGACCATCCGGCCCTTCGAGTTGGAATCGCAGCGCAGCGAAGGGACGCTTCCGGAGATCGAGATCGTTCCGTGGAGTGAGATCCCGCGTGACGAAGCGCTGCGCGCACGCGTGCTCGAGCGTTTGGACGCGCCCGAAAATGTCGCGCGCGCGGTGCGTTCGCATTTGGAGTCCGGCGCGGAGATCCCACCGGCGTGGCTTTCGCTGGCGTTTGATGAGCGCGAGACAGTGCTCGATTATCTTTCCGCCCACGCGACGCTCGTGCTCGACGAACCGGGCATGCTCGCGACGCTCGAACGCGCGCTCGATGACGAGCGCTCGCGCGAACAAAGTGTTCTGCTCGAAGCGCTCGCATCCGATCAACTTTCGGTGCGCTCGGCGGACGTGCAAGAATCGCTGCTCGGCGAAGTGATCGCGCCGTACCCGCGGCTGCGCGATCTGTCCCAATCATTTGCGCGAACGCCCGGCCTAACGTTTCCCGGCGCGATCGAAAGCGCGCAGTCGCTGGAGTGGCTGCCGCATGTCGTGCAATCGTTTGTGCTCGAAACGCGCCCGGCCGAACACTTCAACCGGCAGATCACCATGTTCACCGAATCGCTGCGTGAGTGGACGCAAGCGGGTGAAACGATCGCGCTGGTCACAACCGGCGCCGCGCGCGCAGCGGATATTGTTAGCGCGGCTGGTCTCGCCGTTGGGCCCCTCGATATGCGCCCCGATGGGGCGCTACTCGGGGTGGTTCGACAGGCTCACCATGACATCGCGGTGGGCCACGGGTCGATCGAAAGTGGATTCGTTATTCCGGAACTGCGTTTGCGCGTGCTCGGCGATCGTGAGATCTACGGACAGCCGCCCAAGCGCGTTAAGATCCGCGCGGTCAAGGAGGGCGTGCCGGTCACGCTCGCCGATCTGCGCGTCGGCGATTACGTAGTGCATAACGTGCACGGGATCGGCCAATATCTGGGGTTGCGGACCGAAACGATTCTGGGCGCCACGCAAGACTATTTGGATCTCGCCTATGCCGGCACGGACCGGATGCTCGTGCCCGTTACGCAGATGCACCAAGTGGCGAAGTACAGCGCGGCCGAAGGCGCGACGCCGCGCCTTTCGCGCATGGGCGGCGCCGATTGGGCGCGCACCAAGTTGCGCGTCTCCGAGTCGCTCGGAAAGATCGCCGACGGGCTAGTCGCGCTCTACGCCGAGCGCGAAATGGCGCGCGGACACGCCTTTGCGCCCGACACGCCGTGGCAAGCCGAACTCGAAGAGGCCTTTCCGTATGAAGAAACGCCCGATCAGCGCAAAGCGATCGACGAATCGAAGGCCGACATGGAAAGCGCGCGTCCGATGGATCGCCTGGTCTGCGGCGACGTCGGGTACGGAAAAACCGAAGTCGCGATTCGCGCCGCGTTCAAAGCAATCGCCGACAAAAAACAAGTCGCGCTGTTGGTGCCGACGACGCTGCTCGCCGCGCAACATTTTCGCACCTTCGCTAGCCGCTTCGCCGGGTTTCCGATCAGAATCGAAGAGCTCTCGCGGTTCAAGAGCAAGAAGGAACAGCGCGAGATTCTGCGCAAGTTGGCCGAAGGGCGCGTCGACATCGTCATCGGAACGCACCGCCTGCTGCAGAAAGACGTCATCTTCGCCGATCTCGGCCTCATTGTCGTCGACGAAGAACAGCGCTTCGGCGTCATGCAGAAAGAACGCCTCAAACATTTGCGCGCGAGCGTTGACGTGATGACGCTCTCGGCCACGCCGATTCCGCGCACGCTGCACATGTCGCTCATGGGCGTGCGCGATCTTTCGCTTATCCAAACCGCTCCCAAGAACCGCATGTCGATCAAGACGGTCGTCGTGCCGGCAAGCGATGCCGTGGTGCAGCGCGCGATCACGGCCGAACTCGACCGCGGCGGACAGATTTACTACCTGCACAACCGGATCGAGTCGATCTACGCCATCCAGAAGGCGTTGGAGCGGTTGGTGCCGCGCGCGCGAATCGCCGTCGGGCACGGGCAAATGACCGAAGCCGAGATCGAACCGGTCATGCAAGCCTTCATCGAGGGCGAGATCGACGTGCTGGTCGCGACGACGATCATCGAAAACGGCATCGACATCCCCAACGTCAACACGATCGTGGTCAACGACGCCGACAAGTTCGGCCTCGCGCAGCTCTACCAACTGCGCGGCCGCGTGGGACGATCGAACCATCAAGCCTACGCGTATTTGCTCTATCAGGCGCACAAGTCGCTTTCGCAAGAAGCCAAGGCGCGGCTCGAAGCGATCCGCGAATTCGCGCATTTGGGCAGCGGTTTGCAGATAGCGATGCGCGATCTCGAAATTCGCGGCGCCGGCAACTTGCTCGGCGCGGCGCAATCCGGCTTCATCGCATCGGTCGGCTTCGATACGTACTGCCAGCTCTTGGCCGAAGCGATCGCCGCACGCAAAGGCGAACAAGCCGCGCTCGAAGAGCGGCGCGAAGCGGTTATCGACGTCAAGATCGACGCGTACGTTCCCGACGATTACGTGCCGCAGGTTTCGCAGAAAATCGCCATCTATCAGCAGCTCGCGCGATCGCGCACGCAGGCGCAAGTCGAAGAGGTCGCCGCCGGCGTACGGGATCGTTTCGGCCCGTTTCCCAAGCCGCTGGAAAACCTGGTCGAACTGACCAAGCTGCGCGCGATCGCGCTGCACAAACACGTGACGCGCGTGATCGTCGATGAGAAACGGCTGACGCTAGGCGTCGGTTCCAGCTTCGCGCTGGCGCCCAGCGCCATCGCGCGGTTCGGAAAATTGACCGGAAACCGCTATCGTTTCGGCGACGGCAAGGTGCTCGTGGAACTGCCCGCGCTGCGCGGCGGCGCGTCGCCCGAAGCGATCTGGATGCCGCTGCTGCGCGACCTGTTAGAGGCGATTTAGGGCCCGGCGCGAATCGGGCGGCGGTGATAAAATTTACAACAATAGCCGCGGTGTTGCTCGCGGCCACACTTACCGCGTGCGGCTCGGGCGGCAGCACGATTCTCTCCGTTAACGGCCAAGCGATCACTCGCGATCAGCTCGATACCAAACTCGAGAACAGTTCGACGCCCGTCACGGCACGCAATGTGCTGCAGCTGATGGTGACCGACGACCTGATCGATCAGTATGCGCAGAGCCATAAGATTACGGTCTCGCAAGCCGAGATCAACAAGATCGAAGATCAATACAAAGCGCAGTACCCCGCCAACCAGTGGGATCAACTGCTGAAAGCGCGCGGCCTCTCCGAGCAGGACGTGCAAGACCTGATCCGCCGCCAGATCATTCTGGACAAGGCGGTCGGCGCCGGCGTACATATCACGCCGAGCCAGGTTGCAGCGTACTTCAAACTCAACCACGCACAGCTCGACACGGCGGCACAAGCCCGCGCGCGTCACATCTTGGTTGCCGATCTCCCGACAGCAATGAAAGTCGAAGCCGATCTCAAAGCCGGCAAAGATTTTGCAGCCGAAGCCAAGCAATACTCGATGGATCCCGGCAGCAAAGACAACGGCGGCGAACTCGGATTGTTCCCGCGCGGCCGCATGGTGCCGACCTTCGACGCGTATGTGTTCAGCGGACCGATCGGAAAGATCAGCCCGCCGATCAAATCGCCTTTGGGCTACCACATCATCGAGATCGAAGCGCGAACGCCCGCGAGTAAAGCGACGCTGGCCAATTCGACGGCGAAGATCACGCAGGTCCTCAAGCAGCAGCAAGAGAGTCCGCTGATCCAGCAGTTCTTGCAGCAGCTACAAACAACCGCGAAAATCGACGTTAGCGATCAGCGCTTCGCAGGTCTGTTCCCGACGCCGCTTCCGGGCGCACCGGCTCCGGCTCCGGCGCCAGCGCAGACGAAGTAGCCCCACAGGCCCTTCGACTCGCTACGCTCGCTCAGGACAGGCTGTGAGGGTTCGCGTGGTCGGGCTCGGGCCAGGCGATCCGGGGCTGCTCACACTGGGAAGCCTCGATGCGCTGCGCGCGTCGCGGCGCGCCGCGCTGATGCTCGCACCGGCCGAACTGATCGCCTACATCGAATCGCAAGGCGTCGAGATCGTCACCGGTCTGGCCGCCGATCCCGCGCTCTTCGTCCGCGGCGCATCCGACGCGATTGATCGTGTCGCCGATGCGATTGCTCGCGTCGCTGATGCGAGTGCGGGCTCTCCTGATGTCATGGTGAGCCCGTCGAACCACCCCGAGCAGCGCACCGAAGGTGCGCATGTCGAGGGGACGCTGGCTATAGGAATCCTAGGAAACCCCCTTTCGGACTTCCCCGGCTTGCCGCAATTCGTGCGCGCACTTGAAAGCCGCGGCGTAAAAACGGAGATCGTGCCGGGCGTTCCACGCGATACGCTCTCGGCGGCGATCGCGATGCCGCTCGTGCCGCTGCCGCCCGCTTCGACGCACCACACCTGGAACGACTTGATCGAAATCATGGCGCGCCTGCGCCGGTCGTGCCCGTGGGATCGCGAACAGACACACCGCACGCTCGTGCCCTATCTGATCGAAGAGACCTACGAAGTCGTCGAAGCGATCGAACAGAACGACGAAACCGCGCTGAGCGAAGAACTCGGCGACCTGCTGCTGCAAATCGTTTTCCACGCGCAGATCGGCAGCGAAACGGGCCGCTTCACGAGCGCCGACGTTATCGACGCGCTCTCGAACAAGATGATCCGGCGCCATCCGCACGTCTTCGGCGAGGCCGTGATCGAAGATGTCGACGCGCAATGGAAAAACTGGGAGCGCCTCAAAGCTGAAGAGGCGACCGGGCGAAAGCGCCGCAGCCGTCTCGACGGTATTCCACGGCATCTCGGAGCGATGCAGCGCGGTCAGCGCATGCAAGAAAAAGCGGCCCGCGTGGGTTTCGATTGGCCTGCGGCGTCGCAAATTCTCGACAAGCTCGTCGAAGAGCTGCGCGAACTGGCCGAAGCCCGGCGCGAAAAGCAGGACGATCCGCACGTGCGCGAAGAGCTCGGCGACGTCTTCTTCACGCTCGTCAATCTATCACGCGCGCTCGGCATCGACGCGGAGGCGGCCATGCGCGAGGCGAACGACAAATTCTATAAACGCTTCAGTTTCATGGAAGCGCGCGCCGCCGAGGAAGGCAAGGCACTAGCCGATATGACGCTGGACGAACTCGAGGAATTGTGGAAACTGGCAAAGACCTGACGAGCGTCATCCGCGTGCGCATGAGCTCGAGCGACGCGCATTATGGCGGAGACTTGGTCGACGGAGCGCGCATGCTCGAGCTGTTCGGCGACGTCGCAACGGAACTGCTTATCCGCCTCGACGGCGACGAAGGCTTGTTCGCCGGTTACGACAGCGTCGAATTTCTTGCGCCCGTGCGCGCGGGCGACTACATCGAGGCGTCGGGCCGCATCGAAAGCACCGGCAATACGTCGCGCAAGATGTCATTTGAAGCGCGCAAAGTGATCGCTGCGCGGCCCGATGCCGGCCCTTCGGCCGCCGACGCGTTAGCCGAACCGACCGTCGTGTGCCGCGCGTCGGGCACGTGCGTCACGCCGCGAAAGAAGAAACGAACCTAAACGCTACGCGGGAAGGCGGCGCTCCACGTCCTCGAGACGAGTTTCGATACGGCCGACTCGTCGATCTAATGAGCCGTAGTGGAACTCCAGAGCCTCGAAGCGCTTGTCGTGTTCAACGAGTTTGGCATCGACAAAATCGAATCGTTGGTAAACCGCTGCAAATTGGGCGGAGACTCCTGCGAATTGCTCGGAAACGCCGTTCTTAAAATCGATCAGGGCGTCCATGAGCTCGCGGGTGGTCGGCTCTTTATCCATAAGCACTGTCAAGCACTACGACACGAACTTAGTAGGCGGGCAGCCGACGCTGTAACTGCTCGACGGTTGTTCCAATCTGCACCACGTGCGTTTCTACGTTCACAACGCGCGTTTCGACGTTCACAACGCGCGTTTCGACATTTTCCAGTCGCGTTTCAACGTTCTCGAGGCGAGTTTCAATGTGGCCGACCCGCCGGTCCAAAGAACCGAGGTGAAACTCTACGCCCTCAAACCGTTTGTCGTGCTCCGCGAGCGTCGCATCGACCCGATCGAAGCGGCTGGAAACAGCGCCCTGAAATTCGTGCAGGATCTCAATAACCTCGCGGAATGCCGATTCGCTATCCATCACGAAACCTAGTAGGCGGGCAGCCGACGCTGTAACTGTTCGACGCTTACGCCAATTTGCCCGACCTGCGTTTCGATGTTCACTACGCGGCCGTCGACGCTTTCGAGGCGTGTCTCGACGGCTTCCAGTCGCGTTTCAACGTGACCGAGGCGTCGATCTAACGAGCCTACGTGGAACTCCAGGCCGCTGAGGCGGCCGTCGACACGGTCGAACCGCTCGTTAACCCCGGCAAATTGTCTCGAAATGCCGGCAAATTGATCAGCAACGCCATCCTTAAGATCAATCATGGCGTCCATAAGCTCGCGGTTGGTCGGATCTCTGTCCATAAAAGCTATCAAACACTACGAACGTTGCAGATATGATTCCTTGTGATTAACTTTATGTGACCGACTCCTCAGCTCCGCTCTTGCGGCCCTCGTCACGGGTGCCTGCAGCACCCTGCTCGGGCATCCTTCGACAAGCTCAGGATGACACCGGGTCAACGCCTCAAATGAGCCTTTCGTGCGTCATGCGCTTCCAAAATAGTTCGTAGTAGCCGAATTGTAAGAGCAGAACAACGCAGTAGGCAATCGGATAGCCCATCCAAATGCCGTCGATGCCATACTTGTGCATCAGGATCCACGCTGCGGGAACTTCCACGGCCCAAATCGCCAAGATGCCGTTGAAGGTCGGCCAGAAGACGGTGCCGCTGCTTCGCATCACGCCGCTCAGTACCGAGGAGTTGCCGAAAAATAAGTAACTCCAGAGCGTGATCATCAGCAGTGCATGCGCGATGTGCAGCGGACGCTCGGAGGTCACGAACCACCCCAGAATATTCCACGCAAAAATATAGCACAGCACGATGATGATGCCGCCGATGACGTAGTTGAGGCCGACGCCCGAGCGAATAACGCTATTGAGTTTATCTTCGCGCTTGGCGCCGATGCACTGCGCGCCGAAGATCGATGCGGCGATGCCGATACTGATCGCCGGGAACTGCACGTAGCCGACGATTTGGTTGACCGCGCCGTACGCGGCGGTCGCGTCCGAGCCGAAGTGGTTCACGAAACTAATGACGGCGATCTCGGCCAGCGCCACCATGATGACTTGCAAGCCGATCGGCACGCCCAGGCGCACGACCGTCTTCGTAATCTTCCAATCGATGCGCATGTCGCGCATCATCTCGAAATCGAACGCGAGCGGGTCCTTGCGACGCGCCAATAGTGCGAGCAATGCCACAAACGCTATGCCGTTGCTGATGTATCCCGCAATCGCGGCCGATGCGACTCCCAACCGCGGCAAGCCCGCCCAACCCAAAATGAAAGCAGGCGTCAGCACGGCAATCAGAACGGCGCTGACAATCAGGAAATAGAAGGGCGTTTGAGAGTCGCCGGTGCCGCGGATGAACGTCGTATAGGCTAAATAGGGAAACAGCATCGGGCACGAGCAGAAAATGAGCTGCGAGTACATCGTCGAGGCGCCCAGGATATCGTGCGGCGTTTGGATGAGCCTCAGCAGGTCGTTGCTGAGGAAAATTCCGATAACGGCGACGATGACTCCCAGGATGACGCTAATCGAAAGCGTCGTGCCCGCGACACGCTTCATCGCGTGGACGTTGCCCGAACCGAATGCTTGGCCGATCAGAATCGTGCTGCCGCTGGAGAGGCCAATCAAAAACGAGATCAGCAAGAAAATGATCGGGAAGATTCCGGAGACCGCCGCCAGCGCACGTACGCCGATCAGCTGGCCAAGATAGATGCTGGCGACCGTTTGCGAAGCCGACTGCAAGATGTTGCTGAGCAGCAGCGGCACGAGGAAAATGAGGAAGAGCCGCCACATCGGCTTGCTTTCGTCGAAAATGTTGACCTGGCCGCGGCGCATGGCCGGGCGGGCTGCCGTCGCCATCGGCGCTCGGGTTGGCGAGCAGGGTGCCAATCTCTTTTTCCGGGAAATGGCTGCGGTGCGGCTCGATAAGTTCATGAAAATCTCGCGCTTAAGCAAGCGGCGCAGCGAGGCGCACGAAGCGCTCGTTCACGGGCGGATTACGAAAGACGGCAGGGCGCTGAAACCCGGCTACGACGTGCGTCCGGGCGACGTTCTGGTGATCCACTACGCTACGAGGTTCGTCACCGTGCGCGTCCGCGAAGTGCCGCTGCGCATGACACCCAACGTCAAACCCGCGGCGCTGTACGACGTCGTAGACGACCGGCCCGACGACGATGCGTAATCTTTCCGCCGACACCAAGGACGCGCTAGCGCGCAATCTACCGGCCGAAGCGCACTGCCGCGAGGCCCTGCTCGCCGGCCTCGTACTCTACGGCACCCGCTCGATCGGCAAGCGCGCGTACTTCGTCACGCATCGCAACGCAGTTGCGCGGCTTCTGCTTAAGCTTTCCCCTCGTGAGGCTCGCTTCGCTCGCTCCTCGGGGTCCTTCGACAGGCTCTGGAT
>PLED01000091.1 GCA_003136355.1 Vulcanimicrobiota bacterium | reverse complement strand
GCGTCGTTGATCGCCTTGAAGTGCTGGTACATGCCTTCCTGCGGCGGCTTGTTGTAGTAGGGAACGACCGCGAGAATCCCATCCGCGCCGGCCTTTTCCGCAGCCTTCACCGACCGAACCGAATCGCGCGTATCGTTACTGCCCGCATTGGCAATCACGGCCGCGCGATCGCCGAGCTCTTCTTTCACCGCCGAAAACAGCCGCACGCGCTCGTCCAGCGTCATCATTTGGCCCTCGCCGGTCGAGCCGGCCACCACTAACCCGTCGTTTCCTCGTTCGACAAGCCACGAACCCACGCGAGCGGCCTCGCCGTAATCGACTTCGCCGCCGCTGTCGAACGGTGTAATCATCGCGGTTACGATCGCCCCGAGGCTCTTCATGTCGTAACCGTCTTTTCGCTCTTGGCCCCGTTGTCATCCTGAGTAGAGGTCGCATCAGCGACCTCGTAGTCGAAGGACGACAAGTGAAACTCGTCGTGAACGGCCTGTTCGGCGCGCGCGGCGTCATCGGACGGAACGAGAATCGATACCGTGATATTGCTGTCCGTGCAGTGGATGATTTCGACGTTCACCGCCGAGAGCGCCGAGACGATGCGGTGAATGACGCCGGGTTCGTACCGCATGCCCTCGCCGACGACGGAAAGCTTCGAGCACGCTTCGCGCGCACGGACGGCCAGGTTCAGATCTCCAAGGAGTTTGCGAATTTCCTCGCCGCGATCGCCTTCCACAACGAACATAACGCCGGCTTGATTGATCGTCACCTGATCGATCGAAATGCCGGCCGCCGCAAGGCGTTCGAACATGTGCATTTCCAATTGCATGCGCCGCTGACGATCTTCGATGTCGCCGCGAATCGCGCGAATCCAGGTCACGCGGCCTGACGCCGTAACGCCGGTGACCGGCTTGCGCGGCTCCAGCCGCGCGTCGACGACCGTGCCTTCGCCCGTGGCCAGACTGCGGATGGCGTACGGCGTGCGCGTGCGTTGCGCGTAGTCGGCCGCCTTATGATGCATGATCTTGGCGCCGTGCTGTGCGAGTTCGGTCATTTCTTCAAGGCTCGCACGATCGATCGTGTGCGCGCCATTCACGCGCCGCGGATCGGCGGTCATCGCGCCGGCCACATCGGTGTACACGTCGATGCGTTCCGCATCGAGTGCGTGTCCGAGCGCAATCGCCGTGAGATCCGTGCCTCCGCGGCCAAGCGTCGTGATTTCGCCCTCTTCGCTGATGCCTTGAAAACCGGCGATAACCGGGATCTTCTTCGCCTCAAGTACTTCACGTACGTGCCGCGGATCGACGCGAACGATCGTCGCATCACCGTGCACATCGTCGGTGATGATTCCCGCCTGTGCGCCGCTCAGCGCAACCGCCGCAACCCCCTCGCGCTCTAATTCGCAGGCGAGAACCGCGGCCGAGATCAGTTCGCCCGACGACAGCAGCAGGTCCGCGTTCGGTCCACTGCGTGCGCCGCCGATCAGCGAAAGCAGCGAATCGGTTGCATATGGCTCAGGCGCGCGACCCATAGCCGAAACGACCGCGACCGGCGATTCTCCGCGCTCCAAAGATTCGCGGATTCGCTCCACGGCGATTCGGCGCGTTTCAGCCGACGCAACGGACGTGCCGCCAAACTTGAGCACGGCAACTTTCACGATGTCATCCTGAGCCTGTCGAAGGACCCTGAGGAGCGCCCGCAGGGCGCAGGTCGAAGGGCGAGGCCCGCATACCACGGGCGATCAGCAATTCTAGAATCTGAACCGCATTCGTTGCCGCGCCTTTGCGTAACTGATCGCCGACGACCCACATTTGAAAGTGCCGCTTGTCGTCGCCCGCAGAACGCAGTCGCGCAATATGCACGTCGTCGGTTCCCTCGACATCACGCGGCGTGACGATGCCGCTGCGATGGAAAACCACGCCCGGCGCGCGCTCTAATGCTGCGGCCAGCTGCTCCGCCGACGTCTCGCGCTCAGTCTCAAAAAACACCGCCTCTGAATGTGCGGTCCGGACCGGAACCCGAACCGTTGTCGCATACAAAGGCAACCCGGGCAAATCCAAAATCTTTCGCGTCTCGTCGCGAACTTTGGTTTCTTCGCCGCTGTAACCGTCGTCGCCGAAATCGCCGACCTTCGGCACGACGTTACGAACGAAAGCGCCCTCGCCCGCGTCGAACTCCTCGAGCGCCGCCCGTCCCGCTCCGCTGATGGCCTGATACGTCGCAACGTTCACCGATCGCAGCCCCGCCGTATCACGAACAGGTGCGAGCGCGACGCACAAAATGATCGCTGTGCAATTTCCTACCGGAAATAGCCGGTGCTGGGACTGAATCGCCTGCGCGTTGATTTCCGGCACGATCAGCGGGACGTCGGCACGCATGCGGTAGGTCGAACTGTTGTCGATCACCACCCCACCGCGCTCCAGAATGGGCGGCACAAACTCAGAACTCGCTTCATCCGATCCCGCAAAAAACACGGTCTCGAACGGCCTCAGCGCTTCGGTCGAAGTTTCCAACACACCGTTGCGTGCATGCGACGCGAATAAACCCAAGCGCTCCACTGGGATCTTGCGCTCGCGTAACACCCGCACGATCGTTTCACCGACGGCACCGGTCGCCCCAACCACGGCGACGTTCACAATTTCAACCCCACCTGAAGCGATTTCAAATCTTTGACCATTCGGATCGCCGCAATAATGCCCGGCGCGAACGATTCGCTCGAGAAAGAATCGTGACGGATCGTGAGCAGCTCACCATCGTTTGAGAACAGCACTTCTTGGTGCGACAGCAATCCCTTCATGCGGATGCTATGAATCGGGACGTCGGCTCGACCTCCGCCCACGTGGATGCGCTCGGCCGTGGCCGAAGCGGTTCCACTGGGCTTGTCGCGCTTATCCGCGCGGTGCATCTCGACGATTTCTACCGATGGAAAAAACTTGGCGGCTTGTTCGGCAAAGCTCATCATGAGAATCGCGCCCATCGCAAAGTTCGGAACGATCAGCGCGCCGGTTTTGTGCTGGTCGCACAGTCTCTCCAGCTCGGCTCGCTCGGCCGCGTTCCATTCGCTCGATCCCACGACCGGCGAAACGCCGCGCTCCACCGCGGCGCGCGCGACGCCTTGCGTCGTCGGACGCGGAGTAAAGTCGACAATGACGGCGGGTTTACGCTCGTCCAGCAGTTGCTCAACGTTGTCGTAGATGCCCATCGATTGATCGGCCGTGCGCGCGAAACCGCCGGCAAATTCTAAATCCGGCTCCTCCTGAATGGCCGCAAACGCGAGGCGTCCCATGCGCCCTTGAGCGCCGCCGATCGCAACCTTCACGCCGTGCTCTTCGGGACGTGACGCTTGCGCCACTTTGATGCTTGCCTCGCGAGAAACTCCGCATTCTCCCATGCCAGCCAGTTACTGCTCACTTCACGGACCGCGGCGACGGACGGAGCCAAACGCTCCCACGCTCGCAAAATTCTGAGCGCCGCGAGATCGAAGATGGCATCGCCAGCTGCGTCGCTCGGCGAAGTTCGCCCAACTGCACGAGACCGACAACGCAGGTCATGCTTCATCCTTCGACAGGCTCAGGATGACAACTTGGAAGTTAGAGCTTCTCCAGCGGAGCGTACTTCAGCATGACCATTTTTTGGCCGACGTTCGGGAAATCGATGGTGACGAGGCCGTCGCCGCCGGCGCCGATAACGCCCGAGATCTTGCCCTCGCCCCATTTGGGATGGCGCACGCGATCGCCCGACTGCAGATTCATTTTGATGCCGGCGCCCGCCGACTCGTGAATCGCGACCTCGCGCCAGCGCCCGCCCGACGGCCGCGGAAGCGCGATGCTGCCCAGCATCTCGATGTTGGGCATCTCTTCCAGAAAGCGCGACTTCGGATGCGCGAACGTATTGCCGTACAGCGTGCGGCGTTCCGCGTACGAGAGAAAGAGCCGGTTCATGGCGCGCGTCACGCCGACATAGGCTAAACGGCGCTCTTCTTCGAGTTCTGTCATGTCGACGAGCGCACGCGAGTGCGGAAAGACGCCTTCTTCCAAGCCGGTCAAAAAGACGTTCGGAAATTCCAAGCCCTTGGCGGAGTGCATCGTCATCATGGTGATGTACGACGCCGAATCGTCGAGCGTGTCCAGATCGCTGATCAGCGCGACGTTGGCAAGGAAACCGGCCAGTGTCGCTTCCGGATCGCCGGATTCATACTCGCGGGCAACGCCCACCAGTTCTTCGAGATTTTCCATACGCGTGCGCGAATCGGGCGTGTCCTCGTTGCGCAGCTCGCGCAGATAGCCGGACTCTTCCATGACCGCGACCAGCAGGTCGGCGATCGTGAACTCGCCCAGGCGCGAACGCAGCGACTCGATCAGCTCCGCGAAGCGCTCGAGCTCGCGCGTCTTCTTGGGAACCGCCTTCTTCAGCAGCTCCTTATCGAAGATCGCCTGCCCGACCGGGACTTTGGCGGCGTTCGCGGCGGTCACGAGGCTGGCCAGCGTCTGCGATCCGATGCTGCGGCGCGGTACGTTGACGATCCGTTTGAACGCAATCGCATCCGAGGGGTTGTCGATGTAGCGCAGGTAGGCGATGACGTCTTTGATCTCGGTGCGCGCGTAGAATCCGACGCCGCCGATGACGCGGTACGGAATGCCTTCGGCGATAAACGCTTCTTCGAACACGCGCGACTGCGCGTTGGTCCGGTAAAGCGCCAGGAAGTCGCTATACGAAGCGCCTTCGCGAACGAGTTCTTTGACTTTTTCGACAACGTAGCGCGCTTCAGAGCGTTCCGTGTCGGCGGCGAAGGCCGTGATCGGTTCGCCCACATCGCGGCTGGTGAAGAGTTTTTTGGGAGCGCGGGTTTTGTTGTTGGCGACTAGCGCATTCGCCGCATCGAGAATCGTCTGCGTGCTGCGGTAATTTTCTTCCAGCGTAAAAACTTTAGCGCCCGGGAAATCTTCCTCGAACCGCAGGATCATCTTGTAGTCGCTGCCGCGCCACGAATAGATCGACTGGTCGTCGTCACCGACGACGGTAACGTTGCGATGCTTCTCGCCCAAAATCGCGATCAGTTTGTACTGCGCGAAGTTGACGTCTTGGTATTCGTCGACCATGACGTACCGGAAACGGTTCTGCCATTTCGTACGCGCCGGCTCGTCTTTTTCGAAAAGGTCGATCGTGCGAACGATCAGGTCGTCGAAATCCAGACTGTTCGACTCCGAAAGCCTGCGCTGATACTCTTGATAGACGTTGGCGTAACGCTCGCCCAAGAACGACGTGTTGCGCTCGTGGTATTCTTTCGGCCAGACCAGCGCGTTCTTCGCCTTGCTGATCTCCGCCAAGCATGCCCCCGGCGTCGTTTGACGTTCATCGTAATCGAGATCGGTCAAGATCTCGCGCACGACCGTCCGCTGATCGGCGTCATCGATAATGGCAAAGTTCGAAGCGATTCCGGCGCGCGAACCCTCGCGGCGCAAGATGCGCACGCACATCGAATGAAACGTGCCGACCCACAGGTCGCGCGCGGGGGCGCCGACCATGCGTTCCAAACGCGTTTTCATTTCGCCGGCGGCTTTGTTCGTAAACGTGACGGCGAGAATTTGATCCGGCGAAACCTCGAGCTCGTCGAGCAGATACGCAATGCGGTGCGTGAGCACGCGGGTTTTTCCGCTGCCCGCACCGGCAAAAATCAAACACGGGCCATTAGCATATCGGACGGCGGCCGACTGGACGTCGTTGAGAGCATCGGTTTCCAGGATCATTTCTCCACCTTATTCGCCGCCTGTGGAAAAGTGCCTCGGGCTGTTACAAAGGGCGGGTGGTCGGTGCTATAACGGTGTGGTGTCTGCAATGAGCCTCGCCCAGGCCGTCCCGAATCGATTTGAGGACCTCTTCGCGCGAGAGTATCCCCGCGTCGTTTCGGTGGCTTACCGAATTACGCGGGACTCGGCGGATGCAGAGGATGTGGCGCAAGAGGTCTTCGCCCAGTTCGTCCGGATGCGACGCGCCAGCGACGCCAACGCACCTGCCTGGCTGCACGTGGCCGCCATCCATGTGGCGCTCAACGGACTTCGTTCGCAGCGCCGCCGCAGGGACCGTGAAGGCCGAGCGGCGCAGCCCGGCGGCGCGCTTCATTCCACCGCCGGCGCGGCAAACCCCGAGCAGTTGATCGAGCAGAATTTCGATCGCGAGTGCGTGCGTCGCGCCTTGGTACGACTTGCGCAAAAAGATGCGGAGATATTAGCTTTACGGTACGGCGGCTTGTCGTATCGGGAAATTGCCGATGCGATGCATATTGATGCGGCACAGATCGGCACGCGGTTAGCGCGCGCCGAGCGCGCATTCAGAAGGGAACTCGAACATGAACGAATCTGATTCCGTCCGCGACAGCGCGATCGCCGCAACCGCACTGGGCGGCGAGGTCCCGGTTGATGTTGAGGCGGCATACCGCCGCTTTAAGGGCGGCCCGCTCGCTAAGGCAGGCACACCAAGATGGCTGCTTCCCGTTGCCGCAATGGCGACGGCTGCGGCATTTGCCTGCGCATTTGTTTTTACACCGCTGGGCGGCTACGCCAGCGCCTTTTTGACCATCTTTCAACCGCGGGAATTTCAGCCGATCACACTTTCAACGGCAGATATGCACCAGCTGCGTCTCTTTCGGAACGCGGATGAAATCGGCACACAACGCGTGGTCATGAAACCGCGGCGAACATATTTCTCTTCGGTATCCGCCGCTCAAAAACACGTCGCATTTGCGTTGCGGGAACCGGGCGTTCTGCCCTCGGGATTCGGAATCGTTCACTCGTATTTCGTCTTTTCGCCCGGAGCGCTCAGCCTCACGTTTAATGCCGCCCGGGCCCAGGCATTTGCGCGGCGCTCGCACAAGACGCTTCCCCCGATGCCGCCTTCTCTCAATGGCACGACGGTGATGCTGCGCAGCGGCGATGTTTTCAACGCGCACTATGAAACCGGTAAGAACGGAAGGTTTTTCGAATTGATCGAGATGCAGGCGCCACGCGTAACATCCACCGGCGCATCGCTGCAAACGTTGAAGCGCTACGTGCTGGCCATGCCGAAGATCTCGCCCGCGCTCGCTTCTCAAATCCAGGCGCTAGGAGCGAATTCGATTCCCGTACCGGTCAATATCGATAAACAGCATGCCCAGCATGTCAGCGTTGACGGCGTGCAGGGCTTGGCCATCGGAGATAACACCGGCTTAGGCGCCGGCGTGCTTTGGCAGAAAGACGGAATCATGTACGTGGTGGGCGGCCCGCTCAGTATGACCGACGTGCTTACCGTCGCGAATGGACTGCGCTAACGCGATAGAGACCCGCGGCCTTGCCAAGACCTTTGGCGAGACCTCGGCCGTTGCTGACCTGAGTTTAAGCGTCGCGCGTGGTGAGATTTTCGGATTCTTAGGTCCGAACGGCGCCGGCAAAACCACTTCGGTAAAGATGCTCACGGGGCTCATCAGGCCGAGTCATGGTTCGGGAACTTTGCTCGGCGCGCCGCTCGGTGACCGGAAGACGCGCCGTAAGCTTGGGTATTTGCCCGAGCTCTTTCGCTATCAAGAATGGTTAAGCGGCCGCGAGGTACTGCGGTTTCACGCGCGCATGATGGGCCTGCGCGACGCGAAGCGCGAGATCGAACGCGTGCTGGATCTGGCCGCCTTGAGCGAGCGCGGCGGCGATCGCGTTGGCGCATATTCCAAGGGAATGCAGCAACGTCTGGGTCTGGCTGTGGCGCTGCTCGGCGAACCCGACTTGGTGATTCTGGACGAACCCACGTCGGCGCTCGATCCGATCGGTCGGCACGAAGTGCGGCAGATTTTACGGTCGCTAAAAACGCACGGCACCACCGTGTTCTTGAACTCGCATCTGCTCACGGAAGTGGAACAAGTGTGCGATCGAATAGCAATCGTGTTGCGTGGGCGCATTGTCGCTCAGGGCACGATCGCCGAGATCATCGGAATCCAGGACGTCGTACGAGTACGTGCCCAAAGCGACAGGGCGTTGCAACCGATTCTGGAGCGTTTTGGCCCTGTAAGTGTAGAGGGTGATGCATTCCTGATTGCAACGGCGCACGCGCGAATTCCCGAACTTGTGCAGACGCTGGTGCAAACCGGTGCGCGGATCTTTGCAGTCGAGCCGATTGAAGCCACGCTCGAAGATCGTTTCCTCGAGATCACCGGGACGCCCCAGCCATGATGTATGTCGCGATACTGACGATCAATGAATTAGCGCGACGCCGCTTTCTTCTGGCGGCTCTATGCGCAACCGCGGTGCTGGTAGCCCTAACGGGCTGGGGGTTTACGCACCTGATGCACATGCACGACCGGCACGGCCGGCCGTTGAGCGTGATCGAGATCCGATCCATGACAGCCGTGCTCGTTGTGCTGATTGCCTACATGTTCAGCTTCGTGTTAGCCGTAGTCGCGGTTTTTTTGGCGGCGCCTTCGTTGGCCAACGACATCGAGAGCGGCGTATTGTTGCCGATCGTCACCCGGCCGCTCTCGCGCGCCGCGATCTTGAGCGGGAAGGCGCTGGCTTTAGCGTTTGTGGTCTGCGCTTATGCGACGGCCTCCGGTCTGGCGGAGTTTGCGGTCGCAAGAGCCGCCACGGGATACCTTCCGCCTCATCCATTTACAGCGATAGCGTATTTGTGTTTGCTTGCCGTCGTGATGCTCGTTTTGGCTTTCGCGTTAAGCACGCGGCTCTCGGCCCTTGCAGGAAGCATCGTAGCGATCGTGTTTTTCGGCGGCACGTGGATGGCCGGAATAGTCGGAAGCTTAGGGACCTATTATCAAAATACCGCAGCAATCAATGCGGGAATCGTATCTCAGCTTCTTCTGCCCACGGATGCGATGTGGCGCGAGGCCGTTTATTATCTGGAGCCGGCCGTCTCGGTTGCCGCCTTTAACGCGCGTCACGTCTGGCCGGGTCCGTTCTTCGTTCTCGCTCCGCCGCCCGCGACCATGATCCTGTGGACGATCGTTTGGATTGCCGCGCTCTTTGCCGTCGCTGCGTACAGCTTCACGGTACGCGACCTCTAATCAACCGCGTGAAAATTTAAGAGGGTACGGAGCCAATCACGACTTTGGTCGACGGCCGAACTGCTGCGGCGAGCGAATAGGCAGCGGACAAATACGCCAGCGTCGATTCGGCCCCCATATTCAGGTTGACGGAACTTTCATTGAGCCCGTCCAGACAGCCGCCGCCGTTGGCCATGGCGATTGCGCGGGAGTTCCGCCCCAAGTACCAGTCCAACCCCAGTTGGGCCATGTTGCGAAATTCGGCCTCACCGGTCGCCTCGTATGCGGCGAGCGCCGCGTCGGTCAGCGAAACGGCTTCCAACGGCTGCTGCGAATAACGCGCCCGCGGGCCGCCCCGGGGATACCAGCCTTCGTTACCGATGGGCACGAAGATGCCGTCTTCGATCGTCACGCGCGTATAAAATGCAAGCGAACGTAGCCCGATCGCCTGAATATCTTCGTCCCCGAGCGCCGTTCCGGCGCGTACCATCGCTTCGGAGAGGCGCGCGTTGTCATAGGTCATGATATCTTCGAACCACTCCCAGTCCGCGCCGCAAGTCGCTTCGAACCGCGCTTTCAGCGCGCCGGCGAGCTTGCGCAGCGCCTCGCTGTAAGCCGGCAGTTCGATATCGGCGATGCTCGCGTGACTCGCGTGCGCCAGCCCGATAATCGCGTACGACTGGGAGCGCGAATATTGGAGCCAGTCTATCGCGCTCAAACCTTTGTTGAAGAGACGCTTGCAGAGACGCCGCCAGGTGGCGCGCGGCGCATGACGCATCCCGAATCCAAGTGCCCACAGCGCGCGTCCGACCGAATCGTGCGTGCCGACACAATCGAGCCACTGCCTGTCGTACCCCATGAAATTATGGAAGCGTCCGTCGGGCAATTGCGCGTCTTGCAAAAATGCGAGGTAGATCGGAGCCAGACGCAGCGCGTCCGCGTCGCGTGGATCGAGCAACAATTTCTGGTAGACGACGATCAGAGCGCGCGCGACGTCGTCGGTGCAGTACCCCGTTGCGCGATTCGGAATATCTTCCGTCGCGTGCTGAATAACGCCCACGTCGTCGCTGAGCGTTATGAGATGTTCGAGATTAGGCTGAATGGACGAGCTCCAACTCGGGCGGAGCGAGTTCGGCAAACAGCCGGCCGTACTCGACTGCGACGTGCGGCCAGGTCATCTGACGGCCGAACCGGTACGCGCGCCGTTCGGTTGCGCGGCGCAGCGCATCGTCGTCGAGCAGCGCGCCGACGAGATCGGCGATCGACTTGGCGTCGCGGAACATGCACAGGAAGCCGCGGTTGTGCGCGAGCAGTTCCTGCGCGTAAAGATATGGCGTGGAAACGATCGCTTTTCCGCAGCCGACGGCGTACGCCAGCGTCCCGCTGACGATCTGCACCGGGTTCAGATATGGCGTCAAGTAAATGTCCGTCGCTTCCAGATACCCGACCAGTTCGTCGAACTCCAAATATTTATCGATCAATTTGACATTATATTGCAGCCCGTATTCCGCTACCAGCGCTTGCAGCGATTCGCGGTACGACTCGCCTTCGTGACGGCGCACGACCGGATGCGTCTCACCCAATATCAGGTAAAGCACTTCGGGATGGCGCTTGACGACGTCGCGCATCGCTTCGATCGCGAACTCCAGACCCTTGCCTCGGTTGATCAGTCCGAACGTGGAAACGACCATGCGCTGACCGACCCCAAAGGACGCTTTAGCGGCGTCCGGGTCGCGGAAGGGCACGTCGGGGACACCGTGGTGGATCACGCGCAGCCGCCTCGGATCGACGTCATACACGCGCTCGAGCAGATCGCGGCCCGTTTCGGAAAGCGCGACGACCGCGCTGGCGTAGCGGCAGAGCTCGCGCGTGACGCGCAGCATCGTTTCGTCGGGTTCGGGTAAAATGGTATGCATCGTCAGCGCGATGGGTTTTTCGATCGCGCGCAACGCGTCGATCAGCCACTCTCCGCGTTCTCCGCCGAAAAGACCGTACTCGTGCTGAATGTTGAGCACGCCGGCGGGGTGCGCGTTGACGATGGCGGCGATATCGCTGTAGGATTCACGGCGGTCCTCGCGCAGGCGCGCGACGACTTCGGGCCCGTAGTGGCGGACTTCGCCGCCGGGCTCGTCGATTGCGATGATTTCAGAGCTGGTCCCATAGGCGCGGTCGAACGATTCGACCGTATCGCGAGTAAAGGTCGCGATACCGCACTCCCGGGGTGGGAAGGAGCCCATGAAGAGGGTGCGCGGAACCACTCCATACTCCTAACTCCGGCTCGTCAAATGAAACGCGAAATCTGGCAAGGGGGAAGCCGGTGGGACCCCTGCTCGTGCGCGATTTATACCCGTGGACTCTTGCTTCTTAACCTAGAAAAGGCAGCAAAGGTTACAAAGGCTTGTTCGCTTTGCAGGCAAGGCTGGGCATCCCCAAGGGGGCAAGCGGCCGCCGCCGCGTATAGCCGCTAGTGTGAAAACGCTTTTTCTGCCCGCCGCCGTCGTGGCCGCCGCGATCGCGATTTTCGCCGTCATGCGCGCACCGGCGCAAAATGCCGGCAACATTCATAAAATCCGTCACATCGTCATCATCATGCAAGAGAATCGCTCGTTCGATTCTTATTTTGGCACGTATCCCGGCGCCGATGGCATTCCGGCCGGCGCATGCGTTCCAAATCCGGCAGTCGGCTGCTCAAAGCCATACCACGATACCGCCGATCTCAATAAGGGCGGCCCGCACTCGCACGTCAATGCGATCGCCGATATCGACGGCGGAAAGATGGACGGCTTCGCGCGCCAAGCCCGGCGCGGCAGGCGTGCGTGCATGGGCACCGACGACCCGCGCTGCGGCGGCGGCGATGTTATGGGCTATCACGACGGGAGCGAATTGCCCAACTATTGGAAATACGCGCACGATTTTGTTTTGCAGGATCGCCTGTTCGAGCCGAACTCGTCGTGGAGTTTGCCGCAGCATCTGTTCATGGTCTCCGAATGGTCGGCGCGTTGCGCGCAGCTCGGCGCTCCGATGAGCTGCGTGAATGAAGTGCAGAATCCCGATCTTCCGCCCGACTTCGGACGCAATCCGGGTGCGCGACCGCCGGGCCGTCCCGACTATCCGTGGACCGACCTCACGTACTTGCTGCACAAGAATCATGTCTCGTGGGCGTACTACGTGATGACCGGAACGGAGCCCGATTGTGCCGACGACAGCGCGAGCTGTCAGCTCCGCCGGCAAAACGTGCATACGCCGGGAATTTGGAATCCTCTGCCTTCGTTTGATACGGTGAAACAAGACGGCGAATTAGGCAACGTACAAGATCTGCGCAAGTTTTACGTTGCAGCGAAAAATGGGACGTTGCCGAATGTCGTGTGGCTGTGTCCGGCCGGAAAATATAGCGAGCATCCGCCGGGCCTCGTTAGCGCGGGACAAGCGTATGTCACCGGTGTTATTAACGCAATCATGCAAGGCCCCGATTGGGACAGCACCGCGATCTTCGTAAGCTGGGACGATTGGGGCGGCTTCTATGACCACGTCGCGCCGCCGATCGTGGATGTCGACGGCTACGGCTTACGCGTCCCCGGTTTAGTGATCAGTCCGTATGCGCGCCGCGGCTTCATCGATCATCAAACGCTCAGCCACGACGCGTACGTCAAATTCATCGAAGACGATTTCTTGAGCGGCGCGCGCATCGATCCGAAAACCGACGGGCGCCCCGACCCGCGTCCGTTCGTGCGCGAACGGTATCCCCAACTGGGCGATCTGCGCCGCGACTTCGATTTCACGCAAACTCCGCGCCGCCCGGAAATACTTCCGGGGGGCATTGTCTGGCGNNGCCGCCATTGTGTCATCCTGAGCCTGTCGAAGGACCCTGAGCAACGCGCCGTAGGCGCGTCAGTCGAAGGGCGAAAGGGCGCGAAGTTAGCCTATGGGCCGTCCGCCTCAACGTTGAGCGAAAGATCGACCGAATTTCCGACGATGACCGGACCGAAGCTCATGCCCCATTGCGTGCGATCGATCGTGCCCGTCGCAGCGTAGGCGATAATCGAACGGCCGCGCGGCGATTTGCCGGCGCCGACAACGCCCGCACTGAGCGTGACCGCATGCGCCTGGCCGTGCATCGTGAGATTGCCGATCATGGTGAAATGTTTCGGATCGGTGCCCGTGATCTTCGTGCTCTGGAATGTCATGTTCGGATATGTCGCGACATCGAAATAGTGGGCCGAGCGAATGTCGTTGTCGCGCATCCCGTTATGCGTATCGACGTTCGACGGATCGAGCTCGGCGCTCACCTCGATCGGAATCTGACTCCCGGACGGCAACTTTACGACGGCGCTTTTCACCGGAATCGTTCCGACGACCGGAACGATGCCGAAGTGCCGCGCGGTGAATTGCGCCGTTGAGTGATTGGGATCGACGCTCCACGTTTCGGTCGCGGCGAACGCGGTCGCAAACATCGCGGCGGACAACAGCAAAACAGACGTGAGAAAGCGCTTCATCATCATAGTGTAGGACGCAACTCCTGAAGTTTCCCTGAAGGGGCCTGCTCGGCAAGAGAACCAAGCGAGCCAAAAGTTCGCGTCACCGACGCGTCCGCTACGTTTTGAGCTTGTGCAGCGTAACGCTATTGCCTTCGGTGTCCATAATCATCGCTAAGAAGCACTTCTCGGTTTCGTGCTCCATCACGACGGGAATGCCACGCGCCTTAAGATCGGCAACCGTGCCGTCGAAATCGTCGACCGCAAACAGATTGCCGTTGCTGGGCTGGAACGGTATCATGCCGCCGCCCGACCACAAGCCGAACGTCGTGCCGTCGGCAAATTCATACTCCGCGCCGTTGTTATCGGGATACACCGTTGTCGGCTCGAGGCCTAGCGTGTCGCGATAAAACGCGATCGCCCGCGCCGCATCTTGGACCATATATGCGCTTAAATCGAGACCGGTAATTGTGCCTTGGTTAATCATTTTCGGGAGGTACGGTAGGGAACCAATCTCTCCTAGCGAGTTGAACGGCGAACGAGATCGTCCGCTGCGCGGCGCTATTGCGGAAATGCGAAAGAGAAACCGTCTGCGAGCAGCCGTCCGGGCACGACGCGCCGGCTCTTGAGCAGCAGTTCCGTTTCCGTTCCCAAGAATCGCGCCCCGATCTCGAGTAGCGGTGCAGGTGACGGCAAGCCGAAACGAACGTCTGACGCGCGCCGAAGCTCTGCCATAAACTGCGCGTTGGGCAGCGGATTCGGCGCCGCGATATTCACGGGACCCGCCAAGTCGTCGTTCTGAATAAGCCATTCGACGGCATTCACGAAGTCGTTATCGTGTGTCCACGAAACGTATTGCCGCCCGTTTCCGGCGGCGCCGCCGAGTCCGCGGCGCACGAGCGTGAGCAACGTCTCGAAAATTCCGCCGCGATCCGGACTCATGACCATCGCTGAACGCATCAGCACCTTGCGCGTCCGGTGTGTTTCCGTCGCATTGCACGCTTCTTCCCAAGCTTTTGCGACGTTGATGCTAAAGACCCACTTGGGGGGCGCCCCCGGCTCGTCGCCTCCGATCATTCCCGTTAGCTCGTCATTCGGCGCATCGAAGCGATGCGCGTAAATCGTGGCGGTCGATGCTTGCAGCCACAGCCGGGGTGGATTGGTGGCAGCCGCAATCGCTTCACCAATCGCTCGCGTCGATTCGACGCGTGAAGCCATGATTTCACGCCGGTTCGCCTTGTTGTAGCGGCAGTTTACGCTGCGTCCGGCAAGGTTCACGACGACGTCGGCGCCGTCGATCGTTTTGCTCCACGCACCCAAAGAGCGTCCATCCCAGCATTGCGTTTTCCACGGCCCGGCGGACACTCCGCGGCTGAGAATCGTTACATCATCACCCCGTGCGCTAAACGCACGTGCGAGTAGCGCGCCCACTTGTCCGGAACCGCCGGCGATAACGATTCGCCTCACGAATTACACGATTCTACGAAGCGCGCTCAAGGCTCGTTGAGCCACGTTTGTTGTTCTAGTGGATAGGGATTTACCAAGGGCATTCGCGCGACGCCGCGCGCGTAGCTATCGGGGTGCCGCTTCGCCCATTCTAAAGAAATGACCGTCAGATACTCAAAGTCTTCGAATAAACCGTCATTGCCGGTGTATTGCCTGGCTAGAGCGACATATTCTTTCAGTCGTTCCCACGTGTTCGTGACGACCCACCAATAGTTCGCCAAGAAAATCCCAGGCGAAACGACTCGGTTGCGGACCATTCCGCCGATGAGCTCAAAACTATTTCCAAGCGCGATCGCCGCCTCTTGCAAATCGATGTATCGCGGCGGGACGTCTTGGAGGGGGAGTTTTTTTGAAATGCGGTACAGATAGCGCCTGAACTGCGGATCCTTGAGCTCGCGGGCCAAATCGCCGCCGCGCAACAATCGGTTCGCTTTACGGTGTTCGTCATCTTCGAGCATCGCCCGGAACGACAGAACCGCCTCGATCAGATTCCCTGACCGCATATGGCGCAGTTGAACGACGGCCGCAACGGCTGTCGCTGCGATCACAAGGGCGGTAAGGGCCGACGAGATGGCCGTAATTGTTTCGGGCGACATGCGATACTAGCGCGCGCCGATCGGCGCAGACGGTCCGATACGCGAACCCTCGGGCGCGACCGTTCCCGGTTCGATCCGCGCATCGTGACCGATCACGGAACCTTTGCCGATTCTTGCGTTCGCGCCGATGATCGAACGGCTTGCGATGATCGTCTCTTCAATCGCCGCGCCTTCTTCTACGACAACGTCATCCCAGAGCACGGAATCTTCGATTACGGCATTGGCGGCGATCCGGCAATTTTTTCCCAGAACGACGTTCGGACCGACCCGCGCCGTTCGTGCGATCACGCTGCCCTCACCGATGTACACCGGCGCGATGAGATTCGCGCAGTCCGCATTCGCCGCGCCTGCGCCGCTAATGCCGGGCTCGACCTCGAGCGGCATCACTCCGTTGAGCACGTCACGATGCACGGTGAGGTAATGCTCAGGCCGGCCGACATCGATCCAATAGTCTTCCGTTGTATAGGCGTAGAGCGGCTGCGCTTCGGCCAAGATTTTTGGAAACGTTTCGCGCTCGATCGATACGTTACGCCCCGGCGGAATGAAATCCAAAACCTTGGGATCGAGCAGATACGTGCCGGCGTTGATTTCGTTGGTCGGCTCAGTGCCTTTGGGCGGTTTCTCGATGAATTGCGAGATGCGGCCGGATCCGTCGTGCACGACGCAGCCGAACGACGACGGGTCTTCTACCTTTATAAGGTGCAGCGCGCCCAGGCCGCCTTTTTCCTTGTGGTAGGCAATCATGGCGCGCAGATCCAGACTCGTGAGCACGTCGCCGTTCATCATAAAAAACGGACCGGTGATGTGCTGCTCGACGTTTTTTATCGCGCCCGCGGTTCCGAGCGGCTCATCTTCGATCACGTACGTAATTTTCATATCGAGCCGCGAGCCGTCGCCGAAGTATTCGGTGATCGCCTGTGGCATGTACCCTGCCGGCAGGATGACATCGCGAATGCCCGCTTCGTATAACCGCTCGAGCGTCCGCGCCAAAAAGGGCACGCCCACGATCGGCACCATAGGCTTAGGTGTGCCAAAGGTAAGCGGCCGCAGCCGCGTTCCTTCACCACCGACCAAAATCACCGCTTGCACGCTCAAACCCTCCGGAGGGGCATCTTCCCTTCCGCGTTACGCTGCAAAACGCTTGCGCGAGTCCACTGCAGTTGTGTACGATAGGCTGCGCGCACCCATCCCGGGTCGTTCAACGGTAGGACAGCAGACTCTGAATCTGCTTATCGGAGTTCGAATCTCTGCCCGGGAGCGCGGCCCCATCGTCTAGAGGCCTAGGACGCCGGGTTCTCAACTCGGTAACACCGGTTCGAATCCGGTTGGGGCTACCAAATACGCGACCCGGAATCGCTTTCTCGAATTGCGCCCGCCAAAGGTCTCCGTTTGGCTATGGCAGTTTGGACAAAGCATTCTTAAATTTTCGAAACGGTGATCGTTACCATTGCCGTTTACATGATCAATCTGCACCGACAGAGGACGGCCTCTCCACTCCGAGATACGGCATTCGTCGCACGTGTTTTTCAGAATACCCGCATCGAGTAGGCGCCTCTTAATCGTGCTGCGATCCGACCTGGCGAGTAAGACCGCCAACGGCAACTCTTGTCCACGTGCGAGAAGGCGTCCGCTACGCACGGCTCGTGCCCAAGAATCCGCAGCGAAGCCAAAGTGAAGCCGACATTCGCGATACGTGTGCCCTTCGTCATAGTATCGTTGAATTGCATTCCAATCGTAGCGTAATCGAGCGCCTCGATTTTGCGGTGACGCAGCCGGCGTTATAACGCCCCGCTTGATCGCCTTATACCAGGCGTCAGGATGGAAACCGAACCGCTGCGCACACTCCGCTATGGTGTGACCGGTCTCTCTAAACGCTAGAACTGGAGGCCAATCATATTCTCTTTTTGCCATCGAACATACGTTCGATACCGCCGAAATCGCCCCCTTCGGGCATTGCAAGTTGCTGAGCCTAAACCCTATTTTGCTTTTGCTGCGAAGCGTTCGGTAGTTTCCGTTCGAACCGCTAAGAGTACGCATCGAGAAGAAACCTGTGTACATCCGGTGATGGCGGGTAACACGGGTTCGAATCCCGTTGGGGCTACCAAAATCGTCCTGCTTTTATAAGGGTTTTTGACGCAAGTTACGGCTGAAACCGCCAAAAAGTAACAGAAAGGTAACAGCCGGGTAACAGGACCCTCATCCTGTCATGAGTTGGTCGATTGCCTCAGCCGCCTTTTCATCTTGGCTTTGGTAAACGTGCATATAGCGGTCCATGGTGACGTTGATGTTCGAGTGTCCAAGTCGTTTTGATACCACTTCAATCGGTACACCGAGTTTTGCTAGCAGATATCAGTTTCAATATTGGGCACTAGCGAGGCGTAGCGGTTAGCGCGGACTGCGCGGAGGTCGCGTGGGGGCTTAGCTCACAACGGTTTCGGCATCCTCGCGCAGCGCCGCACGCTGCGTGGAGCCTGGGACGAGCGCTGGACATCATCCGAGCTTACGACGATCGCGAACGGCCCATTGCTGAGACGCGCGGCGAAGTATCGATAGGTGATCACCGGCCGAATCGGTATCGCCGATCGGTACGTCCACGCGTAGAGTTGCGCGCCGAGCGCAAAACAACCGATGTCGCTCGCGCTGAGTCGATACTGCGCGACCGGCCGCAGCGAAGGTCGCGACGGATCGAAGCGATAGAACGACGGGGCGTACTCGCAATCTCGAGCGCACTGGGCGCCGACAACGGAGAGCAATGGATAGCCAATTCCTGTCACGTCGATCAAGCGGAAGCCGCCATCGGCTAAAGGTCAAAAGTAAGCCGAAGCGCGGCGCTCTGCCGCCCAACACGATAGGTAGCTGTGGCTCCGTTCAAGGTGCGACCACTCTGCGGATCGACACGAAGGCGAATCGTCGCGCGAGCGCTTCGCAAACTCGTCTCGTAGCTCGAGATTTGTTCCGCACTCACGGCGATGCCGATGAGCAAAGCCGCGACTATCATGAAGTCAGGTTCTGCGCTCGCAGGCCGTCCCCAGCTTTTGGGAGGTAATCCCTTCTAGGGGCGAAAATAGCAGAGCCGATCGTGTGCTATGCAGGTGCGGCAGTTTTTGCGTGTACACCGAGGGCACGTCGAATAGGAGCTTCATGATCCAATCTCACTCTAAAGCGAAGCAACTTCTTGCAGCGGCGGTGTTGATGCTGTTCGTCGCTGCATGCAATGCTTCGACGGCACACATCAGCTCACTCAAGACTGGCAAAGATAAGGCTATTTCGGCCGAAGCCTCGTCGTTCGGCACGAAGGACACGGTTTACGCGCAAGCTCACGCCGCAAACCTTCCGAACAAGGTCACGATGCAGTGGGCGGTTGTCGCGGAAAAGGTCACCGGCCAACAGCCTAACACTCCGATCGCAGCGCTCAACCTAAACAATGATCTGGCGTCCGACGGCGATAGCACATATACACTTGCGCCACCGACCGCGGGATGGCCGACGGGAACCTACAAGATCACCGTGACCATGATGGACAACGGCGTACAGCGCGACCAAAAAACGACGGAAGTTACGATAGGAATCTAAACGGAACGAGCATCCGCCGAAGGCCCTGCGAGAACGTCGGGCCTTCTTTTTTCTGCCAGTTACCTGCCGCAGGCGAACTGACCGCCGCAGAACGCTTCGAGCGCGGCGATGAGACTGCCGATTGCGGCGAGATCGATAAACGGCAAGAGAAAGAGCCAATTTCCAAACGGCCTTCGCTGAAATGCCCACGGCAGCCCGGCCCCGGTGAACCACGCGATCGGCAACAGGACGACGGCGACAAAAAGCGCGATCGTGATTGGATTTGACGCCGCACCCGGTGCGTCGAACACGAACACCGACGTTACGGCGAAGAGTGCCGAGACGAGCCCCGCCACAACCCAGAGGGACGACACGACGATCCGAAACGCCATACGCTCGGCTTTTGCCCCGCGCTACGATCCACCTAGCGCGCGGCACGAGCGATTCTCGTTTTGAATCGCCCTATCGCCTGGCATGATTGAGTTTATGCATCCTGGGTGCGACAGATCGACGAGGGTGTTGGGCTCAAGGGCGACGCCGGCTGCGGCATTTCCGAATGGCAAGGTAAGCCGCTTTCAATTCAGATCGATCACATCAACGGCTTGAACGACGACTACCGGTTGGAAAACCTGCGAATGCTATGCGCGAATTGCCACAGCCTCACGCCAACGAGCCGGCGGCGTCGCCACATTAGTCCGGCGCGGCGCAAACTCCCTGATGAACGACCCGCACCAGCTTCGTCGCAGCGGCCGTGGGAATTCCGTAACGTTCCATAGACCCGACATCGTAGGCGCGACCGCCCGCCG
The DNA here is from genome assembly GCA_003136355.1 of Vulcanimicrobiota bacterium. Lineage (GTDB taxonomy): Bacteria > Vulcanimicrobiota > Vulcanimicrobiia > Vulcanimicrobiales > Vulcanimicrobiaceae > Rubrimentiphilum. The sequence continues at coordinate 18,470 of PLED01000091.1, read as the reverse complement.
CCAGGACCTTCCACGACCCGTTTTTCTTCACGAGCAAAACGGATTCTGAGGTATTGCCGCTCGCTCTCGATACGCCGACGTCGGCGTAGTTGCCGACAATGGTTACGGGAAAGACTGTTCCAACTACGTGGTCGTGACGCATAATGGCGGTAAAGATCGCCTTGTGATCGGCGGCGCTGGCGCACAGGGCCGACGATAGAGCGACCGTTGTCAGGAGCAATAGTACGGGCATGGCGCATCATTCTTCCCAAGAACGTGAAGCCGGCCCTTTTCATTCGCTGCGCAGTCGCGACTAGGGTTGCTGGTCGTTCAAGGAGTGGTTCTCCTTCGCGGCACAAGAGTAATCACAGTTGATCTTTTTCAGAGGAGGCCGTTATGCTTTCCGTGAGTGAGGCTGTTTCTTCATCCTTCACCGATTCGCGGGCCACGCTTATGACATATCGCAAGGCGCTTTACATCTGCCTCGCGCTGGCGGCGCTCGCGGGTCTGCTCGGAATATTTTTCCCGATAGGATCGCAGAATCAGGCGCTGGTGGCGGTTAGCTCGTTCTATTACGTAATCGTTCTCTCCATCGTGCTCAGCTATTTCGGTCTAGCAGCCGCCGTGCGCACGATCCGGCCGGATTTTCGCATGACCGTCGGCCGTTTTTTCGGCGCTCTCCTTTACGGACTCGCTGTGGGAATTGCCATCGAAATCGCCGCCTTCTTCTTGATCATCCCCGGCATCTGGATTGCCACCAAACTCTCCTTGACCATTCCGATGTATTTGCTTTATCCCGATGAGGTGCTTGAAAAGACTTGGAGTGCAACGGCGTATCGCTTTTGGCCAACGCTCGGTTTGGTAATCCTGACGGCGATCATTACCGCAGTGTTGGCCGGCATCGCCACCGTCGCGGCGGTTGGAATTATCATGGCTCTGCCGCCTGCAGCGATCGTGCTGGCTCCTCTGGCCCTTTTAGTTTTTGCCTTCGTGCAGCAATTCCATTGGCTCGCGCTCGTACGTTGGAGTCAGAATCTCGTGGAACATCCGGTGACTCTCGTGCCAGTCCCCGCAAATGCGTAACAATTTGGGCGATCAGTCCCCTGAGATCCCACGCTAGCTCGGGAGGGGTTTTTCGCGGCGGGAGCAATCGACTTCCAATGCCGCGTTACGTAGCCGTAATCGTACCGGTTCTTATTTGCACTGTGTTACTAGGAACGGCAACCCGTACAGCGTCCGTTCCACAGACGGAACGCGTTCGCATGCACGCGCTCGCGGGGCCATACGACTTTTACCCCGCGAGTCTTCCGCCGGGTCTTATGTACTCAAAGTGGAAACGCACCGCCCTATCGCCGATGGCTTGCGGCAAAAATCTAAGCATCGTCTTTACAAGTGCCGGAAAAGAAATTGATTGGTCGTCATCTCGCGATTGTAATGCCAACGCTAATGTAGCCTGTCATGCGGACGGTTATCCAGGTTATGGATTTATTATGAGCGCAACGGATAGCGCTAAAATTAATGGGCGGCGCGTGTATTTCTCTCCCGGCAATCATGGATCGGATCAAATGCGTGGGCTTGCGTTCCGTTGCGCGTCGGTGGGTATGCGGACATGGCGGTCGTCGGTATATGGGAAACTTTCATGAAACCACGGGACGCGATGAATCTCGTTGCCTACGCACAGCCTTTTTAAAAGGAGACACTTGATAAAGGTCGCCTTGCGGAATCCAGCTGACCATGAGACATATTCTTTTAGATCTTTCGCGTTTTTAAAGAAAAACAAGGAGTACACGATGCACAGGTTGATCGCATTTGCAGCGGCGCTTTCGTTGCTTGCTGCCATCCCCGCTTACGCGGCGACATCGGCGCAGAAAACCGCCGTCGCGGCGCTCGTCGCAGCGTATCACGCGCACGGATGGAGCGACATCGAGCAGCCCTCGTGTTTCGTCGTGCAAACGTGGGCGCAATGCGACTTCGGAACGGCGCACGGACGGGGGGAAGGCACAGCATGGCTGCACCTAAAGAACGGCAAGTGGGCGTTCCTAGGTCAAGGCGGCGGCGTCACATACGCATCGATGATGGAGAAACGCTACGGCATCCCGCCGGCCGTCGCGAAACAGTTCCAAGCGAGGCTCTGTCCGAGCCCCTGCCCCGGTTCGTAGCGTACCAACCAACGAATTCAGTCTAAGCGCAGAACGCTAGCGTCAGCCAGCGCGATAGTGCGTTGCGTTCCATCCGCCTCGACAATCAGTGCTGACGGGCCTTCTACTTCGTCTTCTACTTACAGACTATAATGTATGGTAATCCATGGTAACCGCAAGGGCTAATGCTGCGATCCGCACGAAGCCCATGGCAATCCATGTGAATGCCTATGAACCAGCCAGCGGTTTCGAATCCCGTTGGGGCTAGAATTCGGCTCGCCGCCGCCGCACTATGCAAGGGCTGGCGCCGGCCGCTCCGTTCGATAGCGCAACAGCTCGATGCGCACGTACGCCTGCGCTGCCGTCTCGCACAAATGCTCCAACGTCTCGATTTCATCCGGGTCCAGCTTTGTGCCGTCGCGATGAATGCCGTAGACTGCGAACGCCGTGAGCTCGTCGCCCTGAAATATCGGAATTGCAACGGCCGGTCCGCCATCCGCTTCAGGCTGTTCGACAAAGTGCGTACGAAGATCGCGAATATCGACCTTCCTGCGCTCCGTTGCAAGGAATCGAACGAGCTCGTGCTCGGTATCGAAGAGCGAATCGCCAATCACGTTCGAGCCGGCAACCTCCGACATAACGAACGCGCGGCCTTGCGCACGAAAAAGCGCCGCCACCTGAATTTCGAGCCTCTCGTACGGCGCGTGCACCAGCGCACGGTCGATCGTGTCTTCTCTTTCGGCGCGCAGCAGGGTCCTCCCCAGCCTGTTCAGGTAGGCTTGCGCTTGATGTTTGCGGCGAAACAGCAGGGAATCGACGACGTTTTCTACCCAACGATACGCGCGATGTAATGTGAATGCGACACCTACGGTGACCGCCGCATCGATCGCCATCGCAACGCGTACCTGAGTCAGATATGCGCTCGTCACCCAGTCCACGATGCCGATGACGAGCACGACCACCGTTGTGAGCGCCGCGTACACGACCGTCCGGCTAATCACGAACCGTACGTCGATCACATGGCGCTTGAGAATCGCGTACATCAAGCAGAGCGGCATGACTACCGTGAGGTCGGCGGCCACCACGCTTAACGAGCTAAAGGGTCCGAGGGACAACACGTTGCGCAAATCGTTTGCAACAACGCCAAAAATAATCGCGAAGGCAGCCCACCCGAAGCGTGCGCGTTCGTCACGCTCCATCGTTGCAAGACGCGTCAGCACAACAAGTACCGTAACGATCGTAAGCGCCTCATCCACGCCGTTGGAAAACGACGGCCCCAGTACCACTCCCGTATAAAAGACGTTTGCTACGACGAGCAGCACGTCGGCAAATGCGACGGCGCACGCGATTAAGAACGCGTTGCGCCTCCAGCCCGACGCAACTCGATCGTTCGGAACTAAGACAGCAAAGAGCAATAAAAATGCGACGGCAGTTCCCGAGCCGAGGCTGGGTATGCCCGAAGCGATCGCGTATTCCCACGCCGGAAGCACCGTCCAATTCGTGCCGGCGGCAAATGACGGAGCGCTTCCTAAACAATATGCATAAAGGATCCAGGTCATCAGACTGGGCCTGGACATCACCAGAGCGATCCCGGTTAAGAAAAACACTATGACGACGCAAAGGCGCAGCGCCGCCAGCGCATCGGATCCGTAGGTATTCTCAATTCGCGGACCCGTCTGCGCAACGAAGCTCACGCGATGCAATACGCCGTTGCGGTGGACACACGTCGAGATCGACATGCCCGCTCGATACGCGTTCGGCGCACCAATCGGAATGAGCAGAGCAGCATCGCGCGGGGAAAGGCATCCCAGCACGTCTCCGGTCCGCAGTCCCGCCCGGTATGCCGGCGAACCGGGGTCTACGCGTATGATGTTTGGCTGCACGGGCGCCCCGGTGAGTACGATATGTGTTCCGGTGTATACACTGGGCGGCGTTTGGAACATGGGCGGCGCGACCAGCAACAGCCAAAACGCGGCCAGTCCAATCGAGACGAACGCACGCATAGCTGTCATAAACGCAGCATGCTTCGAAAAAAGGCCATCAAGAACGATGCGCTTCACCCCGAAGTGCATGCGGGCCTGTGAGCGGCGCTAAGGTCTTTCCGTAGCGGGCAAGAAGCGCGTTGAGCGCTCGAAGAGCGGGTCGGTACACTCCATCCTCGCAAGGCATGCCGCCGCGCTTGTAACGCGTCGGATGGTTATTATATGAGCGAAAGATTTCGGATTACGATCATTTTACTGGCCTTGGATGCCGTCGCTTTGGGCTGTTACAATGTCGCGAATCCGTATCGGCCAGGGCAAATTGGTTACGACGCGACGTCGCTCGCAAGCGGCAACCAGGTCTTCGAGCGAGTGTATCCTGGGTCGAGAGCGGCGATGGCAGAGCTGCGATCGGTAGCGGCGACTTCTTTTCCGAGCCAAATCCGCACATTAGCTTGAAAGCACCGTCATTGTTGTGGCACCTGGCGAAGATCGCCTTTAAAAAACGATGGCTCAAACGGTGGCCATTCTGATTAGTAATACCATAGGGAGGTAATTGTAAATGTTAACTCGATATGCGCGGCTCAGCCCACTCGCTCTCGCCGCCGGTTTCGGTGTTGCCGCTCTGGCCGGCGTGATTCTCTTTTGCGCGCCAATGGCGTTTTCGATGTTCGGCATGCACGGTTACGGGATGATGGGTGGCGCCGTCTATGGGATGATGGGCGGCCCCGGCAATTATAGAATGGGAGCGGGCGTCGCGTTTTTCATGGGCGGATGGGCAGTTGTCGTAGGCGCGATTGCGGGCGCAATTGTCGCCGTGATCTATAACTCGCTGTTGCCCAAAAAAGGCACGGCTGACGACTAATCTGAGATCCGCGTGCAGGCGGCCACGTGCTCAGCGTTGCGTGCGGTAAGGGCAGGCGAGACGAAAGAATATAATAGGGTTCCGTGGTAATGAGTAAGGTGAACGTTGAGATTCGCTGATCCGCGGCCCTAGTTTCCGGCCATGCGCATACGAGCACTCACGCACGCCGTGTACCATTCTTGTACCGGAGCGCATGGAATCGCTTGGGCGCGGGCGGTAACGGACGGAAGCCGGTTGCGTCGGAAACCCTCATAACTCGGCCTGATTGGTAGCGGTCGGGAGCGGCTGGGACCGTGGTGAAAGCTTTCGAATCCCGTTGGGGCTATGATTTTTGTCCTTATTTTAGGTGGCGACGCGCAGAGCGGCGGCAGGTAACATCGCATAAGAGCTGCCCACGTGCGCGGCGACGGATTCAATTGCACCCTGTTCTTCAGGCAAATACCGCGTATGATCGGGCTTGATGCCGCACGCGATCAACCCGATGACCTCGGCGCGCGCCATGAGCGGGACGATCAGCCATCCGGCTAGCGTGCGCACGTGACTGACAAAAGATTCAGGGCGGCGCAGCAACTGTAGCATGACGCGGTCAGATTTATCGAGACGCTCGGGCACGACGCTGCTTGTCGTTCTCGCGCACGCGAAGGTAGCGCCGTCCGCAATGTAGAGCGCCACGTCGGGACTTTCTAATGATTCGACCAGAGTTTCGAAAGTCAGATTGAGAAGGACATCACGTGAATCAACCAGATCGGCTTCCCGCGCATAGCTCGCCAATGATCGCAATCTCATCTCGCGTTCGCGAAAGATCAAACTGTTTATGCCGCGTTCTGTGGTTGCGTGCACGCGTCGAATTGAAAGTCCGACTGCTATGGCTGCTCCGAAGCTTAATAACTGAGCGGCTAACCCGTGCCAGCGTCCGGAGCCGGTAAGGGCGTCGGCGATCTTCCCGGTTAACCATTCGGCAGCAATAAACACCGAGACGAGCATCAGCGAAACCACAGCGAAAATTGCGGACCGCGACAGGACAATATCAAGATCTATCAGGTTATGCCGCAGCGTCGCATAGACTGGACCGACAAGGCTGAAGCTGACCAAATAGTACGAAACCACATTGAGCTGTTCGTTTTGGATAAAGACGTTATTCGCGGCCCATAGCGACATGCCGAAGAACCAGCAGAGTACGAGTGAGGACACAAACCAACGCGTCCGCACACGTTGCGCAACGGGCGCAGTTTGTATAAAACCGAGCGCCACAATCCCGGCAAGCACACCATACACGATCGCCACGCTCGAGAACGCGATGATCAGCTGCTGAGAGAGCAGCACCGGGAAAAACACCCCCAACATCCTGGGAAGGTCGGGTCCGGCTAAATTGATCAGTGCCAAGAGCGGAGCATACCGTGAAATCCGAGCGCGCAGCTGGAGCCATCCAACGTCGAGCATGCATAATCCGCGTATCACAAGCGTGGCGAACCACACGTTAAGAATAAACTGAAAAACGGTACCTACGAGATACGACGCCAGCGGCGTGTGCGCGGTGAGGTGAAAATCGGCAGTGCCGTCTGCCATCGCCCAGATGAACATCATCCACATGACCAACGATGACAACTCGCTGCGTGAGGCTCTCAGCATGACGGCAAAGCCGAGGCCGAGATAAATCAGAAGCAGCCCAAGATCGATATATCGGCCCACCGGATTATCCAGCGGGACCGGAATCGGAGTCACCGCGACTTTGCGCGAGATGCTTCCACGAACGACGGTAAACGTGTACAGATTACCCAGCCGAGCATCGCTGGCCATGATCAGACGCGTGTCGAGTGGCGCGTCTGCGAACTGAAGAACGTCGCCGGTGCGTATCCCCGCAAGTGCGGCAGGGCCTCCCAAAACAACTGCGGCGGCTACGGTCGTCCCACTTGTATACGCGACGCGCATCCCGAGCGTTCCCATAGCGGGCGGAGCAAACGCATTGTAAGTGCCCAGAACGAGTGCCGCCAATGCCAGAGCAGCCGCACATATACGCTGCGCCATGCCGCGACGTTGTCGCGGCCGACGCTACTATCCTTTTGCCAGAAGTGAAAAGGCCGGACTAGGCCTTCTAGTTCGTCTTCTACTTACAGGCTATAATGTATGGTAATCCATGGTGACCGAAAGGGCTCATTCTGCGGTCCTCACGGAGCCCATGGCAATCCATGTGAATGCCTATGAACCAGCCAGCGGTTTCGGAATCCCGTTGGGGCTACCAATAACAGCTCGATTGCATCGAACTCTTTCCTTATAAATACACGAAGTGATTGAGCCGTCACCTTAAGATTGACACGTCCGCGATGGTCGCATAAAGAATTTAATGCGAGCTAGGACAAGGGTCAAGAACCGTTTGGCCATATTTGCGGCGCACCGGTCGCCACGTACACGCATGCACGTGCGGGCTCAAATTCTACAGCGCCAAGCCTTGCGCCCAAAGGCGATCCACGTCGGGACGCTGAGCCGCGGCCCTAGTTTCCGTCCATGCGCATACTAGCACTCACGCACGCCGTGTACCATTCTTGTACCGGAGCGCATGGAATCGCTTGGGCGCGGGCGGTAACGGACGGAAGCCGGTTGCGTCGGAAACCATTATAAATCGGGCTGATTGGTAACGGTCGGGAGCGGCTGGGACCGTTGTGAAAGTTTTCGAATCCCGTTGGGGCTAGATTAGAGCTCGATTCCATCGAGCTCTTTCCTTTATATACCAGTAATTGGCCCGCCATTGGCCCGCCGTTTCGGGATGATGCGTTCCGCTTTTGCCAGGTCAATCTTTTGTAGCCCCGCTCACTATTTGCGCGGCTGCGGCGTTATGAGCTGCAACCGGATGTCAATCCATCCGATTTTTCTGTTTGCATACTGCAAGCTGCACTTAATTCTCACTCATCAATGTAAGATGCCCAAGCAGTCACGGATATTTCAACTTGCATGCCGCTGGGTCCTAAATGGGTATCTGAATTTTCTGCCCATTGCTGGACCTTTTCCCGCCAAGCGGAAAGCGCCCACGGAACCCAGGCAACTTCATGGTTTCGACGATGGCCATTTGCGTCGGGGCAGGTGCGGATCTTCGGCGCCGGAAGAGTCAACTGAAGCGTTCGACTGGCTCGCGCGCTATGCGGAGTGGTTATGAGTTTTCGTTCTTATGTATTTTCCGCACTTGCGTTTACCGTCGTCCTGGCCGGATGCTCGGGTTCAAGTCACATGACTCCCCAAAACGGCGGCGTCATGCTCGGCACGCCGCAGTCGGTTTCGCCGGCGCTCATTCCGCCCGCGCCGATGGCGCACACCGCAATTCTTCCAGCCAGCGTCATGAACGTCAAACCGCAGCGTACAATCCAGGGTCTTAACTGGACGCAGATTTCGGGTGCGGCCAGCTACGCCGCGGCGGCACCCGACGGTTCGCTCTGGGTGCTTTCGACCTCACCCACAGGTTCCGACAAGTACATTTGGCATTATGTGAACGGAACGTGGACCAACATCTCCGGACTGGCCACGCGGCTTTCGGTGGCGCCCGACGGCACGCTCTATGCGATCAACTCGGGCGGCGGCACCTATTCGTATAGCGGCGGCAGTTGGACGGCGCTCGGCGGCGGCGCATCGGACATCACCGTGGCTTCGGACGGCTCGGTCTATGTGCTTTCGAACGGTGGCAGCGGTCCCGACTACGGGATCTGGCACAACGTGAGCGGCACCTGGTCGCAAATGCCGGGTGCGGGCGTACGGATTGCCGCCTCGTGGGATCCGAACAGCTTTGTGGTCCCAGGCGGGACCGTTTCGGCCAATGGTCTGTACGTACTCAATTCCGCCGGCAGCATCTATTACAAGAATCCGGATAACAGCTACGTGCAGCTCTCCGGGAGCGCGTCGGCAGTCGCGTCCACGACAATCGGTGGCGTTTTCGTGCTCGGCTATCCGGCAAACAACAACGGCAACTCGATCTATTACTACAACCTGAATACTCCGGGTTGGACCGAGCAGAGCGGGGCCGCAGTCAGCATCTCGACCGACAGCGCGCACCTCTACGCGATCGGAAGTACGGGTAGTATTTACTCTTCTCCCCTAGCGCCCGGAAGCGGCACGATCATCGAGTATACGCTGCCGACGAGTAACGGGTCGCCGCTTGGCATCGCCGCAGGCCCGGACGGCAACCTCTGGTTTACCGAATTCAACGCTAGCAAGATCGGCAAGATCACCACCAGCGGCACGTTCACCGAGTATGCGATTCCGACGAGTAACGCGGAGCCGTACGGCATCGCGGTTGGCCCCGACGGCAACCTTTGGTTTACCGAATACAATTCCGTCAGCAACAAGATCGGAAAGATCACCACCAGCGGCGCGATCACCGAATATGCGATTCCGACAAGCGCCGCGGGACCGGAAGGCATTGCCGCAGGCCCGGACGGCAACCTNNTCTGGTTTACCGAAGTACAAGGCAACAAGATCGGGAAGATCACTACGAGCGGCACGATCACCGAGTATACAGTTCCGACGGGCGCCGCGGGGCCGTGGGGCATCGTCACAGGCCCGGACGGCAACCTCTGGTTTACCGAAGCCGCCTTCGCCAGCAACAAGATCGGCAATATGACGCCGAACGGGAGCTTCACCGAGTTTGTGATTCAGACACCCACCGCGGAGCCGGAAGACATCACCGTTGGTCCAGACGGCAGCCTGTGGTTTTCTGAATACAGCAGCAGTAAGGTTGGGAGGCTCCTGGTGACCGAGGGCATCGCCGAGTATATGCTTCCGACGGTCAATGCGGGGCCGTCGGGCATCGCCACGGGCCCGGACGGCAACGTCTGGTTTACCGAAGTACAAGGCAACAAGATCGGGAAGATCACGCCGTAAGTCCGGGGGCCAAGTGTGGGCCTCGTTTTCGGACGGCCTAGCCCTGTCCCATCGTTACGATTCCCTCATCGATTGCTTGCCGCATCACTTCGATCTCCCGTGACATGCGCTGGAGAAAGGTGGCCGGCGGTAGCCGTGAGTTTCCGGCGACACAGCCGAAGCCTCAAAGGCCGTGTACCATTTTTGTACCGGAGCGCACAGAATCGCTTGGGCGCGGGCGGTAACGGATGGAAGCCGCTCGCGCCGGAAACCCTTATAAGTCGGGCTGATTGGTAACCGTCGGGAGCGGCTGGGACCGTGGTGAAAGTTTTCGAATCCCGTTGGGGCTACCAAATCCTTCCTTATATATAAGGGATTCCGCATCACGGAGCCGCTCCAGAGACCCAAATATCACATTCGTGTCACGGAATCTGGACTGCCCTTAGCCGACGTCGCCGAATTATCTTTAGCTGTCACGCGAAAGCTGGCATGGTACCACAGTCCGCGTCAATCTGGCGCTTGGGCTGATCTTCTTGCTACGCGACCGGCTGATCCTCGGGCCCCGCCCCATGTCCTAATCCGTCGGATCCACCTGGTGTTTCCGAGCTACCTAAGGCGTCGGCGAGGACCTGGTGCAGAATCCTTCGATAGAACTGAATGACTATCCATCCCCGGACCCGCATTACAGTTGGGTTGGGTGCGCCCTTTAGGGAGGCATACGATGCGCTGGTTTTGACGTTCGCACTCGCCTTTATCGCGCCGGTACTTTGGCTACGCCCGGCTCCGGCGGTTGGTGGACGTTGAGAGTTCAGGCGGGTTTATGGCCTGCTTGGCGTTCTATCGTGCCTTCGATATCATCGACACCTCAGAGCCCGCCGACTGCACGAAAGAATCGTTCCGCTCCGCCGGCAACGGGGTGAACCGTGATTGGTCGATTTCGCTTACGAGCCCGTGACGAATGACGGGAGTATGACATGCATGTACTTTTAGCATTATTGCTTGCCGCTGTGCCGTCCGCTGCGCCATCGGCTTCGCCGGCCGATTGGCGCCCCGCCGCGATGAGTTCGTTCTTCACGTGGGCATTGAATACGACGTACCGGATGTCGACCCAAGGCGAGTATACCGGTCCGAGTCATACGCCCAACGACTTGCAACGCCTGATCGGCGGTTGCGATCCTCAAATCAGGGACGAAAAGACGCTGAGTGTCGATTTCCTGTGCGGGGATGCCCCTGACGGCGTTTTTGCGAGTCAAGATGACTTTCTAGCAATTGCGAACGCCTCGATGCCGGCCGGCTTCGTAAGAACGAATTGTCCGGCGGCTTCCACCCTCCCAGATTATCTTGCCGGCGAAATCTTTCTGGAATGTCTGCGCAGTGAAAGCGGGACCGAGATCGACTTGGAGCGCAATACGGACCCACGCATAAAGGGCTTGTTCGGGATTTCCGTCGTTATGCTCCCACACTCTTAGGTATGCGTGAAACGGCAGTCCGGAGGCTTCGCCCGAACGGCATGCTTCATTCAAAAGGCCGCAAGATGCATCTTATCACTCGCGTTTTAGCGATCTGTTTGGCGTTAATCTTGGCGGTTTTCGTATCGGCGCCGCGCCCGGCCCAAGCCCAAACTCAGCACGTCCTGCTGACGGCCTGTAACGATACAACTTTTCCGATTTGGGTTGCGGTCGGCGCGGTCGCTTCCCAAGGATGGTGGAAGGTTGAAGGCGGAGCCTGCACGTACGTGGGCAGCTTTTTAACCTATGCCGTCGGCTTCAACGTGTATGCGCAAGCGGCGGACAGCACGAATTGGAGCGGCAGCACGAGTGAAGACGATTGGTATTGCCTCGATCCTAATAACGCATTTACACTTGCTATCGGGCGGAGAAACAACGGCGACGCCGACTGCCCCTCCGGTTATACCTTGAAGCTTTTCCGCTTCGTGGACACGCCCAGCGGCTATGGCCGCGACCAAGACTTCAGCTACACCTACCATTTTCATATGTAACTGCAAAGTAAGCTTGCGGATGGCCCAGGCGCCGCGGTCGCTTGGACCGTTTTCTATGCAAGGTAGTCGAACGGGTTGCCAGCGTTCCTTCTGTCTAATAGAAGTCTAGCGCAAATCCCCGAATTCGCGCGCGACGCAATCGAAGTTCGGCTAGCTCTCCTTCACGATCTCGCTGCGGCTCATTCCGCGGATTTCGCACTCGCGCTCGATCTCGATCTCCGCGAGAAGCGCGTGCTCCCTGGGTCCGCCGATTTCCCGTACGCGCAGACCTATGTCGAGCTCGACTGCGAGCCTGCCGGCGAGCTCGACCGCGAGCTCGTGGGTACTCAGATTGCTCTCGGCGAGCCTCTGCTGATGCTCTTTCTCCAGCGCCGTTAGGCTTGGTCGACCGTAGGTCACGACCTCTATGCTTGGTCGGCGACGCTCTTGCCCTTTCTCGCCTCGCCCGAAATCGTCGTCCACGTCATCGCAGAACTTTTGCGCATCTTTGCGCAGCTCCGACGGCGAAGCTTTTTCCCAGCCATTTACAAGGGCGTCTTCCGAAGATCGAGCGCGAGCTGCGTTTGCGCAATTTTCCCACTCCAGCAGCGCCGGCCGGATGCGCGTGTTCGTGATCTTATCAAGCTCCACGCGTCTCGCGTCGATCTCCGCGTGGTTGCGTACCGGATCGTCGAGCAACGGACCGATGCCCTTGCGTTCATAGTTTTCCGCGGTCCGCGCGTGTTCGGCGATCCGCTCGCGGAGATGTTCAAGCAATTGCGGTTCAGTATTCATATTTCACCACCACATCGGATCGGCGCCGTCGCGATCCCGTTCGGCCCAGGGAAGGTCATGATGTATTATAACTGGGGCAATAACACGGCCGCAAATTGCGGCAACTATTCGCCAAAAACTTCGAATCCTGCTGGGGCTACTAATTTCGCGCCTATCTTACGGACGTTTTCCCTTAATAAGAGTGTGCGGGTAACTGTTTGGTGACCGTGTTTTTCCAGAGCTGAAGTGTAGCGTGGGCACCGCCGATGTAAGCCTGCCCTAGCGATTCAGCGTTGCCATGTGTGGCGTCGCCACATTAGGGCGGCGAGGCGCAAACTGCTTGCTGGACTTCTCGCGACAGCTTCGTCGCAGTGGCCGCGGGAATTCCGTAACGTTCCATAGTCCCGGAATCATAGGCGCCACCGCCCGCCGCCAGGACCTTCCACGACCCGTTTTTCTTAACGAGGAGAACGGATACATCCGAATGGGCGCTCGTCACGGCGGCGTCGGCGTAGTTGCCGACAATGGTCGTGGGAAAGACTGTCCCAACTACGTGGCCGTGACGCTTAATGGCGGCAGAGATGGCCTTGTGGTCGGCGGCGCTGCCGCACACGGCCGAGGATAGAGCGATCGTTGTCAGCAGCAATAGGATGGGCATACATCCACCTCGGCGGCGGTTCTAGAGAATGTGTTGATAGCAAATCTTTCTAAAACACCTGAAGCCGGCCCTGTTTCATTACGAGCGTCACCCACTGGGTCTGATACGTGTCCCACGCTGCCCGCGCCGCCGAGTCCAGGAACGCGCTGTTGGTGAAAAAGTCTTTCTGGTCCCCATGGCCCGGATTCGTCACGCGATAAGGCCACTGCGCGTTGAGCGCAGTCGAGAAATCCGAACGTAGTCGTGCCCGAACCAGTTAGCGTTACCGACATCGCAAGGTTGAAGTCAGCACGTCTCCCGTCCGCAATCCCGCCCGCCAAGGTCTTTCCGTAGCGGGCAAGAAGCGCGTTGAGCGCAAGGCTTGCCGCGGTAACGCGTCGGGTGATTATTATATGAGCGAAAGATTTCGAATTACGATCATCCTACTGGCCCTGGGCGCAGTAGCTCTGGGCTGTTACAATGTCGCGAATCCGTATCGGCCAGGGCAAATTGGCTACGACGGGACATCGCTCGCGAGCGGCAACCAGATCTTCGCGCGAGTGTATCCTGGTGCGTCTGCAGACAAGGCGGGCATCCGGAAGGATGATATCCTGTTATTCGACGCCCTGTCGCCAAGCCAACAGTTCGACCTGAATATGCGGCGGGCCGGACAAAAACTTGTCCTGCCCATATTGCGCAACGGCAAACGATTAGACTTTCACATCACCGCGGGAACAACGGAGAACTACAGGCCGGTTGAGTTCGGACCGTTGGAGCTGCTGTTGCTCTTTATTTTTGCTGCGACCGGAACACTTGTCGCACTACGTGGCGCCGCGCGAACGGAAGTGCGGGCTCTGGCTTTGCTCTTTATTGCGTGGGCATGGGCGGACGCGCTGTCATGGTTTTTCAATGTGGCGCCGACGCCGGCGCTAGCGTTCATCGGAGCGATCGGAGGCTCACAGGGTCCCGCTGCGCTTGGCATCGTCCAAGCAATCGTGGCATATTGCTTGCTGACCTTCGTCGGTCACTTTCCGCCCGCGAGATCGCCCCTTCGGTCCGCAATCGCTCGGGGTGCGTTACCAATTGCTGTGCTGATGGTGATCTTCAGCTTATGGGGCGGCGCGGCGGTATGGCATGCGAATTGGCAGATCTTTCAAATCGCAGGCGCGCCTTCATATGCTTGGATCCGTGGCCTCCTTTCGCTGGTCCTCGTGCCGCTGTTGGTTCTAGTCGCGGCGATCGACGGACTCATGCACGTCGATGAAGAGCACCGCATTCAAATGCGCTGGGTGGGCATCGCGCTGATCGTTGCAACGTTGCCGCAGTTCTACGTGGCGGCTTACGTACTAACTGGTTCAAATGCGCCGCCGCTCGTCACCTGGCTCGGAATCGTCGGCGATGTGGCGCTCTTGTTGATCGCCTACGCGATTTTGCGTCACCGGATCATCGACGTGAGCATTGTGGTGAGCCGCGCGGCCATCTTTGCGCTCGTGTCGGTGGCCGTTGTTGTGCTGGTCGTGGCGCTCGAATGGACGCTCGGGCAAGTTTTGGACCGCGGCGTCGGCGCAGAGGCTGCCAACGGAATTGCCGGACAAGCATTGCGTCTAGCGGTAGCAGTTGGCGTCGGTCTATCGGCGGTTCCAATTCTTAGACTAGTCGAACGGTGGCTGAACTCTGTTTTCTTCGGTAAACGGGCTCAGGCGCTAGCCGAAGTGCGGCGTTTTGCGCTTGAGGCAGATGTCGTGACGAATTTGGCGTCGCTCTTGACGCTCGCCTGCGACTCTTTGCGCGAGAACATCGAAGGCCGGTATGCCGCCATCTATATGTCGGAGAATGGTGGCTATCATCGGGTACGGAGCTCAGATAATTCCCCGCCGCTCGCGTTAGGACAGGACGACCCTGCAATCGTTCGCTTACGGCGCTGGAATGAGCCGTTCGAAATGAAGCCCGGCGAACACGCCCTTAGTGAGGCGCTGATGCTCCCCATGACCATCGGAGGATCGTTGCTCGGCGTGTTGGTGTGCGGACCCAAACGCGAGCGCATGCACTATTTGAATGAAGAGGTTGAAGCCCTCGCGCTTGTCGCACATCGCGTTGGAACAGCCTCATATGTTTTGCTTCAGCGCGACAGTCACACCTTACGCAGCGAGGTACCGTTGGCGCCAGCGCCATGAGTCGCGTACCGGCGCGCGTGTCACATTTTCTAACCTTCGTTCTTCGTACTTCTTGTAAGGAGCGCCACTTGAAACAGCTTATCGCCTTCGGGCCAAAATTTGGCCTGATTTTCACCCTAGCGACGTGTACATTGATCGTTGGAATGATCACCGGCAGTAAAATCACCATGGGCGCCTCTGCTGCGCCTGTGCACCTATACACCGGAGCCACCAAGCTTACGCAGACTTGCATGAGCGGGTTCACGGCTTTAGTCGGCAATAAACCTCACGTGTACACGTGCTCGAGCAAACCCCCCGTGTGTTCCAATGGCTACACCATTCACAACGACAACACCGGGTTTGCCCCGAATACGCACAACCCGAGATACGAACCCTTCCTACCGTTTAACGGCGAATTCGTCTACCAGTGTGACTAACATCGCCAATTGGCAACGAAACGCTGATAAGCGGCCCTGGCTTCCGGCCATGCGCATACGAGCACTCGCACACGCCGTGTACCATTTTTGCGTATGGAATCGGCCGGGAGCGGCTGGGAACAATCGGCGCTCGAATCAATGCTGCAAAGAAATCGCCGGCTCGCGCCGCAGCATCACGCGCGAACGGAACCAAGGGTGGCCGGCCGCGCAAGTCGGCCGCATAGTCGTGCGGACCGCCGAGCGTTAGGCTCCAGGCTATGAGAGGATAGACGTGTCATGAAAGCGCTTGAAATTTTTCAGGGCAAACCCTTTGGCCTCGGCGGCGTACCGTTCGGCAACGAGTTCGCGTATGTTACCGACGAGGTCGCCTACGCTACAATCGAAGCCGCGTGGACCGCTGGGGTGCGCTACTACGACACGTCTCCATGGTACGGTTTGGGGCTCGCAGAGCGGCGTCTGGGCACCTTTTTGCACAAACAGACACGCGGCGAGTACGTCCTATCCTCAAAGGTCGGTAAATTACTTACGGCGTCGCGCGTCAACAATGCGAAGGAGTACTTTCCTTTCACTCCTTCGCCGAACAATCTACGTTACGATTACACAGCCGACGGCGTCAAACGCTCGATCGAAGACAGCCTGCAGCGGTTGGGTGTCGACGCTCTCGACATCGTCTTCGTTCACGATCTCTCACCGGACAACCCGTGGCTGCCGGGGCCGTGGGAAGAGCAATTTGAGATCGCACGCCACGGCGCATTTCCGGCGCTGAGTAGGATGCGCGACGAGGGCGTGATCAAAGGTTGGGGGCTCGGCGTCAACTCACCCGAACCCATTCTGAAGCTGATAGATGTCGCAGATGCGGACATCTGTCTCCTGGCGCGTCAATATTCGTTGATCGATCACGAGAATGCGCTGCACCAGGTCTTTCCAAAGGCACGCGAGCGCGGAATGTCCTTTGTCGTCGGCTCGTCGCTCAACGCGGGTTTCATCAGCGGCAGCGCGCGCTTCAATTATGGCAGCGAGAATTATAAGATTCCGGTTGAGGCCATCGAGAAGCGCGATCGGCTGCATGCGGTTGCGGCGCGATACGGTGTCGACCTTCGCACGGCGGCACTGCAGTTTTCGATTGCACCAGACGTCGCCGTCGCATTGGTTGTCGGCTGCGCGAATCCGCAGCAGGCGCTAGCGGACTACACGTCGCTCAAGACAGCAATTCCGCCTGCGTTTTGGTCGGATCTTCGATCTGAAGACTTGATCGAAGACGACGCCGCGATACCGGGCAGCGAATCGTAGGTGTTAACGGCACCACTATCGCCAATAAATGACCGGCAGCTGGACTTAGGGCGTGATCTTTCCGATTTTACTGAGATTCGATTCCGTAAACCATAGATTGCCGTCAGCCCCCGTCACAATGCCCGAGGGATGGGAGTTAGTGGCCGGAAGCGGATACTCGGTAATCGTGCCGCTCGTTGTGATCTTCCCAATCTTGTTGCCGCCGGACTCCGTAAACCAAACGTTACCATCGGGACCGGTCGTGATGCCCCAGGGCTGCGGAGTTCCCGTGTTGACAATGGGATACTCGGTTATTGTGCCGCTCGTGGTAATTTTCCCGATCTTGCCGCCATTGAGCTCCGTGAACCAGAGATTGTTATCGGGACCAACGGCAATGTTTGTCGGCGCCGAGTTACCCGTCGGGATACCATATTCGGTAAACGTACCGGTCGTTGGAGTAACTTTCCCGATCTTGTTTCCGGCGTTTTCGGTAAACCAGAGATTGCCATCGGGTCCGGCCACGATGCCCTCCGGATGCGAAGCAGCCGTCGGAGTGGCGTACTCAGTGATCGTGCCCGCCGTCGTGATCGCCGCTATGCTGTTGCCGTCGAATTCCGCAAACCACAGGTTGCCGTCCGGGCCCGGCGCTATACCTCTGGGAACCACCATGCCTGACGGAATCGGAAACTCCGTGACCATGCCCGCCGACGAGCCGCTCGGGATGATTCTCCCGATGTGATGGTTGACGCTCGGGAAAGGAGCGTCGCCTTCGGTGAACCAGAGATTCCCGTCGGCGCCCGTCACAATACCCCACAGTGCCGCGGGGTTTGTCAGGACCGGGTACTCTGTGATGTTTCCGCTCAGTGTGATCTTGCCAATTTTGTTGCCGCTGCTGACAAATTCGGTGAACCAGAGGTTGCCGTCGGGGCCTGCCGTGATGCCTAACGGATATACTCCGGTCTTCGAAAGCGAATACTCCACGATCGTGCCGCTCGTCGATTTGACCGGCGTCGAAAAAATACCGCCGGAGCTGCCGATAGCGTAAAGGTGCGCGCCATCGGTCGAGATGCTGACGCCCGCGCCGCTTTGCGCACTCCAACCCTGAGCGTTGAGATCATAATAGTAGATAACGTTTCCGCTGCCGTTCGTCGGATAGCCCAGAACAAAGACGCCGCCGATAGTCGTCGGCGCGATTGCCGACGCGTTTCCGGGCAGCTGCACGAAACTGTTGTTCGCGTTTTCATAATAAATGCTGCCGATGGAATTGAGGATGTAAAGGCCGCCGGGCGACACCGTCCCGTTCGAGAGCACAAAGCTGTTCGGATCCCATGACGCGGCGATGCGCACGCCCGAACCTGCCACTTGCGTCCAGCTGGTCGTGTAATGCCAGATCGCTTGATCGCTGCCGGCCGAATTACC
>PLED01000045.1 GCA_003136355.1 Vulcanimicrobiota bacterium | reverse complement strand
GCGGGGCCGCCGCCGATGATCGCGACGCGTTTTCCGGTATCGGGGCCGGGTTCGAAGAGTTGGATATCGCGCGCCGCGACATAATCGAGCGCGTAGCGCTGCAGATCGCCGATGCGGATAGGCGAATCGCCGGCCTCATTATACACGCAGGCGCCTTCGCAGAGTTCTTCGGTCGGACAGACGCGCGCGCAGCTCGCGCCCATCGCGTTGGCGTCCATGATCGTCCGGGCGCTGCCCTTGACGTTGCCGGTTGAGATCTTTTGGATGAACGAAGCAACGTCGATGTGCGTCGGACACGCGTTCATGCAGGGCGCATCGTAGCAATACAAACAGCGGTTCGCTTCGATCGTTACTTCGATCTCGGAAAGCGGCTTATGGATCGACGCGCCGAGCTGTTCGCTCATTTGTGCGTTGGGAACCCGAGGTTCACGCCGGCGTTGGAATCGTGCCAGCGCGATGTGACGACTTTGCCGCGGGTGTAGAAGCGGAAGCCGTCTTCACCGTAGATGTGCAGGTCGCCGAAGAGCGAGGCCTTCCATCCGCCGAAGCTATAATAGCCGACCGGAACCGGTATCGGTACGTTGATGCCGATCATGCCGACCTCGACTTCACTTTGGAAACGGCGTGCCGCCGCGCCGCTACGCGTGAAAATCGACGTGCCGTTGCCGTAGGGGTTGTCGCGGAGCATTTGCAGTGCTTCGTCGAGCGAGCCGACGCGCGTATTCACGAGCACCGGGCCGAAGATTTCGTCGGAGTAGATCGACATTTTCGGCGTGACGTTGTCGAACAGCGTCGGGCCGATGAAGAAACCGTTCTCGTAGCCGCTCACGCGGAAATCGCGTCCGTCAACGACCAATTTCGCGCCTGCCGCTTCGCCTTGTTTGATGTAATCGAGAATGCGATCGCGCGCCGCGGGCGAGACGACCGGGCCCATATCGTTGCTGCGGTCGAAGCCCGGGCCGATTTTGAGTTTGCCGATGCGTTCTTTTATGCGGCTCATGAGCGCGTCCGCGGTGTCGCCGACGGTGATCGACGCCGAGATTGCCATGCAGCGTTGTCCGGCTGAGCCGTAGCCGGCCGACACGAGCGCGTCGGCTGCGGAATCGAGATCCGCATCGGGCATGACCACCATGTGATTTTTCGCGCCGCCCAATGCCTGCACGCGCTTGCCGTGCGTCGCGGCGGTTTGGTAAATGTATTTCGCGATCGGCGTTGAGCCCACGAAGCTTATGGCATTGACGTCCGGATGTGTCAGCAGCGCGTCGACGGCGACTTTGTCGCCGTGTACAACATTAAAAACGCCGTCGGGCAATCCCGCGCGCTTGAGCAATTCCGCGATCAATAGCGAAGCCGACGGATCGCGTTCGGACGGTTTCAAGACAAAAGCGTTACCGCATGCTAGCGATATCGCGAACATCCACGTGGGAACCATCATCGGAAAGTTAAACGGCGTGATGCCGGCGCAGACTCCGACGGGCTGCCGCATTGAGTAGGTGTCGATCGTCGTCGACACGTTCTCGCTGAACTCACCTTTGAGGAGGTGCGTAAGCGAGCATGCGAAGTCCACGACCTCGAGCGCGCGCGCCACTTCTCCCTCGGCGTCATTGACAATTTTGCCGTGTTCGCTTGCGAGAATCTCGCCGAATTGCGTCGCGTGCTCTTTCATCAAAGTACGGAACGCGAAGAAGATCTCGGCGCGTTTTCCGAGCGGGGTGCGGCCCCAGGCGGCTTGCGCGGTTTTGGCGGTTTGCACCGCGCGGTCGACGGTTGCTTGGTCGGCAAAGGCGACGCGGGCTTGTACCTCCCCAAGCGCGGGATCGTAGACGTCGCCGAAGCGCGCCGAATCCTCGCCGTAGGCCTTACCACCTATGAAATGGGTAATAGTCCGCAGTTTAACGGGAGCTTGCATGCGGGCTTCTTCGCCGCGAGGTGGCTTAAGGGCTCCCGGGCCGGTTCATAGACCGGAGTTGCGCCGGCTCGTTCACATCGTCGTACGCGCCCTCGTCTTCAACCGGCACGGCCACCCGCAACAGCTCGGGGTCGTCGCGTAGACTTTGCAGCGAGTCGCCGGTGGTGACTTCGAGCCGCGTTCGCGCGCGCGGGGAGAAGTAAACGGGGTGGCCGCCGACGCCGTCGCGTTCGGGATAACAGACGTCGGCTTGCGTTTCCAGCGCGTGTTGCGCGATCGTGTTTGCGAGCGTAGTGGTGACCAGCGGTTTGTCGCCGAGAAAAACCAGCAAGCCATGTTCGGGGGGCGCCGCGCCGTTAGCGATCTCAAACGAATGCGCCATGCCTTGTTCGGGTCGCGTGTTTTGAATGACGTGCATGCGCGGCCGCAGGCGGATGTGCGGCGACACTTCGGGCGAGCTCACGACGATCGTTTCGAAATCGCGACAGGCGTCGAGCACGCGATCGAGCATCGGAACGCCGCGCACGTCCATCAGGAGCTTCTGCGCGCCCATGCGCGAAGAGCGTCCGGCCGCTAAGACAACTGCGGTGACTTCCAATGTCCTCGCACCGGTCCGCTGCCCGCCGTCAGCCTTCCGCCTTCGCGTCCGTGGCGCAGCGCCACGATTTCCGCCGCAATGGCTATCGCCGTCTCTTCGGGCGTGCGCGCGCCTAAGTCGAGACCGATCGGCGCGTTGAGTCGCGCGAGTTCGGCGTGGGTCAGGCCCAGCTCACGCAGTTGTGTCATGCGCCGTTCGTTCGTGCGGCGGCTGCCCATTACGCCGATGTATCCGGCGTTCGTGTGCAGTGCCGCGCGAATCAGGGGCACATCAAATTTTTCGTCGTGCGTCAGCGCTACGATCGCGGTGCGGTCGTCGACCGGCGATTCGCGCAAGAAATCGTCGGGCCACGCGACTACGACGCGATCGGCTTCGGGAAAACGCTCGGGTGTCGCAAAGGCCGGCCGCGCGTCGCACAGCGTGACTTCATATCCGAGGAGTTTGGCAACGCGCACCATCGCGTGCGCGAAATCGATCGCGCCGAAAATGTACATGCGCGGTTTGGCCAGCACGCGATGAATGAAAACGCGAACGTCGCCGTGCGGTTCGCCTTCGTCGCCGAACGTGCGAATCTCGGTGGCGTCACCGGCGATCGAGGCTCGCACTTCCGCCGCGACGACATCGTCGAGCCGCGCATTTCCGAGCGAGCCGAGGGCAGTATCTTCAAAAAGGAAGAGGCGGTTTGCGCGCCCGGCATCGTCGAGCCGGATCGCTTCAGCGACGAGAACCTCCGACGTCAGGCGCCGTTCGATGACGGCGGTTTCGGCAGCGTTGAGCGGCTCGACGAGCACGCTCAGCGTTCCGCCGCAACTGAGCCCCACGGCTTGGGCGTCGGCGTCGGAAAGGCCGTATTCCACGAGGCGGGGGTTCCCGTCGGCCAGGACGGCCGCGGCCTCTTGGGCGAGCGCCGACTCTACGCAGCCCCCGCTGATCGAGCCCAAAAGCGTGCCCGCCGACGAGATCGCCATCACCGCACCGGGGTCCCGGGGCGCCGAGCGAAGGACGTCGACGAGGGTCGCCAGGGCGACGCTTTCCCCAGCCTCTTGAAGGCGGCGGATCTGCCCGAGGAGTTCGTGCATGCGCATGGCTTCAACGGGGGCCCGGTGAAGTCCGACCCGTCATGCTGTGGCAGCGGTATTTTCAGCCGCGTTCGATAGCGCGGGCGCTTGCATTGCTCCGTGAATATGGCGCGTCGGCGCGCATCGTTTCGGGCGGCACCGACGTGCTCGTCGAGCTGCAGCGCGGCGTGAAGCCGACGCAGACGCTGATCGATGTGACGCAGCTGCGCGAGCTGAAATACGTGCGCGACGAAGGCGAGCGCATCGCGATAGGCGGCCTGGCAACGCACAACGACGTGCTCGCATCGCAGGCATGCGCGCAACGCGCGCTCCCGCTCGTGCAAGCGTGTGTCGAAGTCGGCGCGCCGCAGATTCGCGCGCGTGCGACGCTCGCGGGCAACCTCGTCACCGCATCGCCCGCAAACGACACGATCGTTCCGCTAATCGCCATGGGCGGCGAAGTGGTGCTGCAAAGCGCCGACGGCGAGCGCGTGATCGACATCGCAGAATTTTTTACCGGCTTTCGTCAGACGCAGATGCGCTCGGACGAGCTGCTGCGCGAAATTCGCGCGCGTCCTTTAGCTGAAAACGATCGCGGGATATTTCTCAAGCTCGGGTTGCGGCGCGCGCAAGCCATTTCGGTGATAAGCGTTGCAACGATCGTTTCGTCCACCAGCGGAGTTGTTGGCGAGGCGCGGATCGCGTTGGGATGTTTGGCGCCGACGATCGTGCGCGCAAAAAATGCGGAGGCGGCGCTGATTGGGAAGGCGTTGAGCGCGGAGACGATCGCTTTGGCCGGAGAAGCGGTGCTCGGCGATGTCTCCCCGATTGGCGACGTTCGCGGCAGCGCCGAATACCGGCGCCTTGCCGTCGGCGCGTTGGTGGAGCGCAGTTTGCAGCGCATCGCGGGTGACTCATGCGCGGAAGGCCTCCCCGATCGCCACATCTTGCTCGACACGGGCGAAGCGCCGGCGCTTTCGGTACAAGAGTTTGAGGGCACGATCGTTTCGACGATCAACGGCAAGCGTATCGAAATGCGCGACGCCGGACGCAAGACGCTGCTCAATGCTTTGCGCGAGAATGCTTCGCTCACCGGATCGAAAGAAGGCTGTGCCGAGGGAGAGTGCGGTGCGTGCACCGTTTGGATCGACGGACAGGCGGTCATGTCGTGCTTGGTTCCGACGGCGCAGGCACATGGCCACGCCCTGGTTACGATTGAAGGCTTGGCAGCGAGCCACAATGGGAAAGCTTTGCACCCGCTGCAGCAAGCGTATATCGAACGCGGCGCGGTGCAGTGCGGTTTCTGCATACCCGGTATGTTGATGGCGGGTGCCAAACTGCTGCAAGAATGCGAAGCGCCGACCCTCGAGCAGCACCAAACCGCGATTAGCGGAAATATCTGCCGCTGCACCGGTTACCGCAAGATTCTCGACGCGATGCAGCAAGCCGCGCAAGTGATGGGACGCGAAGAAAGCCCTAACCCTTCGCTGCGCTCAGGGTCCTTCGACAAGCTCAGGATGACACGCTAAATGTCCCAAGCACGGCGCGATAACGGCGACGATCGCTCCAGCGCGCTGATCGGGGCGGCGGTGCCGCGGCCGGACGCGCTCGGCAAAGTCACCGGCGCTGCAATGTATCCGGCCGACTTGGTGCGCGCCGACATGGTACAGCTCAAAGCTGTTTTTGCGAATCGCGCGCACGCGCGGATCGTTTCGGTGGATACGGCGGCGGCGTCGGCTCATCCGGGTGTTCTAGCGGTTTTTACGGCGGCCGATGTTCCGTACAATCGCTTCGGGCTCATAGATGACGATCAGCCGCTGCTCTGCGACGACAAGGTGCGCTTCGTCGGCGATCGCGTCGCGCTCGTTGCCGCGGAAACGGTCGAGGCGGCGGAAAACGCTGCCAAGCTCGTGCACGTGGAGTACGAGGATCTGCCGATCGTTTCCGATGCGCGCGCGGCGATGGAGTCGGACTCGGCGCTGGTGCACGCGGATCGCGAGAATAATATTCTCGGACAAGTGCACATCAGAAAAGGCGACATCGAAGCGGCCTTCGCTTCCGCGGACGTTGTTATAGAAGAAGAGTTTTCGACGTCGTGGCAAGAGCACGCGTATCTGCAACCCGACGCCGGTATCGCGTATTACGAAGGCGATAAACTCGTGGTCGAGACGGCCGGGCAATGGTTGCACGAGGACCGGCGCCAGATCGCCAAGATGCTGCAGCTTGGCGAGGACGACGTGGTGATCCGGTACGCGAAGATTGGCGGCGCGATCGGCGGGCGTGAGGATCTGATTGTCCAGCCGTTGCTGGCGTTGGCAACGTGGAAGCTGAAGCGGCCTTCCGCGCTGGTGTGGAATCGCGAAGAATCAATCGTCGGGCATCAAAAGCGCCACCCATATTTCATCCGCTCGAAATGGGCGGCTAACAAGAACGGGAAGATCGTCGCCGCGCAAACCGAGTTACTTGCGGATGGCGGCGCATATGCGAGCACGAGCGTCGAGGTGCTCAAGGGCGCGACGGTCGGCGCGTCGGGAACGTACGAGATCGAAAACGTCGCCAGCGACGGCTACGTCGTCTATACGAATAACGTGCCGTGCGGCGCTTTCCGCGGCTTCGGTTTACCGCAAGCGCATTTCGCAGCGGAATCCATGGTTACGCGCTTGGCGCACGAGCTCGGAATCGACCCGGTCGAGATCCGCCGGCGCAATATGTACCGTGAAGGCAGCATTACCGCGACGCAAACCGCTTTGCCGCAAGGCGTGAGCGCGCTGCCTGTTCTGGAGCGATGTGTTACGGAGATGGAATCGCGGTTTGGGCCCTCGACTACGCTCGGGCGCCCTTCGACTGGGCGCGCCAATGGCGCGCCGCTCAGGATGACACCTTTATCTGCTCGCCATGACATTGTGCGGGGAGTTGGGATCGCGTCGGGGATTAAAAACATCGGGTATTCATTCGGGTTTCCCGATCAGGCGACGGCCACCGTTGAGCTTTACGGTGAAAAGGAAATCGATCGCGTCGTGCTTCGCATCGGCGCGGCCGAGTGCGGACAAGGCGCGCATTTGGTGATGCGGCAAGTTTGCGCCGCGACGCTCAACGTGCCGCTCGACCGTATCGAACTGATCGCAGAAGACAGCCACGAATCGCCCAACGCCGGCAGCGCTTCGGCGTCGCGCATGACGTTCATGGGCGGCCGCGCCGTGAAAGATGCGGCAACCGCGGCGCTCCAGAAATTTCCCGGCAAAGATGCGAACGCGACGGTGCAATTCCGCCCCGCTGAAACCACGCCGCTCGAACCGGAGACCGGCAAAGGCTTTCCGCATTTCAATTACGGTTACGTTTCGCAAGCCGTCGAGGTTGAGGTTGATACGGCAACCGGCTTAGTGCGTGTACTGCGCATCATCAGTGTGCACGACGTCGGCCGCGCGATCAACAAACAGCAAGTTGAAGGGCAGATCGAGGGCTGCTTAGCGCAAGCCGTGGGTTACGCGCTCACCGAAAACTTCCAATGCCGCGACGGAAGAATACTCACGCCGCATTTCAGCACGTATCTTTTGCCGACGACCCTCGATATGCCGACCGACGTCTATCCGGTGATCATGGAGCTCGCCGATCCGAACGGCCCGTTCGGCGCGCGCGGGGTCGCGGAGATGGCGCTCGTTCCGTTTGCCGCTGCGGTGGCGAACGCGATTCATGCGGCTACCGGCGCATGGGTGACGCAGGTACCGTTTACGCCGGAGCGCGTTTTGACGGCGATTGCAAAGTCGCATAACGTGGAAGCGGTAACAGCCTGAAGCGACGCGGGTCGGTGATGTGGGTAATTTTGGCGGCGGCTTTTGCGCTGTCGTTTCCCGTCGTTCAGTTATTGCTGGATAGCGGCAATTTCATGGGATTGAATCCCGCGCCGATCGGAGTGGTGGTCGACTATCCGTCCGGCGTTGTAAAATCCGTCCAGCCTGGGACCCCGGCATCCGGTGCGGGCATGCGTCCGGGCGATCGCATCGATTACGGACGGGCCGGGTGGACTATGCGCATCTGGATTCGATCAGGGCATCTGCGCGCGGGCGCGCCGACGACGCTCCCGATCGTTCGCGCGGGCCGCACCACGACTGTAACGTTGATTGCACCGCGTCCGGCGCCCATATCCACAAGTCTGCTCGTCATCGATCTGGCTAAAATACTGGCGGCTCTGATATACGTCGTTCTGGGCTGCGCGTTCTATTTCGCTTCGCGCACGATGCTGTCGCTTGCGTTCATGATATTTTGCTTTGCGATGATTGGCCCGTTTTCGAACACCGCCTGGATGCACGTCGCTCCGCCCTGGGCGGAGCCGCTGGCGGCGTTCGTAGGCGCCTTACTTCCGCTAGTGCAGTCGTGGAGTTATTTGATCTTTTGTTTGCGCTTTCCGACCGGTACTGCGATCGGCCGATGGCGGCTGGTCGATCGCGCGGTCCCGGCGATCATGGTACTCTTCTTTTTGATGTATTACGGGCATTTCTATTCGGTCGCATTCATCAACGGAGAAAACGACCCGCTCTACAACGTTTTCGTTTCGTGCGCATGGCTCGCCAACTTCCTTGGAGCCGGCGCCTTCATTGCTCGCTATTGGAACACGCGCGGCGCCGAGACGATTCGTATGCGCTGGGTAGCCGTGGCAGTCGCTGTTTACCTAGGAATATTGGGAATATTTTTCCTCGATCAAGTGCTTCGCACCAACGCGCTCTGGGTTTCTTATCTGACGCTTTTCAATCCGGCGCCGGTCGCATTTGCCTATGCACTGGTGCGCGGCCGTATTATCGACGTCCGGATTTTCGGCGGGCGCGCCATCGTGTACGCAGCGCTCACGGCAATTCCGGTGGCTCTCCTGGCAATCGTCGATTGGTTTTTCGCCCGGCGATTGCAGGATGCGCGCCTAGCGACATTCCTAGAAGTCGGCTTGGCCGTCGCGTTCAGTTTTTGGCTGCGCGGCCTGCACCGGCGCATCGATCGCTTCGTGGAGCGCGTCTTTTTTGCCAGCCGTCATCGCGCGCTCGAGCGCGTCCGGCACATTACGCGCGCGCTTCCGTTCACCGAGAAGATAGAGACGATCGAAACGATGCTCTGCGATGAAATCGCCGGGGCACTGCAGCTTGCCTCGGCGGCATTGTTCCGCGCCGAGGAAGGTGCATTCGTGCTCACCGCGGCTCGCGATTGGGAGGGCGGCGCCAAGCGACTGGATCCGGACGACCCGTTGATTCTCTTTGCGCGGTCATCGCACGGAGGCATTCACTTCGATGACGTACCGCGCACGCACGTTGCAGTGCCGGCGGGAGACGGCAGACCCGCATTCGGATTGCCGGTGACTGTGGGGCGGCGCGTGATTGCTGTCGTGTTGTATGGCAATCACGTCAATGGCGAGCCGATCGATAGCGAAGAAGAAGATCTGCTCAACGCAGCTGCGCATGCATCGGCGACGGCCTACGAGCATTTGCACGCGCTCGAACGCGAGCGTGAGATCGCGCAACTTCGCTCGCAGTTGCAGCTTCGGACTTCGCTGACCTAGACGAGCGGGATAAGGTAGCGGCGCATTCTGCGGCCGGGATGAATTGCGTCGTTTATTCGGACGCCTCCGCATTTTTCAATGACGCCCGCGGATGCGCGGTTGTCGTCCCAGCACGTAAGCAACGCGTCGGCTTCGCCCAGTTCCCGCAGACGCTCGCAGGCATGGCGCAGCATTGCGGTCGCAGCGCCTTGCCGTCGAAACTTCGGCTGGACCGAGTAGCCGACGTGCCCGCCGGTGCGCCACAGCATCCCGCGCACGTAGTGGCGCACATGAATTTCGCCGGCCATTTCATCGCCGGAGAATACCCAATACGTATCCGACGGCACCCAGCGGTCGGGCAGACCACGGCCTTCGGCCGCGCCTTCCAAGAACTCGAGATATGCGGGCATGTTCGTTCGCGCCAAGCCGAAGATGCTATCTTCAGGCCACATGTCATGGTCGTCTGGCAGAAACGCGTTCAAAAAATTTTTGAACGCAGGCGCGAGTGCGGGCGAGGGGCGGCGAAAATCAAGCTGCACGATTTCGTCACGTTCTAGCAACACGGGCGCAACACTTGGTGCGCACGATCTGCGTCGTGAAAACGCGCGATCTTGTGGCTCGGCTTGCAGAGGCGGGATGGGTATATTCGCGGTCCGGCCATGGGAGCCACCGCCGTTTCACGGGAAGAAGGAAGACCTGTCGCCAGGAACTGTGAAAGCGATTTTGAGAAAGGCTAGACTCCGATGAGTAAAAGCTACGTTGCTATATTTGAGCAGTCGGATGATGGCGGCTGGGGCGCCTATGTTCCCGATCTTCCCGGATGCGCAAGCTGGGGCTTATCTCGAGAGGATGCGGCGCGCAACGTACGCGATGCGATTGAAACGTACATTGACGCGTTGCGCGAACTGAACGAACCGATTCCGGAGCCCGGCTCATACACCGAAGCCATTTCCGTTCCTTAACGCGGGCCTCGCCAAGCTCGGCCGTGGTTCGACTGGGGCGCCTTATGGCGCCCGCTCACCATGACACCATTATCCACGACACCGTTATCCATGACACCATTATCACCGCGCGAGTGAGGCGGCGATTTGGTTTGCCTTGTTCACCGCCGCTTGCAGATCGAAGTTCACCAACTCGCCGTTGCGGACGCGCTCTTTACCATTGACGATAACGAGATCCGCGCGCTGTGGGCGGCAGAATACCAGCGATGCGACCGCATCATGCACCGCGGCGCCGGAAAGCTCGAGCGAATCGACTGACCAGCCCGCGATATCGGCCGCCTTCCCCGGCTCGAGCGAACCGATATCGTCGCGCCCTAAAACTTCCGCGCCGCCGCGCGTCGCAAGCTCCAGTGAGTCGCGTGCGGTTAGGGCATCGGGTATGCCGGCGGATACGCGCTGCAAGAGCATGGCGTGGCGCACTTCGTCGATCAGGCTGGAAGAGTCGTTAGAGGCGGACCCGTCTACACCCAATCCCACGCGCGCATTCGCGCTTCGCAACGCCAAGATCGGCGCAATGCCCGAACCCAAGCGCATATTGGAACTGGCGCAATAGGCGATGCCGGTGCGCGTCGCGCCTAAGCGCACGCATTCCTCGGCGGATGCGTGCACCATGTGCGCGTGCCACACATCGTTCCCGACCCATCCGAGCTTTTCGGCGAGTTCCACCGGGCGGCAACCGAAATGTTCGAGACAATAGTTTTCTTCATCGAGCGTTTCGGCAAGATGCGTGTGCGAATGAACGCCCGCGCTGCGCGCAAGCGCGATGCTTTCGCGCATAAGATCGGGCGTTACGGAAAATGGCGAACAAGGGGCGACGACGATGCGCGTCATCGCGAGCGGTTTTGGATCGTGATAGGTCTCGATAACGCGCTGCGTATCTTTTAAGATGTCCGCCTCGTCTTCGACGACGTCGTCGGGCGGCAAGCCGCCTTTGGAGCGGCCGAGCGACATGGAGCCGCGCGACGCGTGAAAGCGAAAGCCCATCTCGCGCGCGACTTCGATCTGATCGTCGACGCGCGCACCGTTGGGCCAAATGTAGGTGTGGTCCATCGATGTGGTGCAGCCTGAGAGCAGCAGCTCGGCGATCGCAATCTGCGTTGAGACCCGGATCGCTTCGGGCGTGAACCGCCCCCACATCGGATAGAGCGTCTGCAGCCAGTCGAAGAGCTTGACGTCTTGGGTGCCCGGAACGCTGCGCGTAAGCGTTTGATAGAAATGGTGGTGCGTGTTCACCAGGCCGGGCAGCAGCACCATGCGCGAACAATCGATCGTCGCGTCGGCTGTTCGCGCGGGAGCGCCGGCGTCATCGATCGCTTCGACGACGTTATCCCGCAAAAAGATGCTTGCGCCGCGCAGCTCGCTCCGCTCACGGTCAAAAGTCGCAATCGTGTGCGCGTTCTTCAAAAGAAGCGTTGTCATGGCTAGAAGCGGGTACGGCCTGAAGGCGCGTCTAACCTCGCCGCTCGTGAATTCCGCCGCACTCCTTGACGGTTACGACCGCTCCGCGCTGACTTTGTGCTCTATCGGGAGCCATTCCGCGCTGGAAGTGGCGGCGGGCGCGCGGGCCCAGGGGTTACGCAATTTGGTCGTCACCGCCAAGGGCCGCGAGAAAACGTACGCCCGCTATTACGCGCGCCGGGACGAGCCGTCGCGCGGATGTGTCGACGCGACGCTGGAACTCGAGGCGTTCGTCGATATCTTAGAATCCAAAGTGCAAGATGAATTGCGCGAGCGCAATGTGGTTTTCGTTGCGAACCGCTCGTTCGAAGTCTATCTGCGCGAAAAATATTCCTACGATCAGATTGAGAACGGCATGCGCGTTCCGCTGTTCGGCAACCGGAAACTGCTCCGCGCGGAGGAGCGCGGCGAGGCGAACAACCAGTACGCGCTTTTGCGGCGCGCGGGCATTCGTCATCCGTTGCAGTTCAAAGGCCCGGACCAGATCGACCGTCTCGTTATGGTGAAGGCGCAGCACGCCAAGGTGGCTTTCGAGCGCGCATTTTTTCTCTGCTCCTCGGCGCAGGAGTATCGCGAGATTTCTCAGCGGCTCATTCGCGACGGTGTCGTGCGTGAAGAGGGGCTGCACGACGCCGTCATCGAGGAGTATGCACTCGGGCCGACGATCAATCTGAACTTTTTTTATTCGCCCGTGCTGCGCGAACTCGAACTCTGCGGCACCGATACGCGCCGGCAAACTAACCTCGAAGGGTTTCGCAACGTGCCTCCATCGGCGCTGGGCGCGCTGCAAGACGTGCCGATGCGTTTAGAAGAGGCCGGGCATATCGCCGCGACGCTGACGGAGTCTATGCTCGAGAAAGCATTCGAGATGGGTTCG
Source organism: Vulcanimicrobiota bacterium (assembly GCA_003136355.1). GTDB lineage: Bacteria > Vulcanimicrobiota > Vulcanimicrobiia > Vulcanimicrobiales > Vulcanimicrobiaceae > Rubrimentiphilum. Next base: position 9,961 of record PLED01000045.1, on the reverse strand, counting down.
GCATTTCTGCAAGCGGCGCGCGAACTCAATCCGCCGGGGGTGATTGGGCCGTTTGCGCTGCAGTGCGCCATCGTCGCGGGACCGCCCAAAGAATTCGTCTGCTACGATGTGTCGCTGCGCATCCCGGGCTCGCCGGGTACGCGTTACACGCCGTACTCGAGCTATCGCTGGGGACGCGACGTTTCCGTTGGCGAACGCATCGCCATGGAGATCGTTTTTGCGCGGGATGCACATCGTTTGGAAGAGGTCGTAACGTGAACCCCAATTATCCACGCGATTTGATTGGCTACGGTGAGCATCCGCCCGATCCGAGATGGCCCGGCGGCGCGCGAGTGGCCGTGCAGATCGTCATGAACTATGAAGAGGGCTCCGAGTATTCGATTCCCGACGGCGACGAACATTCGGAGACATATCTCACCGAGGTTCCCGGTGCGTCGCTCGGGCCGAACAAGCGCGACCTGATCGTCGAGTCGGTTTACGAATATGGCAGCCGCGCGGGATTTTGGCGGCTCATGCGCATTTTCAAGGAACGGAATATTCCGATCACGGTCTTCGGTGCCGCGCTCGCGCTCGAACGCAATCCCGAAGCGGCACGCGCGATTCGCGACGCCGGATACGAGGTCTGCTCGCACGGCTGGCGATGGGTCGGCTTTCAAGACATGAGCGAAGAGCAAGAGCGCGCCGAGATGAAACGTGCGGTCGAGTCGATCGAGCGGACGATCGGCGAACGCCCTTACGGCTGGTACTGCCGCTATGCGCCGAGTGAAAACACGCGCCGGCTCGTAGTGGAAGAAGGCGGATTTCTCTACGATTCAAACTCTTACGACGACGACTTGCCGTATTGGGTGAAAGTGTCGGGAAAGAACCATCTTGTCATTCCCTATACGCTCGACGTCAACGACATGAAGTTTTCCGTTCCGCCCGGCTTTACGGCGCCGTCGGGTTACTTTGAATACATGAAGGACACGTTTGACGTACTCTATCGCGAGGGAAAGACGCAGCCCAAGATGATGAGCGTCGGTTTGCACACGCGTCTCGCCGGCCGTCCCGGGCGGGCCGCCGCGCTCGCGCGCTTTCTGGACTACGTTCTGGACCACAAACGCGTTTGGATTTGCCGGCGCATCGACATTGCCAAGCACTGGATTGAGAACCATGCGCCTTAGTAGTGCTCCCCTCGATATGCGCGCTCACGCGCGCTCCTCGGGGTCCTTCGACAAGCTCAGGATGACACCATTAGCACCACCGCTGCCCACCACAGTACATGAGTAGCGTCGTGCAGAGGCTCGCCGAGTTGGCCGAGTTTGGGAAATACGAATACGGCATCAACCGCGGATTGGCGACGCCGCAGGAACGCCAAGCTCGCGAGCTGTTCGTGGAGTGGGCGACGCAAAGCGGTTACCAACTGACACAAGATCCGATCGGCAATCTTTTCGCGCGCCGCAACGGGAGCGATCCCGCAGCTGCGCCGATTTTGGTCGGTTCGCATCTCGATACCGTTCCGACGGGCGGCGCATACGACGGCGCATACGGTGTGGTCGCCGCACTCTGCGCGCTCGAGCAACTTGACTCCGAGGGTATCGAGACGCGCCACCCGGTTGAAGCCGTGGCATGGGTCGGCGAAGAAGGCAGCCGTTTTTCGATCGGATGCTTGGGCAGCGCGGTCTTCGCGAGGCTCACGTCACTCGACGATGCGTACGCATTGTGCGACGAAGCGGGCGTTACACTTGCTGATGCGCTCGCGTCGTCCGATGGCGGACTGCTGGACGTACCGCAGCGCGGCGAACAGCGCGTCGCCGCATATTTGGAATTACACGTCGAACAAGGGCCCGTGCTCGAAGAGGCGGGCGTCCGTCTCGGCGTCGTCAGCGCGATCACGGGACAGATCCGTTACCGGGCCGTCGTTGAAGGAATGAGCGGTCACGCGGGCACGGTGCCGATGGACCGGCGCGCCGACGCCCTTTCCTCTGCCGCCGAGATCGTGCTGGCGATGGAAGCGGCCGCGCGTAAAGCGGGCGGCGCGGTTGTCACAGTCGGGCGACTCGTGGTGGAACCGGGCGGTACGAACGTTATTCCGGCACGCGTGAGTTTTTCGATCGACAACCGCTCGCCGGATGTTTCCAAGATGGAAGCGATCGAGTCGGCATTTCATGCAACCGCGGAAAAGGTCACGAAAGAACGTGGCGTGCGCGTGATGCTGGAGAAGCTCGACGTGCATCAACCGACGCCGATGAACGGCACACTGCGCGCGGCGTTGCATCGCGTCTGTGAAGCGATGGGGCAGACCGCGCCCGACGTGCCGAGCGGCGCGGGACACGATGCAATGTGCATTGCCAAAATCGCGCCGGCGGCGATGCTGTTCGTGCCGAGCATCGGCGGACATAGCCATGTCGGTATCGAGCGCACGGCCGATGACGACTTAGAACTCGGCGTTGAAGCATTAGCTCGTTCGATTGTGGAGGTTGACAGGTGAGATTTTTTATCTGCGGATCCGCGTTGCGCGGGCAGCCCGATCACGGGAATTTGGGTGACGCAAAATTTTTGGGAGAGGCGCGCACGGCGCCAAAATACCGTCTGCACTCCGTCCGCGATCAGCATCCGGGGATTTACGAGGTGGAGAGCGGGGGCATTTCGATTGCCGGCGAGCTGTACGAATTTACTTCCGAACAGCATGAACAGTTGCTCGAGAGCGAACCGCCCGATCTTTACGAAGCGCCGATCGAGCTCGATGACGGTTCGAAGGTCAGCGCCATGATCTACCCGCGTTCGCTCATCGAGGAGCGCGGGTTTAAAGACATCTCCGAGTACGGTGGCTGGAAGGCGTTTAAGGCGAAGACGTAAGGTCGTCGAAATTCGCGGTGGCGTCGTTGACGCCGTTCGAAGTAACGTGTATCCGAAGCTCGATCAGCGAGCCCGGGCCGAAATCCGATCTTGAAAATGAATATGTCTTGATCACCGGAGCGTTGCCGCTACAGGTTGTTGGGCTCGAGCGGACGGTGGGCGGTGTGAAGGTATCGAGGATCGTTTCCGCGCCCTCCAGGAGTCCGGTCGGGTAAACGATGCCGACCGTTACCGTAACGGGATCGGTGCCTCCCCACACCCGGAACGAGACCGATTGCGGCGTGCCGTGATCGATGAATTGCTGGGAAAGATAGCCGGCGGAGCCGGCGGGGGTCTCGATGGCCGCGAATGGATTCCCCTCTTGCGACGGGACGCACGAGTCGGACGTTTTGAGCGTAAAGGTGGGGAATCCGGGCAGCGTTCCCGGTTTGGTTGGCGTGCGCGCCCAGCAGGTCCAGTCGAAGTTAAAGCCCGTGTTGATGAGGTTGGTCTTGTTGCACGCGGGCGGTCCGCCGATCGGCGCATGTGCGACGCCGTTCGAACCGCAGCCCGCAAGTAATGCGAGCGCCAACAGCGGGATGACGTTTACGTATTTCACGGAAAGCGCGTCCCGATTCCGAAGAACGATCCTTCGGTCCAAGCGTTACCCGGAGTGTTTATCGTCGAGTTGAAAATCTCGCCTGCCCAGCCTGCCTCTAAGAATAAGCTCGTCTGGTTTAACCAGAACGTCGCGCCTGCACGGTATTTGAGAACGCTGTACCCAAAAGGAACGGTTTGTCCGGAGAACGGCCCAAGATAGGGCGAAACCGGGTAGGTGTATTTGCCGGCCGCCGCCGGATAATACCAGACGCTTGCAAACAAAGAGAGTTGCTTATCGAGGTTGGGAAGCTTCGATATGCCGATTCCGACTCCACGAATGGTCGGGTAGCCGAGATAACTGTAGTGTTTGAAGTAGACCCCGGTGCCGGCGTAAACGTGCGGCAAGATCTTTAGTGCCACGCGTAAATCGAGGTCCATATCGATTCCGTTAAACGCGGTTACATATTCCTGTGCGCGTCCGGTCTGCTGGCCGATCAGGTTCGCGCCGACCGCCGTAACGCAACCGGGATCCGGGCCCGGGCAAACGCCGGTTTGATATTGACCGAGCGCATTCACGGTGGTGCAGCCCGTGGGAGCCGGATCGCAGAACTGCGATTGTTGGAAGGCGTTATGCGGGAACCGGTAGCGCTTGAAATCGATCTGCACCAAGAACGTGTCCGGCATGCCGAAAAGAAGCGCACCCTGGATTCCAAACGACTGGTTTGCAACGGTGTGCGCCGGAGCCGCTTCATTGGAGATCGCCGGTGCGTTCATGTAATCGATCGAAGCCAAGAGGTGCGCCGGTTTTTTGGCCACGATCACCCGTGGTGAGGGAGTCGGCGTCGGAGCGGGCGCAGGCGCAGCTTGCGGTCCGGGAGTGCGTCCGGCTGATGGCGTAGGTTTGGGCGACGGTGCCGCCGGCGCGGGCGTGGCGGGAACGGGCGTGGCCGGGGGCGGCGTCGGCGGCAGCATCGCCGTGAGTTCGGTGTAACGCACCACGACGACGCGCTGGTCGGCAACCCACTGCACGTAACCGCCAAGGCCTTCGGAGATCACGCGGATCGGCACGAGGATCTCGCCTTCGTACAGCATCGGCGCGACGTCGAGCGGATGGACCTTGTCGTTGACGATCACGCGCGGAACGCCAAGCGTCAAAAGGACGCGGGCGCCAGCCTTGGTGATCGTAATCGTCTTGCTCGACGCGTCGTAAGCAACTTGCGCGCCGCCCATCTGCGCGAGCATCGCGCGCAACGGGACGAGGATGGCGCTGCCGCGGACAAGCGCGGCCAGCACGCGATCGCGACTCAGCACGTCGTTGGTGTGCACGATGTGATCGTTGAAGAGAATGGGCACTTGTCCGAACGGCGTGTTTCCGATCGACGGCTGCGCGGCGGCCGGCCCGGGCGGAGGCGCGGAATAGCTCCGCGGCCCGCCCGAGTAGATACGGGGCGGCGTCGTCGGGGGGCCCGGCAACGGCGCCGCGGCGGCAGGTGGCGTGGCCGCCGCGATGGCGCTCGAAGCCGAGCGCTTTGCGCCGTGCAGGTTTGCGCCCTGGAGTCGAGCGCCGGTGAGATTTGTTCCGATAAGACTGGTGTTTTGGAGATCGGCTTGCTGCAGATTCGCGCCCGTGAGCGCTGCGTTGTGAAGGTTCGCGCCATGCAGATTTGCCGTTTGCAGATCGGCGTTCTGCAGATTGGCGCCGAAAAGATTCGCGCGCGTGAGATTGGCTCCATACAAATCGGCGCCCGTCAGCACGGCGTTCTGGAGGTCGGCGCCTTGCAGGTTGGTTTGCTGCAAGTTCGCATTTTGGAAGTTCGCGCCTTCGGAATCGAGGTGCTGCAAATTGGCGTTCTGCAAGATCGCACCGGTTAGCTTTGCCGCCCCCAGGTGCGCGCCCAGCAGGTTGGCTCCGCGCAGGTTCGCGCCGGTCAGATTTGCGCCTTGCAGGTTCGCTCCTTGCAGGTCGGCGTTTTGAAGATTGGCGTTGTGCAAGTCGGCGTTTTGCAGATTCTTGCCTTGCATGTTTGCGCCGACCAGACTCGCGGCAGTCTGCGCGAAGGCGGGCGCGCAAAGAAGCGCGGCCAGCAACGTAACTGCCGTGAAGAGATGACGCCTCATACGGCGCGCTATCTGGGTGGGCGCGGATGCGCCGGTGGACTGCTCGGCGCCGGAGTAGGCACAGTGTGCGGTGACGGTGCGGGAGCCGGCATCGGGCTGAGGTTATAAAGGTTAGCGCTTTGCATTTTCGCGCCTTGGAGATTGGCGCCCTGAAGATCGGCGCCCTGAAGATCGGCATGCTGAAGAATGGCATTGAGCAAACTCGCCCCGCGCAAGTTTGCGTTTTGAAGATTTGCGTTTGCGAGATTGGCGCCTTGCAAGTTAGCGGTCTGAAGGATGGCCGTTTGCAGGTTGGCGCCCTGCAGATTGGTTTGGACTAAGTTGGCGCCGGTCAGATCGGTTCCGTACAGCGTGGCGCCGCTAAAGTTGGCACCCTGCAGCTTGGCGCCTTGCATCCGGGCATTCTGCAGATTGGCATCTTGGAAGATCGCATGCTGCAGACTCGCGCCGTTCATACCGGCGCCGTAAAGATTTGCTTTTTGTAAGTTCGCGCCCTGAAGATTCACGAGCCCGAGGTCGGCATTTTGCAGGTTGGCTCCGCGGACGTCGGCCCGCGTCATGTCGGCGCTGTAAAGCGTCGCGCCGTAGATGGTCGCGGATTGCAAGTTGGCGCCTTGCAGGTGCGCGCCTTGCATGTTGGCGCCCTGCAAGTTCGCCCCTTGAAGTTTGGCTCCGCGCAGATTCGCGGTTTGCAAATTCGCGCTTTGGAGCTTACCGCTCTGTAACGAGGCTCCGCTCAGATTTGCGCCTTGTAAATCGGCGTGCTGCAAGTTGACGTCATAGAGATGCGCGCCCGCGAGGTTTCCACCGCGCAGGTGTGCGCCGTACAAGTTGGCGCTTCTAAAGTTGACGCTCTGTAGTTTGGCGCCGCGAAAATTGGCGCCGCGAGAATCCGCCGACGTGAGATCGGTGCCGCGTAAATCCGCGCCAATCAGCGTCGCTCCGCGCAGGTTAGCCCCGCGCAAATGCGCGCCGGCGAGATTTGCACCGCTCATGTGCGCGCCTTGCAAGTTCGCGCCTTCCAAGTCGGCATTTTTTAAATTGGTGGATTGCAGGTTGGCGTTCTGCAAGTTGGCGTTTTGCATGTTGGCATTCTGCAAATTCGCGCCTTGAAAGTTCGAGGCGCGTTGTGCGAGAGCGGGGGCAGCCGCTAGTAGGGCGGCAGCACAAACTGCGCCCAACATAAACCAAGCGCGTGCGCGCGCTGCGTGCCGCTTCAACCAAGCCACCTGGCCGACCGATTGAACCCTCTCTAGGGTAGGTCCTCTTAACTGCCCCTGTAGGTGGTGTAAGCGAAGGGCGCCAGCAGAAGCGGAATGTGATATTTGCGCGGACCTCGTTCGATGACAAAGCGGATGGGGATTTCGTCGAAAAACGTCGCGACGCCGAACGCTCGAAAATAGGCTCCGGCCGAGAACAGCAAAACGTACGTCGCCGCTTCGAGCTCGCCGCCGAAGATCGGCGCGATGCGTCCGTCGGCGTCGGTTTCCCCCGTGGCGAGCAATTCGCGCTCGTCGCCGTCGATGCGAAAGAGTCGAACGGTTATGCCGCGCGCGGGCTCCCCGCGCGACGTGTCGAGTACGTGGGTTGAAATCATTTGAGTGACGCTCCCGAGGCTATCCAGCCTGCGATGTGCACGCGTTCGGCTTTCGTCATGCCCGTCACGTTTCCAAGCGGCATCGCTTGGGAGGCCACGGCTTGCTGGTAGACGCGCTGCGCATTGCTCGCGATGTGCTGCGGCGTATCGAGCAAAACCCCCGCGGGTGCGGCTGTAAAGCCCGGCTGCGTGGGATGGGCCGAATGGCACACCGCGCAACGCTGCGCGAAGATCGGTTGCACTTGCGCAAAGGCGACCGGTTTGGTTACGCCGCCGCCGCGCGGCATAATCGCGACCGCAATCACAGCAAGGATCACAAATGCCGCGATGGGCAGAGCGGGTACGAGTTTTCCTTTGTGCGAGAGTATAAACGCATAACGCACGAGCACGCCTGAGAGACTGATGCCCGCGAGAATCAGCCAGCCGAACGGGTTATCATAGGTCATCGGATAGTGGCCGCTGATCATTATGAAGAGTACGGGCAGCGTAAAGTACGTATTATGGACCGATCGAATCTTGCCGAGCTGCCCCGGCACTGGATCGGGGCTTCGACCGGCCCGGATCGCGTCGACCATTTTCTTTTGGCCGGGAATGATGATGTGCGCGACATTCGCGACCATGATCGTCCCAATGATCGCGCCGACGTGGATGTACGCCGCGCGCGCGCCAAAAACGTGAAACAAACCCCAGGCGGCAAGAACGAGAAATCCATAGACCGCGACGCCGAGCGCGAGCGGCCAGCGTCCCAAGAGTTTGCAAAGCGCATCGTACACCAGCCAGCCTGCAAAGATCGCACCGATGCTGATCGCGATCGCTTCGAGCGGAGTGAGGTTCATCACCGAACGATCGATCAAGTAATTGCTTGCGCCTACCCAGTAAATGATCGCGAGCATGCCCATGCCGCTGAACCACGTCCAGTACGCTTCCCACTTAAACCAATGCAGATTTGGAGTTAGCGGTTGACCGACGGGCCCGGTCAAATATTTCTGATTGTGGTAAAACCCGCCGCCGTGCACCGACCAGAGCTCGCCGCTCACCCCGTGCGCTCTCTCCGCTTCGTTTTCCGGAGCTGCCAAGTGGTTGTCGAGCCACACGAAGTACAGCGACGTTCCGATCCACGAAATGCCCGCAACGAAATGGAACCAGCGCAGGAGTAAGTTCATCCATTCGAGTGCGTAGGCCGTCATGTTTGTTTCACGCGGCCCTCGACGTTGCTCGGGCGTGGTTCGACTGGGGCGCCCAATGGCGCCCGCTCACCATGACACTAGTGGTGAGTGCGTACGCTGTCATTCTTCGACCACGTCCGAGAGGCGGAGGCGAGCGATCTTCGCTATCTCGCGTAGAGCGGTGGAAATCTCCGTCGCGCGGTCACTTTGCGTGCGGCTCTCGAGGGCGGCGAGGATCGACTCTTTCGTGTTTTCGCGCGCGCAGATGACGAACGGGAGCGAAAACCGCGCGCGGTAGGATTGGTTGAGCCGCTCGAAGCGCACGAGTTCTTCCTTTGAAAGGCGGTCGAGGCCGGCGGAGCTCTGCTCGTCAAAGGAGGCGGCGGTCAGGCGGCCTTCGCGGGCGACGCGGCCGGCGAGGTCGGGGTGCGCGGCGATCAGTTCGATGCGTTTCTCCCGGGGCGCTTGCTCGACGACGGCGACCATGGCGGCGTGAAGATCGTCCACGCTTGCAAACGGCCGCTTCTGCCAAGCCTCTGCGGCGATCCATGGTGAATTTTCGAATGCAAATCCGACCGCATTGCAAAAGTCGTCGCGGCCGGCCCGGTTGAGTTCGGAGACCGTCACGCCATGGCGCTTACCCCCTGCATGCGTCGGCTTCCTGTGCCGCGAAGACCGCAGCGGTGCCGGCGACCGTCTTTGTTTTGGATTTTGGTGCTCAATACAGCCAGTTGATCGCGCGCCGTGTGCGCGAACTCAACGTGTATTGCGAGATCGTTTCGTACGATACGCCATGGAAAGAGCTCGCCGCGCGCAATCCGCAAGCGATCATCTTGAGCGGCGGACCGGAAAGCACGCTCGTGCGGGATGCGCCGCGCATGGATCCGGCGATCGTAGATAGCGGAGTACCGCTGCTCGGCATTTGTTACGGCATGCAGCTGATCGCCGGCGACGCCGGCGGCGAACTCGTGAAACTCGATCGCGCGGAGTACGGGCCGGCGTTTGTTGCAGTAAAGGCGGAGAGCCCGCTCTTCGCGGGCGTGCCCGCGGAATCGCGCGCCTGGATGTCGCACGGCGATTCGGTGGCGAAGCTGCCGCCGGGGTTTTCAGAGATCGCTTCCACGGAACGCTGCAAGGTTGCGGCGATGGCCGACGACGCCCGAAAAATATACGGTGTGCAGTTTCATCCCGAAGTTGCACACACCGAAATCGGCCGCCGCGTGCTTGACAACTTTGTGCACGGCATTGCGGGGATCGGTTCGGATTGGCGCATGGAGTCGTTCGTCGAGCTCACCATCGCCGAGATTCGCGAGCGCGTCGGCAGCGACAAAGTCATCTGCGCGCTTTCGGGAGGCGTTGACTCGGCGGTAGCGGCAACGCTTGTTTCGCGTGCGGTCGGCGAGCAGCTGACGTGCATCTTCGTGGACCATGGGCTGCTGCGCAAGAATGAAGCCGCGCTAGTGGTCGAGGCGTTCGTCGAGGTCCTTCATTTAAATGTAGAAGCAGTCGACGCGCGCGAGCGGTTTTTGCGGCGGCTGCACGGCATTGCGGACCCCGAGGAGAAGCGCATCCGCATCGGCCACGAGTTCATCGCGGTATTCGAAGAGGAAGCCGCCAAAATCCCAGGCGTCAAATTCTTGGTGCAAGGCACGCTCTATCCCGA